>NZ_CAMYPD010000011.1 GCF_947286155.1 uncultured Tessaracoccus sp.
AGATGTGGGGGTCACTTCGTCGCAGTTTCTGGAGTTATCCACAGGTGGGTGATTGGTGCGGCTCGATACAGTGAGGATGGTGGTGTTCTGGCGCTCGGAGGCCGGTTCGTGGACACAGCTTTTCCTCAATGGAGTAGCCTCCCCACGGATTCATCCGCCATCTGCATACGCGGGGAACGTCATGTACGTGAGCAACGCTGCGAGGGGTTTCAGCATTCTTTCATCTCCCCGGCTTCGTCTGAGACGACCCACTGACCGTTGGGGTGGCGATACATCGTATAGGTGCCGTAGATCATTTCTGGCCAGACTTGTCCTTCCTCCAGCTGTGGAGGTTGTTTGCTGGAGTACTCCAGGAGACGTAACGCTGTGAGGTCTTTGCAGACGGTGATCACAGCCGTCGTACCTCCTGAATCATCGGTGACAGGATCCGTGATTTTCACGTCGCGATAGGTGACATGGCCCGTTTGAATCCAGCCTCTGTCGCGCATTTCGCCTATGGCATTTAGCACGTCAATCTGAGCCTGGCCTGTGGCGGTGTTCGACAAGGGGGTGACATCGATTTGGTGAGGGTTCTTTGCCGTGATGTAGAACTGGTTCTCGTATTCTTCCCAGCCTTTTCTGATGGCTTGGATTTCTTTGCTCTCACCTGGTTCTGGTGGTGGGAAGGATTCGTGGGCAGTGGGGGAAGGGGACGGTGTCGGTGATGGGGTTGGGCTGGGGGTGGGGACGCGTCGGATGGATGTGGGTGCTGCGGGTGTTGGCTGTTCTTGCGCCTGGGGTTGTGCGGGTTGGCAGGCGGTGACCGTCGCAAGTAGCAGTGTGGTGGCGATGGTGTAGCCAAGACGTCGTTGTTTGACCATGATTGTTCCTCCAGGGCTTTGAGTGAACCAGATGTGGGGGTCACTTCGTCGCAGTTTCTGGAGTTATCCACAGGTGGGTGATTGATCGTGCGTTGACCAGCCCCGACCGCGCGGAGCGAACGCAAGCTTCAGTGGCAGATCGTGGTCCATGTTTGGGCGCAAATCTGCCACTGAAGGTGATGACTTCGACACGCCACCTGCGGTGGCGGCTCAATCATCGAGCTTGGTGACGGAGCCGCCACCGAGACGCCGTGACCAAAACTGCAAAACTCGCCATCAGTCACACCTCTGCACGCTCAGCCAAGCGTGAGGCACGCAGCTGATGGCGAGTTTTGCAGTTTTGATGCGGCGCACATGGTTTCGACTCGCGACTTCGTCGCGGCTCAACCATCGAGGGAGTGGGCGGAGCGCGGCTCACCCATCGGGTTGGTGCGCCCCCGACAGCCGGACGCCCCTCAGCGCTGCCGGGTGAGTTTCCGGCCCTTCAGCACCAGCACCTCGTCGGCCTCGGCGGCGAGCTGCTTGGAGTGAGTGACGACGATCACGCACTTGCCGGCGCGGGCGGCGTCGCGAAGAATCCCGACGACCTCCTCCGCGGTGGTCTCGTCGAGGTTGCCGGTGGGTTCGTCGGCGAGAATCACCGGCGCCTTCGACACCAGCGCCCGCCCGATCGCCACACGCTGCTGCTGACCGCCAGAGAGCTGCAGCACGCCTCGCTTCGCCTGCTCCTGGCTGAGCCCCAGCTCCTCCAGCTGTTGCACAGATGCCCGGCGGTCAACCAAGCGCAGGTTCTCAAGCGGCGTCAGATACTCGATGAGGTTGTAGTTCTGAAACACGAGCGAGATCTGGCTGCGTCGGTGCTTCGAGTACCCCGTCTCGGCGATGTCCTTGCCCTCGAACAGCACGGCACCCTTGGTCGGCGTATCGAGGCCCGCGAGCAGGCTCAACAGCGTCGATTTGCCCGCGCCTGACGAGCCCACAATGGCCGTGAATGTGCCCCGCTCGAAGCTGTGCGACACATCGGTCAGCACTTTGCCGTTGTTGCCCGGGTAGGTGTAATTGACCTTGTCAAGTTGCAATACGCTCATGGATAGCTCCTAGTTCATGGAAGAAAGAATGGATTTTGGGGATCGGCGCAGCACGGGGGCGAGCGCCACCGCGAGCGCCGCCGTGACGACGAGCATGCCCACGTCGAGCGCCGCTAACACGCTCAGCACGCTGCCCGACGCCGGGGAGAGTGCGCTGAGGGCAGGGTCGCCCGACGACGCCAGCACCCGCGACGCCAACGCGCCACCCAGCAGTTGGCCGAGCACGAGCGCCAGCACCGACGACGCGGCAGCCAGCAGCGCCACCTCAAGGCAAAATTGCCCGGCGATGGTGGATTTCGGGTTGCCGATCGCGAGCAGCACCCCGATCTCCCGGATACGTCCGCGCACCCAGAACACCAACACCAGCCCGAGCACGACGACGCTCACCCCACACGCGACGAGCAGCAACAGCCCAAGCACCTTCTCCACTGCTTCGATGGAGGTGAGCACCGACTGGAACTGTGCCCGATTGTCTTCGATGGTGAGCCCCGGCGCGCCCTGCCGCGCCTGGTTGAGCACGTCGCTCAGCCCCGACGCCGCCTTCGCCTCGAATCGCGCGACGGTGAGGGCCTCGTCGCCGGTGAGCTTGCGCAGCTCGGCGAGTGTGAGGAACACCTTGTTCTCCGACGCCCCCGAGGGCAACCCCGTCGGGTTTTCTGCCTTGCCGTCGAAGATTCCCGCGACGGGAACCGTCACCGTCCTGCCGTCGAGCGTGAGCGTCAGGGGCGAGCCCATGCGCAGATGATTCTGCTCAGCGAAGGCACGGTGGATGAGCGCTCCCGGCTGGCCGCCGTCGAGGTGCCGCCCCTCGGCCAGGGTGAACAGCCGGCCTTGGAATGCGGGGTAGAGCGACGAGTCGGTGGTGCCCGTGAGCCCCACGTCGCCGGCGAACTCGGGGTCGAGCTGCACGGCCCCGGCGGCCTGCACGGGCGTGGCCTTGTCGGGGCGCGCTAGGGCATCGGCCTCGAACGCGTGCTTGCGAAGGCCAGGCAGTGCGGCCAGGCGCTGCGCGTCGTCCTCGGGCAGCTGGCCGGAGGGTGCCGTCGCGGTGAACCCTGCGCCGACGCTCGCATCGATCGCGCTGCGCAACTGGCTCATCGTGGTGCGCACTCCAGACTGCGCCACCAAAGCGGTGAACACCAACGTCATGATCGCCAGCAGCACCAGGCTGCGGGCGGGGCGACGCACCGTCGCAATCCAGGCCCGACGTGGGGCCGAGATGCCGCTCACGAGATGTCCACCAGCAGTGCGCGCGGGGGACGTCGCAGCATCGGCACCGACGCCAGTAGCGCGCACAGCACGAGCACCGCGAGGCTCATCGCGCCCACGCCGAGCAGCAGATCAGGGCTCACCTGCACGTTGAGGGCGTCGAGGGTCTGGACGGCGGTGGACGACTCCATATCCGCACCCGCCTGCTGGCCTGGCGCGAAGCCCTGCTCCGCCGACGCGTTCACCGAACTCAGCACCGACGAGCCCACTCCCTGCGCCACCGTGCGGGCCAGGAAGAACGACGCCACCATGGCCGGGACCGCAATGAACACCAGCTCGGTGAGGTACTGCGCCACCACGCCTGCCTTCGGCGTGCCGACCGCGAACAGCACACCCGTCTCCTTCTTTCGCTCGTTCAGCCACAGGCACAGCACCAGCAACAGGAGCGCACCGGCCAGCACGAACGTCGCGACGGTGGTGCCGCCCATCACGCCCCGCACGCCGTCGACGGCGCCGGTGATGCCGGCGAGATACTGCGTCGTGGGCGCGAGTTGGTAGTTTCGCCAATCGATGTCGAGCTTGCTGGCGGCTTCCGCGACGCGCTCAAGCTCGTCGGGGTGTTCGACGAAGAAGTTGGCGTCCTGGTAGATCTCGGAGCTCTTGTCCCACCCGTAGAGTGTCCGGGTGGTGTCCAGGTCGGTGAACAAGGTGTTGGCGAACAGCTCGCTGCGCTGCGCGGCCGGGCGGGTGTTCTTCCCCGCGACGAGGCCGACGATCTCCGCGTCGACCTGCGCGGTGGACTTCTTTTGGTTGTCGACGTCGTAGGGGTTGGCCTTGAGCGTGATCGTGTCGCCCACCTTGAGGCCGTTGGCCTTCGCGAGCTCCTCATGGATGACCGCCTTGTTGTGGTCATCGGGCTGCAGGTGGCGCCCACTGACGAGTTTGAGGGCTCCGCTGCGGAAGTTGTTGTCCAGCTCCGTGGTGTTGACGCCCCAGACATTGGCTGCGTTGCCGAACTGTTTCTCCTTCTCAGCGTCGTATTCCTGCTGCGGAAGCTTCTGCACCGTGGCGTTCACGAGGTCTGCTGTGACGTTTTGGCGTGCCACGTAGGATTTCACCCCATCGAGCGCGGCGATGTTCTTGATGTCACCCCCTTGCACCGTGCCGGCACCACGCGGGGTGCCCATATTGAATTGTGGGTTGTTCTGGATGACGAAGCCGGCTCCGGTGCGCTTGGCGACGTCGTCGCTGACTCGGTCGGCTGAGCGGCTGATCGCACTCGTCGTGAACAGTGCCGTCATCATCGCCACGAGAATGCCGAACACAATGAGCGACTTCACCCATTTCCGGCACACATACCGCCAAGCTCGTCCTACAAATGACAAGGAAGTGTCCTTTCTGAAGTTCCACGCTCGATAACGAACGTGCTGCAGAAAGGGTTCCCGTCGGTAAACGGGCGTGCGCGGTATCAGGCGACGGGGAGGTGCTTCTCCCAGAACGCCATCACGGCCTCGAAGCGCTGCCGACGATGCCACGGCGTGCCCGAGCGCGTGAGCTCGTGGTTCTCTCCGGGGAACACCAGCATCTCCGCGTCCACCCCTGCCTGCTTCAGCAGCGCGTGGTACTGCAGACCCTGGTGGAGCGGGCAGCGCAGGTCGTCCTCGGAGTGGATCACGAGCGTCGGCGTGCGCACCTCAGATGCGTACGTCATGGGCGACTGGCGGTCGGCCTCCGCCTTGTCGTAGCTCGTGTATTCCTGCGGGAAGAACCAGCCGATGTCACTGGAGCCGACGAAGCTCTGCACATCGAGGAAACCCCGATCGACGATCGCGCCGCGGAAGCGGTGATCGTGGCCGATGATCCACGCCGTGAGATAGCCGCCGTAGGAACCGCCCATGATGCCGAGGCGCTCGCCGTCGAGGGCGTCGTCGCCAGCCAGGCAGTGTTCGAGGAAGGCGAGCACGTCGGCGGCGTCGAGGTTTCCCATGTCGCCCTTGATGGCTCGGCCGTGCTCGGTGCCGAAGCCCCACGACCCGCGCGGATTGCACATGACAACGGCGTATCCGGCCTCGACGGCCACCTGGGCCTCGTCGAAGAAGGAGCGCGTGTACCCGTGGTACGGGCCGCCGTGGATCATGAGCAGCACCGGGTGCGGGCCTCTGCCCGTGGGTTTGAGCAGCCATCCTTCGACGGGGTACCCGTCGGGTGCCTGCGCGGTGACCGCGTGCGGGAGAGTGGCGTCGGCCAGTGCCGCGCCGAAGTTGGTGAGCACCTGCCAGCGGCCGTCGCGCAGCACGGCCAGCTCGCCGGTGCTCGTGGCGCTGGTGACCGTCGCGACGATCACCCCGCCCGCGGCGGCGAGCGCCTGGACGTCCCACGTCGGGTCTTCGATGAACTGGTGATCGCCGTCGCTGACGATCACCGCGCGCTCAGTGCCGCGGTAGACCTCCGGCACGACGACGCGCCCGTCCCCGAGCGATACGAGCGGGCCGCCCACGGTGATGTCGACGACTTGGCGCGGCGCGTCGCCCGCGAGCCACACGGTGCCGTGGTGGCCGACGAAGTCGACGCCTTCGCCCACCGATCCGGCGACGAAGAAGAGGCGGCCGCCGGAGCGACGGGGCCCGCGCGCGCTCAGGCTCAGCCCAGCGGTGAGCGATTCTGGTTTCGCGCCCTCGCGCAGGCGCCAGAGCTCGCACTCGAGGGTGTCGTCGCCCTTGCGGTTGGCGCTGGCGAGCACCGAGCCGTCGGCGTCGAAGATGGGCGATGCCCAGTCGATGTCGTCGTCGGTGAGGCGCGTGGTCTCGGGGAACGGGGCGGGCACGTCGACGTCGTGCAACTTGCCCTGGCCAGTTGGTTCGAAGATGGGTTCGGCGGCGGGGTCGGGCACGTCGACGACGAACACCTGTGCGGGGCGGTCGCGGAACCAGCCGACGCCGTTGTGCCTGGTCTGGAAATCGCTGAATGCGCGCGGCGATTCGTGCGCGGCGTCGATGTCGTCGACGGTTCCGTAACGGCCGTCTTCCGGCACCCTCGCGATGAACACGATGCGGCGGGAATCGTCGGAGAACTCGAACGCGCCGACGCCCAGCTTCTGGTCGGTTATCTGCATGGGTTCGCCGCCGTCGGCAGGGGCGATGAACAGCTGTCCGGGCTTGCCAGGCTGCGAACGCACGAACGCCAGCAGGGTGCCGTCGGGGGAGAACCTAGGCGCGGTGTCACGGAATCCGCGGGTGATGCGACGCGGGCGGCCGCCGTCGAGGGGGACTCGCCACAGCTGACCTACCTCGGCGTCGACGGCGAAACTCGGGTGGGAAACTGCGACGACGGCGAAGGCGCCGTCGGGGTGGAGCGTAGGGGCGGAGAGAGAAACGAGGTCTTCGAGTTGCTCTGGGCGCATACCGCCATGCTAGGGCAGGGCGAGTGCACGCGCCGCCGCTCAGGAGAGCAGCAGCATGGTCGCCAACGACACGCCGCCGGCGCCGAGGATGAGCACGAGATCGTGCGGATGCCAGCGGCGCTGCACAACCCACAACAGCACGACCCCGGCGATTGAAACCCACGCCGTTCCTGCACCGGAGACGCCAGCGTGGTGTGCGATGTCGACGCTCGCGTTCAGCATGGAGGTCATGGTCATGAGCAGCAGGCCGCAGATCACCGGCAACACCACGGGGCCGAGCAGGCGCACGAAGGGGGAATTCGACGCCTTCTCGTACACCGCGAGAAATGCCAGCGCCAGCGCGGAACATGAACATACGGAGACGAGGAACCCCAAGGTCGCGATCAGCACTCCCATGCCGACGCCGCCGTGGGAGTACCCGAATCCGTAACCGACGGCGCTCGCCAGCTTGATGAGCACCGGCCCTGGCAGCGCGTTGGCCACCGGAACCATCTGCCCGTAGAACTCCGAGGCGGGCACGATGCCGCTTGAGACGAAGAAACCGTCCGCGACACCGATATATGCAGCGCCGCCGCCGAAGGATGAGAGCGTCGAGAGGCCGACCAACGACACCACATGTCCCGCACCGACGAGGAACGCCACCCCGAGCGCCACGAGGGCGACGAGGGCTAGCATCCCGGCTGCGCGCAGCGTGTGGCTGGTGGACGAGGGCGGGGGCTCGGCAGGCGCGGAGGGCGACTGACCCCGTCGGAAGAAACTGAGCACGGCAACACCAACGAGGGCGAGCAGGATCACCTGCACTGCGCTCAGCTGGGGGAGCGAGGACGTCCAGCCCGTGCCCAGCAGATTCCCAGCCGCACGCACGGCCTGGTTGCCACCGACGGTGGCGAACGTCAGCAGCGCCAGTATCACCGTCGCCAGCGGATGGTAGGTGCGCAACACCTTGCCGATGTAGTGAATGAGCAGCACCGTGATAAACGCGGAGATACCCAGCGCGGCGAACTCGATGACGCGGATCGCCGACGCGCCGAGCGCGGTAAACAGCATGAGGAGCAGCACCGTCCCGAGCGTCCCGGGGAGCGCGACGGCGAGCGCGGCCGCTGTCGGGGCCCATGTGGGGCGGACGTGGGTGCCAACCATCGCCGACATCTTCACCGGCTGCGCGCCGGGCGTGACGTTAGCGATGATGGTGTGCGCGGTGAATGCGTCGTCGGTGGCGAGCTTGTGGCGTTGCACGAACTCCCGCCCCATGATGGGGATGAGCGCCGCGCCGCCGCCGAACCCGAGGGCGCCGACAGTGAGCGTCGCAGAGAGTAGCTTCCGCACCGACATTGCATCGTTCCTTTCCTCGGCCAGTGTAGGGGCCGGTTTCGATACGCGGGCTTCGCCCGCTACTCAACCATCAGATTGTCTTCACCGAGCGTCGAGTAGGCGACGTAGTCGTCGTATAGAGACGCGCGATTGGCTGAGGAAACTGCAAAACTCGCCATCAGCTGTGTGCCTCACACTCGGGTGAGCGGGGAGGGCTGCGACTGTTGGCGAGTTTTGCAGTTTCTGGGCTGGATGGTTTCGACTCGCCACCTGTGGTGGCGGCTCAACCGTCGGGGGCGGGGATGGTTTCGATACGCGCCCTCCGGGCGCTACTCAACCATCGATGCCGCAAACTGCGACTGGTACAGGTCGAAGTAGTGCCCGCGGCGTTCGAGGAGCTCGTCGTGCGAACCCTGCTCGACGATGCGCCCGTTCTCCATGACGAGGATCACATCCGCGTCGCGGATGGTGGACAGCCGGTGCGCGATCACGAACGACGTCCGCCCGGTGCGCAGCGAGTTCATCGCCTGCTGGAGGAGCAGCTCGGTGCGGGTGTCGACGGAGCTCGTCGCCTCGTCGAGGATGAGCAACGACGGTTCCGACAAGAACGCCCGCGCGATGGTGATGAGCTGTTTCTCACCGGCCGAGACGTTGTTGCCCTCCTCGTCGATCACGGTGTCGTAGCCGTCGGGCAGAGAGTGCACGAAGCGGTCGACGAACGTAGCCTTCGCGGCCTCGACGATGTCCTCCTCCGTGGCGCCAACGCGGCCGTAGGCGATGTTCTCGCGGATCGTGCCGCCGAACAGCCACGCGTCCTGCAGCACCATGCCCACCTGGCGCCGCACCTCCTGGCGGGGCACCTGCGAGATGTCGACGCCGTCGAGCGTGATGCGCCCGGCGTTCAGGTCGTAGAAGCGCATGATGAGGTTCACCAGCGTGGTCTTGCCCGCGCCGGTGGGGCCGACGATCGCGATGGTCTGGCCCGGTTCGACGGCGAGGTTCAGGTCTTCAATGAGGCGCTGATCAGGCTTGTAGGAGAAGTCGACGCCTTCGAACTCGACGCGCCCCCGCACCGTCTCAGGCAGCGAACCAGTAGGCTCAGCGCTCATCTCGTCGGCGTCGAGGAGCTCGAACACCCGCTCGGCCGAAGCGACGCCCGACTGCAGCAGGTTCGCCATCGACGCCACCTGCGTGAGCGGCTGCGTGAACTGGCGCGAGTACTGGATGAACGCCTGCACGTCGCCGATGTTCATGGTGCCCGACGCCACCCGCAGCCCGCCGAGTACGGCGATGATCACGTAGTTCAGGTTCCCGACGAGGAACATGATGGGCATGATGAGCCCGGAGACGAACTGCGAACCGAAGCTCGCCTGGTACAGGCGCTCGTTGCGCTTCGCGAACTCCTCTTCAACCTCCCGCTTGCGCCCGAACACCTTCACCAGCGCATGCCCGGTGTAGGCCTCCTCGATGTGCGCATTGAGGGTTCCGGTGGCAGCCCACGTCTCCTTGAACAGCTTCTGCGAGCGCTTGCCGATCACCCCGACGACCACCATGCCCACCGGCACGGCAAGCAGGGCGACGAGGGCCAGCGTCGGTGAGATCCAGAACATCATCGCCAGCACTCCGACGACGGTGAACAGCGAGCTCATCAGCTGATGCAGCGTCTGTTGGAAGGTCTGCGACACGTTGTCGATGTCGTTGGTAACACGGCTGAGCAGCTCGCCGCGCGGTTGCGCGTCGAAGTAGCTGAGCGGCAGGCGGTCGATCTTCGCCGCCACCTTCTCCCGCATCCGGTAGACGGTGCGCTGGATGGCGCCGTTGAGGACCCACCCCTGCACCAGCTGAAACGCGAACGCCACCAGGTACAGCCCCAGCACGAGCAGCAAAATCGAACCGATGGCCCCGAAATCGATGCCCTGGCCGGGCGTGAAGTCGAGGTTGCGCAGCATCTCGGCCATCTTGGGGTTTTGTTTCGTGGCCTCGGCGATGGCCTGGGCTTTCGTGATACTCGACGGCATCCCACCGCCGACGATGCCTGCCAGCAGCTTGTCTGTGGCTTGGCCCAGAATCTTCGGGCCGAGCACGTTTAACCCCACGCCCACCGCGCAGAGCACGATGGCCAGCACCATCTTGATGCGTTCTGGCCGCATTTCCCCGACGAGGCGCTTGCCGCTGACGGAGAAGTTCGCGGCCTTCTCCCCGGTGCCACCCCCGTGCGGACCCCCGTTCGTCGTGTTCGGGGCATCCTTGGGGCGTTCGTTCGCGACGACCTTCTTACTCATGCTGCCTCCTCGGCGCTGAGCTGCGATTCGACGATCTCCCGGTACGTTTCGCTGTTGGCCAGCAGTTCGTCGTGGGTTCCTCGGCCGACGATCTCGCCCTCGTCGAGGACGATGATCTGGTGGGCGTGCTGGATGGTGGACACACGCTGGGCGACGACGATCACCGTCGCGTCGCGTGTGGTAGGGGCGAGCGCGGCGCGGAGCCGGGCGTCGGTGGCCACGTCGAGGGCGGAGAATGAGTCGTCGAAGACGTAGATGCTGGGCTGTTTCACCAGCGCGCGGGCGATGGCGAGGCGCTGCCGCTGCCCACCCGAGACGTTGGTGCCACCCTGCGCGATCTCGGATTCGAGCCCGCCATCCTTGGCCTCGACGAAGTCCCTCGCCTGGGCGATCTCCAGCGCCCGCCACATGTCGTCCTCCGACGCATCCGGCTGACCGTATCGGAGGTTGCTGGCCACGGTGCCGCTGAACAGGTACGGTCGCTGCGGCACGAGCCCGATGCGCGCCCAGAGGTCTTCGTCGTGGTAGTCGCGGACGTCCACACCGTCGACGAGCACCCGCCCGCCGGTCACGTCGAACAGGCGGGGGATGAGGTTCACGAGGGTGGATTTGCCCGACCCGGTGGAGCCGATGATAGCGGTGGTCTGGCCCGGTTCGGCAGTGAACGTGAGGTGCTTCAGCACGGGTGCGTCGGCGCCGGGGTAGGCGAAGCTGACATCGTCGAAGTGCACGACGCCGCGCTCGGTGGGCGCCTGGGCGGGGTGCTCCGGCTCCTCGACGGACGACTCGGTGCGCAGCACCTCCATGATGCGGTCGGCGCACACACCCGCGCGGGGCGCGAGCACCAGCAGCATCGTCGTCATCATCACAGAAATGAGGATCTGCATGAGGTAGGAAATGAACGCGGTGAGCTGGCCGATCTGAAGGTCCCCGGAGCTGATGCGGTGCGCACCAAACCACATCACGCCCACCGTCGAGAGGTTCATCACCACGCCCACGAACGGGAACATGAACACCATCAGGCGCCCGACGTGCAGCGTCGTGGTGGTGAGGTCGTCGTTGGCGCCGTCGAAGCGTCGAGACTCGCGCTCTTCGCGCACGAAGGCCCGCACCACGCGCACGCCGGTGATCTGCTCGCGCAGGATGCGGTTGAGGTTGTCAATGCGCTCTTGCATGCGCTTGAACAGCGGGCCCATGAACGTGATGAGCACGACGATGCCCGAGCCCAAGATGACGACCGCCACCAGGATGATCCAGGTCAGCCCGAAGTCTTCGCGCACTGCCATGATGACGCCGCCCGCCATCATGATGGGTGCGCTGATGAGCATCACGCAGGTCATGTGCACGAGCATCTGCACCTGCTGCACGTCGTTGGTGGACCGGGTGATGAGGCTGGGGGCGCCGAACTTGTCGAGCTCCTTCGTAGAGAAGCCGAGCGCGCGGTCGAACACTGCGGCCCGCACGTCGCGCCCGAACCCCATCGACGTGCGCGACGCGGCCCACGCGGCGCCAATCTGCGCGGCGGCTTGAATGGCTGACAGCGCCAGCATCACGCCGCCCGTGCGCCAGATGTAACCGGTGTCGCCCACGACGACGCCCTCGTCGATGATGCGCGCGTTCAGCGTCGGCAGGTACAGGTTCATGGCGGTGGCGATCACCTGGAGCCCGACGACGAGCGCCAGCAGCCCCCAGTACGGGCGGATGTAGACGTTGATGAGACGTCCGAGGTGTTTGATCATGCGGGTTTCCTCACTCCGTGCACGATGGTGCCGACGAGCACCTCGCGGCTGAGGGGGTCGGGGCCGGCGGCGTGGCGTCGGCGCTCGCCTACGGCCAGGGCCAACACAAGTTGGGCGCACTCAGACGGCGCGACGGTGAGTTCGTCGGCGTGGGTTGCCAAGCGTTCCGTCAACAGTGCCGCGAGCTGGGCGTCGCGCTCCTGGAGGAGGTCGCGCGCGCAGCGTGCATTCGCGTCGTGGCTAGGGCTGTTGTGCCCGATCAGGAAGGCCGAGCGCACCACGTCGAAGTAACGGCTGGCGGCCTCGAACGCGCCTTCGACATCCCCGGCGAGCGTGCCAGGGAACGTGGTGTCGGCGACGATGGCGTCGAGGCGTTCGGGGGAGAGCGACGCAGTCACCGTCGCCTCGATCACTTCCTGCAGCGAGTCGAAGGCACGGAAGATGGTGCCTTCCGCGACGCCAGCTGCCTCGGCGATCTGTTTCGTCGTGAGTTGCTGGCCATACAGCTCCAGCAGCGGGGCAGTAGCTTCGACGATGCTCGCGCGGCGTTCGTCGCGGGTCATCCTTGGGGCTCGTGTCACAACCCATCATCATAGTGAGCGCTCACTCACATGCCAAGTGTGGGCCTATCCCTGCAATAGCAAGCGGCGTGGCGAGCCTGAGCCCTTTGGGCGCACCGAGGGCATTGAGTCGCGGATCACCCCCGAAGTGGGGGCGCCGGAACTTCAGGCTCTGACTGGCTTATTCCACAGCGATGTTCGCCGTGAGCGCCTGCACGTTCGCTGCGGCTGTTTCCTTGTCTTCCGGGCGTCCAGGAATGCCTGGCCGCAGCTGCCAGGGGCGTGGTCCGTCACTGCGACGGTACTCGACGCCCAACGCGTCCAAGCGCTCCAGATGGTGGGTAAGGCGTGCTTCGAAATCGTCGAGGTCCCTGAGGTCCGGGGCCCACAGCGCTTCCGCCAGCGCGCACAAGCGGGGGAAGACCTGGTAGTCGATGCTGCGCGGGGAGTCCGTGTGCTCGGTCCACATGTTGCCCTGCCCGCCGAGCACATGGCGCGCTTCTTCGTCGCTGATGCCGGGTGGCACGGGGCTGAACCCGTACACGTCGGCGACGGTGGTGACGGTCGCCACGGGGATCGGTTCCCTGGGGTCGTCCGACTGACGGTAGTCGAGGTAGACGGTGTCCTCGGGGCAGGCGATGACGTCGTTGCCCGCGCGGGCAGCGGCGATCGCGCCAGCCCACCCGCGCCACGAGAGCACCGTCGCATCCTTGGCGAGCCCTCCCTCCAAGATCTCGTCCCAGCCGAGCAGTTTCCGGCCATGCGAGGCGAGGTGTTCACTGATTCGCGAAATGAACCAACTCTGCAGCGCGTGCTCGTCGGCGACGCCGAGCTCCTGCATACGTTCCTGGGTGCGAGGGTCGGCTTCCCACTGCTCCTTCGGGCACTCGTCGCCGCCGACGTGGATGTACTCAGACGGGAACAGCTCCACCACTTCGTCGAACACGTTGCAGAGGAACTCGATTGTGCTTTCCTCCACGTTGAAGACGTTGACGTTGATGCCCCAATTGGTCCACGGCTCGAGTGGTTCATCGACCACGCCGAGTTCGGGGTAGGCGGCGATCGCCGCTTGGGCGTGACCTGGGAGCTCGATCTCCGGAACGACGGTGATTCCTCGCGCTGCGGCGTAGGCGACGATCTCACGGATGTCGTCTTGTGTATAGAAGCCGCCATGCGGGCGGCCGTCGTGGCTCGCGTTCTCCCCCGCCCCAACCTGAGACTCTCGCCGCCAACTGCCTACCTCGGTGAGGCGTGGGTAGCGGAGAATCTCGATCCGCCATCCCTGATCGTCCGTGAGGTGAAGGTGCAACACGTTGAGGCGATGGATGGCCAAGAGGTCGATGAATCGCAGCACCTCCCTGACCGGAAGGAAATGACGAACGACGTCGAGTAGCGCGCCTCGCCACGGGTACTTTGGTTCGTCTTCGATCGTGACGGCGGGGATGGCCCAACGGGTGTTCCGCAGCGGTGCCTTGCGGTAGATGTTAGGGGGGAGAAGCTGTAGTAGTGTCTGGACGGCCCATGTGGCCCCAACCTCGGTCGCTGCCGCGATGTGTACTCGTTCGGGGGTCACTTCGACGCGGTAGCCCTCACGCGGGAGGGAATCGTCGACACGCAGCTGGATCTGCCCATCATCACCAAACCCAACCGGCAGTTGCGTGGCCTGCACCAGACTCGCCTGCAGCAGCCGAGCCGCGGAGGAGAGTGCATCACTCGTGGCGATGCGTGTTGTTGCAGACAACCTGAATTCGCCAGATCCCTTCTCGAGGTGGCGTACACGAGGAACGACGGATGTCATGAGCCCTCCTGGGAAGTGCGCGAGGTAACAGTTGGATAACTACCAGTAGACCCTACTTGACATTTGTTTGCAAGACTCATTTACTAATAATTGTCCTAGGCAACGACGCCCACATCGGTGTGACGCTTCGCCTCGGGCTTCGCATCCCGCGAAACTCATATCCGCAAGAATGTCTTCTCAACGAAGGAGAGAAACGTGGCTATCAAGAAAACTGCTCTCGGCGCGGTCGGGTTGGCTGCCACCCTCCTGTTCACCGCATGCTCGGGTGGGGGAGGAACCGAAGCTAAGCCTTCGGCCGACACCAATGGCGAAGGTAAAACCATCACCGTGTGGGTGATGGAGGGCGACTACACCGATGAAACCCTCGGTGAGATCAACAAGCGCTTCACCGAAGAAACCAAGGCCAAGGTCGATCTCCAGGTGCAGACCTGGGACGGCATTAACACTAAGATCTCGACGTCGCTCGCCACGGATACCCCGCCTGACGTGCTCGACATCGGTAACACGCAGGTCGCTTCCTACGCGGCCAACGGCGGACTCCTCGACCTGACGGAGAGCAAGGACGATCTCGCGCAAGGTCAGACTTGGCTGGACGGTCTCGTCGATCCTGCCACCATCGACGGCAAGCTGTACGCGGTTCCCGGCTTCGCCGGTGCGCGTGCGGTGATCTACAACAAGAAGATGTGGGAGGAGGCCGGCGTCACCGAGGTGCCCACCACGTACGATGAACTCACTGCGGCACTGGACAAGGTGAAGGAAGCCAATAAGTCCACTCCAGACTTCTCCGCGTTCTACCTGCCCGGTCAGTACTGGTTCGCTGGCCTGCAGTTCTTGTGGGATGCCGGCGGCGAGATCGCAACTCAGGAAGGCGACACCTGGAAGTCGGGCTTCGGCAGCGAGGCAGGGTTGAAGGGCCTCGAAGACTTCAAGGCCTTCCAGAACGCCTACTCGTCCCCTGCTTCTCAGACTCTGAACACGCTGGACCCTGACCACAACCAGATCTTCGCGGACGGCAAGACTTCTGCGATTCTCAACACCAACTCGGCGGGCATCCTCAGGCTGAACCCTGAGCTCAAGGAAGAGGATCTCGGCACCTTCCCGATGCCTGGCAAGTCGGGTAAGACCCAGCCGGTGATGCTTGGTGGGTCGAACTGGGCGATCCCTGCCAAGTCGAAGAATGCTGGCCTGGCTCTCCAGTGGGTCAAGATCGCAGCCAGCCCTGAAGTGCAGTCGGACTTCGTCTACGGAGTAGACGGCTGGATTCCGAACAGCAAGGAGGGCGTTGAGAAGGCTGATTCGACGCTGAGCGAAGTCAAGCGTGGATTCTTCGCTGCGGCACTCAACTCGAAGGCCACCCCTCCGAACCCGAACTGGACCACCATCGAGAGCAATAAGGAGCTCGAGACCATGTTCCAGGCCATTGCTTCTGGTTCGAAGGACGTCAAGGGCGCGGCTGAAGCGTTCGACGCCGCCGCCGACAAGACGCTCAACGAACAGTGATCATGCCGGTGGGCGCCGACAACATTGGTAGTCGGCGCCCACCCTCAACCCGACTCGAAAGGCGAGCTTCATGGCCGCTTTGTCCAGAACCGCATCAACGCTGAATGTGACCCGGCCGCGCAAATCAGGCTCCCCGCATGAACGGCCGTGGCTGGCACCCCTGCTGCTGCTTTCACCCGCAGGGATCGTGCTCATTTTCGTCACGCTCGCGCCCATCGTGTTCCTGGTGGGTCTGTCCACCACCGACTACAACCAACGCAGTCTCTTTACCGGCACCTACAACAACGTCGGGTTTGAGCAGTACGCCAAACTGCTGAGCGAGGGCGAATTCTGGCTTGCGCTTCTGCGCACAGTGATCTTCACCGCGAGCCTCGTGATAGGCAGCGTTGTGATCGGTGCGTTCATGTCACATCTCATGACGCGACTCACGTCGGTGATGCGATACGTCGTCACCGTCTCGTTGATTCTCGCCTGGGCAATGCCCAACGTGGCGTCATCGTTGATCTGGAAGTGGCTATTCCAGCCGCAATACGGTGTGGTGAACTGGATCCTCACGCAAACCGGGCTGTTTGGTGATCTCACTAGCAAGAACTGGGCAGCCGACCCGGTGCTGGCGTGGGTGTGCATTTGGCTGCTGGTGGTGTGGCAGGCGGTGCCTTTTATCGCGTTGACGCTCTACGCTGCGGAGACGCAAGTGCCGCTTGACCGAAAAGAAGCAGCACGCATCGATGGCGCGAGCGAATTTGCTGTCTATCGCATGGTGGTACTTCCGGCCATGAAGCCGACTTTCATGCTGGTGACCATGCTTTCCATCATCTGGGACTTCAACGTGTTCAACCAGATCTGGCTGGTGTCTGCCGGTGGTCCCGATGGTGCGACGAGCACCCTGGGCGTGTTCACCTACATCACCGCGTTCTCTGGCAACGTGCAGCTGGGGGCTGGCTCGGCCATCGCCGTCGCTTCCACGTTGATCCTGCTGGTACTCAGCGCCTTGTACATCCGCGACCTCATTCGTTCTGGAGAGGACCTCTGACCGTGACTACGACGACACAAGACGCACCACGCGGCGGCGCACTTCCTCCGCAGTCTGACACACTGACTGCTACGCAGAAGCGGCAGCTAAGGGCGAGGCGCCTCCGCAAGTTTCCTTGGGTCAGTACGCTCATCGCCATCATCTTCTGCATCGTCTGGGTCTTCCCGGTGTATTGGATGATCAATACGGCGTTTAAACCACAGTCCGAGATGCTTTCGTCGACGCCTCGCTTCCTCCCCAGCGAACCCACGCTTGAGAATTTCGTTCGGGCTGTGACGCAGGCCGGGTTCGTCCAGAACCTACGTAACTCTGTCATCGTCGTTGCGGGGGCAGTGGTGTTCTCTATCGTCTTGGGGCTTTTTGCTGCAGCCGCGCTCTCCCGATTCCGGTTTCGCGCACGCCGTCCGGTGTTGATTCTGCTGCTTGTTGTGCAGATGTTGCCGGGAGCTGCGCTGCTCATTCCGCAGTTCCTGATCTTCAACGAACTCAACTTGTTGGGAACGTACTGGGGCTTGATTTTCGCCTATGTAGCCGGCGTGCTCCCATTCTCAATTTGGGTTATGCGGGGGTTTTTCCTTGCGATTCCTATTGAGCTCGATGAAGCAGCGCGCGTCGACGGAGCATCGACCTGGAAGGTGCTTACCCGAATTCTGTTCCCACTGGTGATGCCAGGCATCATTGCGAGCAGTGTGTTTGCCTTCATTGCAGCGTGGAATGACTACATCGTCGCCTACACTTTCATGAAGGATCAGTCTCAATACACATTGCCCGTGTGGTTGGCATCGTTCACGACGGCATCCGGTGGGCAAATTGGCACAGACTACGGCGGTCAGATGGCGGGAGCAACCCTCTTCTCCTTGCCTGTCGTCGTGTTCTTCATGATTATTCAGCGCAACCTTGTTTCTGGTATGTCCGCCGGAGCAGTCAAGGGTTAGATGGTACATCCTCGAAGAAGAGAGAGTAAGAATGGATAATTTGCTTGGCGCACCCACGCGCGAACCTGGTCAAGCACGACGTCTATCGCGGCTGCGAGGGCTTGTAGCAGCATCCGTTGCAGCCGCATTGGCGGTGTGCGGCAGCATCAGCACCGCTCAAGCAACGACATGTGAACCAACGCCTGCAACCAACGGGTGGTATACGGGCTCTGACGACACAGTCGACTTCAAACGGTCAGCCGAACTTGCGTATGAGTTCCTCGACGAACGTGTAGACACGTACGGCACGGGATCTGAGATGCGTCTTGCCCGCAGCTACCAGGGCGGCTTCTTCGACACTCTTCCAGGCGGATTCGTGTCGTCGTTCCTGTACGATGATGCGCTCATCATCATGGCATACCTCGCCCGAGGCCTTCCTCAAGACATTGAGCGAGCGTCAGCCCTTGGTGACGCGCTTGTCCACGTCCAAAACGAAGACCCGTACGCTGACGGACGCACGAGGTCTTCGTATCAGCCGGACAGCCTCCAGGCTGGCGTCGTTGAGATCGGATCATCTGCGTCGTTCACCGGCAACCAAGCCTGGGTGGGCATGGCGCTGACGCATCTGTACAAGGCCACTGGCGAGCAGAAGTACTTGGATGCGGCGCTCCGCTCGGCCAAATGGATCGAGAAGAACGCAGCCGATCGTGAACGCGCGCCTCATGGCTACACGGGCGGTCAGAATGCCGACGCCGTGTCCTTCACCTTCAAAGCCACGGAACACAACATCGACGTCGCCGCCTTCTTTGGGCAACTCGCCGAAGCCACCGGCGACGCCAAGTGGGAAGAGCGGGCTGCCACCGCTTCTGACTTCATGAAGGCCATGGTGTCTGAACACGGGCATCTGTGGACTGGGACGAACCCCGACGGCGTCTCCACGAACTACTACCCTGTTCCGGAAGATCCGCAGAGCTGGAGCTACCTCACCGCACTCGATGACGGGTACCTCCCGGCACTGCAATGGACGGTAGACAACCTGCACGCTCAAGACGGCACCTACGAGGGCCCGGCGTTCAGTAACGCCGATGTCTCCAAGGTCTGGTTCGAAGGATCGGGACAGTTGGCGCTGGCGCTTCGCCACGCTGATCGTGATCGTGAGTACACGGAATCGATCCTCCGCAGCGTAGAACGAGCTCAGCGTGAGGCCCCTAACGGCGATGGGAAGGGCATCGTTGCTGCGTCCAGCGACGGGCTCGATACTGGGTTTGGGGATCTCTACTACGCGAGCCTTCACACGGGCGCTACTGCGTGGTACCTCCTAGCACTCACGGGATACAACCCCTTCCAGCTGACGCAGAGCCACCCGGCTGACGCTGCGCCGTCGGAGCCAGGCACATGCGACAACGGTGAGAGCGGCGACGGCGGTTCGGAACAAGGCCCTGGAACGTCCGATGGGGACGGTTCGGAGTCGACAACACCGGAGGATGGCCACCCCGGAACAACAGACGCAGGATCGAATCCGACGGGCAAGACGCCAGGTCCGGACAAGAAGGAGCCTGAGCAGAAAGTCGGGGGCGGTTCGCGCGGCCCCGGCCTTCCTGCCAGCGGAGTTTGACATCCTGTTGCCCCTGGGCAGGCAGCTGCCCGCAGTACCGCACCAGGCGGTGCTGCGTGGCAGCCGCAGGGTGTGTGCTGCCCGCATGATTGAACCATGAATTGCAGCCAACTGATTTCTCGCAGCATTCAGCACGGCGAGTATCAGTTCGCCCAAGACAACTATGTGGAGAGTGCATGAACCAGCTTCGGGTCACGGAGAAAGCGTCGCCGACGGACAGTAGGCAGAACAATCGCGCGTTACTGCTTCAGCATCTCTTTCACGACGGCGAGATGAGCAGGGCTGACCTCTCTCGGGTATCCGGTCTGACGAGGATGTCCGTGTCAGACCTTGTCGCCGAGCTGGATTCCGAGGGTCTGCTGCTCGACCTCGGTACTCGTGCCCGGTCAACGGTAGGGAAACCCCCCACCCTGATCGCGCTCGACGACAATGCTCGGCACGTCATCTCACTCAATCTCTCGGACGATCACCGAGTAACCGGGGCGCTACTGAACCTTCGGGGCGAAATTCTCGAGCGTCACGAGGCGGCGCTCCGGGGCCAGATGGGTGAAGATGCAGCCAACGTCGCGCTTGGCGTGGCGAGGGACCTGAAGCAAGCGTCCAAGGTTCCTGTGCTCGGCGTCGGGATCGGGTCTCCGGGCGTGGTCAACCGCGACGGTGTCATCCTTGAAGCGCCGAACCTGGGATGGGTGAATCAAGCTCTCGCTGAGCCCTTCTCTCATTCGCTCGGCGTGCCCACGCACGTCGCCAATGACGCCAATGCTGCCACGCTGGCCATTCATACGTTCCATGAGGGCGGCGGCAAGAACATGATGCTCGTGCTCATCGGTAAGGGAGTTGGTGCTGGGCTGATCATCGACGGAGCCCTCGTGCAGGGCGACGCGTTCACCGCGGGTGAGATTGGACACGTCGTGATGGATGAGGAAGGAGCACTGTGCAGCTGCGGCCGTCGTGGCTGTTTGGAAACGCTGCTGAGTGTCTCGAACTTGGGTAAGCAGCTGAGTGCAGCCAATGTGGAACAGCAGCAACGCTTGCTGCGCAAAGCCGGACGCTCTCTTGGCGCAGCGCTCACCCCCATCATCGCCGCGCTAGGCATCAGTGCAGTCACCCTCGCAGGCCCAGCCGAGTTCATGGCAGACGCCTTGCGCGAGGAGATGCGATCAACGGTCGAGCGGCGCACATTGCCTGCGGTCACTGGGCAGCTCCAGGTGGACTTGGCCACAAACCCTGGCGATCTGGTTCTGCAAGGCGCTGCCGCGCTGGTGCTCAGCAATGAACTCGGCATCTCCTGAAGCGCTGTACTCGAAGGAAGTGACAGGTGCGTATCGGTATTGACATCGGTGGGACCAGCATTGAGGCGGTGGCAGTCGACGACGATCTGTCCATTATTCGCCGCACACGTAGCGCCACGACGAAGGGAAACGCGAACGTCGTAGATGGTGTCAACAACACCGTGAAGGAGCTGCTCCAAGCTCTGCAAGGCGATGAAGTTCACGTTCACCGCATGGGCATTGGTATTCCAGGCGTTATTGACCGCGTCGATGGCCGCGTGAGGCATGCGGTCAATCTAGGAGTGGAGGATCTCGCCTTGGGGCAGATCATGGCCACGGAGTTTGATGTCGATGTGGTTATCGATAACGACGTGAATGCCGCAGCGTTCGGTGCCACTCATCTACTTGGTCTTGGGCAATCCACCGCCTATCTCAACCTCGGTACGGGCATGGCGGCAGGAATTGTGGTCAACGGCGCTATCTGGCGTGGCGCTAGGGGTGGTGCTGGAGAGGTTGGTCACATCCCCCTCAATGCCGACGGCCCCGTGTGCGCCTGTGGCCAGCGCGGCTGCCACGAGACCTATGCGTCAGGCTCGGCGCTTACGCGCCTGTGGCCTACGACGCAGCCGTATCCCGCTCTTGACCTCTTCAAGTGCGCGGATGCTGGTGACGAACGTGCCTTGGTGGTGAGAACCAACTTCGTCGAAGCTGTTGCGAGCGCCGTGCGGATGTTGATCCTTACGGCAGACGTGGAGTCGGTGGTAATCGGGGGCGGCCTGAGCAACCTCGGGGAGCGCCTCCAACAACCACTGCTGGAAGTATTTCAGCGGTGGTCTACGCAGTCAGCATTCCTACAATCGCTTGCGCTGGACTCTCGTACATTGCTCCTCCCGAGTGGACTGCCTGCGGCAGCGGTTGGTGCGGCTCTCCTTACGAGGGAGCCAATGTAGGGGATCTCGGCACGAATTCCGGTGACGCCCAGCACTTGTATCTTGATCCAAGTGGGCGCTGCGGAATCTCGTACAGCAAACGATTACACTTACACTCGGGTTGAAGCGGCAGAACGTAGCAAAATCATCCCGAGGCATGCGCTCTACCGCCTGTTGGCTAGGCTGGATGTCGACATACGTACATTTCGACAGATGGGTGGTGAAACGATGAAGGACGGAATCGTCGGGGGTGTTTCCAGGAGTGCCGATCCGAAGTCGATTCGTTTCTGGAATGAGCAGCTCGTCCTCGACGTGATGCGCAACCAGGACGAACCGCTACGGATCGCGGAACTGGCTGAGCTGACGGGGCTGACGCCTGCGTCGTTGGGGCATCTCTTGCGGGGGCTCGAGGCCAAGGGCTGGGTGGCAGCAGCAGGCAGCCAGGAACGTCGTCGAGGCAGGCCCCCGCAGCTGTTTTCGCTCGTGCGCCCCCAAGGTTGCGTGCTCGGCATCGATTTCGACGCGCACACGTCGCGCATTGTGAGCATCGACATGCTCGGCACCGAGCTGGGGCGCGCTGAGATTCCCGTGGATGAGCACGTCGACGATGACTACCGAGCAATCAGCCGCCGTCTCCTCGACGAAGTGCTGCGGGAGGGGAACGGGCCCGTCTGGGCGGTGGGTGTTTCTCTCGACGACGACCAGCACCGTACGCCTGGAAGCGATGCCGCGTCGAAGGTAGACGAACAGATCAGCGCAGTGCGTGATGAACTCCGCGCTCGGGGCTCACATGACGACATCATCGAGGTGTGTGACGGTCACGCTGCGGCGTTTGCGGCACAGCGGGTAGATATGGAATCCCGTGGCCACGCCATGCTGTATGTGCACTTCGACCGCACGCCGAAGCTCTGCGCCGTGACGGAGCACGGCGTCTACGTGGGTGCTCGCGGACGAGCCGGACACGTATATGAGCGGGGTATCCCGTCGGCTACCTATAGCCTGGGCAAGCCCCAACTCCCGGTTGAGCAGGCCGATAATCAGGCCTCTGTATTGATCGAGCAGGCCGTTGCCGGAGATGGTGATGCGCTATCGGCGGTGCAGGCCTATCTCGCAGAGGCGGCGCCGAAGATCGGGTGCGCGGCTGCATTGATGGACCCAGCGGTCGTGGTGGTGGGCGGCGCGCTCTCGCCGCTGCGCGACACGGTGCTGCCTGTGGTGAAGGAAGCCGTCGAGCAAGAGACTGGGCACCCGGCCAACGTCGTCGACTCTGGGACCGACGAGTTTGGCGTCGCTGCGGGCTCTGCGTTCATGGCGTGGCAGAAGATATTCAATCTGCTGATCTCGCCCGATGCGGGCGCGCAGGAGTTCTCGGCAGAGCAGGTGCACAAGCTCTGGGCGGAGCAGGCCGGATAGGGCTGCCGCCCAGCAGCGGCGCCCGGGTAGGTCAGTACTGGCGCGGGTGCTGCACCGTTTGCGGGTCGAGGTGCACGTCGCAGCCGGCCCAAAACTGGAAGCCACGCAAGATCAGCGTGCCGTTTGAGCCATCGCCCATGGCTGCCTTATCGACGTCGTTGCCGGCCATGATGGCCACGCACTCGTCGACGACGCGCACGCCCGGCGGAATGTAGATGTCGTGGCCGCCCATGATCGCGGACACATCGAGCGTCACGACGGCGCCTGGCCCCATGCAGTCGCGCAGATAAATATCGTCCCCGCCCCAAAACGCAAAGGTGCGCATCCCGGGTGATCCGGGTTCCAGCACGATATCGCGGCCGCTCAGCAGCGCTAGGTGAAACGGGCGGTCCTCCCCGACGCGCGTCGGCACGTGGCTGCCCCCCGCTCCGACGGCAGGAGCGCTGGCGGGCGCACCGTCGGCCTGCGCGATGAGCGCTCTACCCTCGGGTAGGTCGTCAATGAGGTCGTCCAGCTCGACGCGGTACTTCGCCTCCAGCGCTCGTTCCTGCCGCTCTTCAAACTCGGCCAGATCGAGCCTTCCCGCGGCGTGCGCTTCCTGCAGCACGTTGAGCGCGGCGTCGCGGTCGGCGTCGCCGATACGGATGCGACGAGCCGGGTGATTCTCGGACATGTCGCAAGCGTATCGAATGCGACTGCTCAAGGGCGGCCGAGCTGGGAAACCAGCCGGCGCTCCGAAGGCTTCGCACCAATTTCCGGAGGGCCTTCGCGTGAACCGATGTGCCGCTAGTCTACAACGTAAACGATTTCAGCTCGCGACGCTGCGAGCTGCCGAACGGATGAGGTAACGATGCCAAACCAACACCCAACTCGGGTCCGCAAGCGCGTCGGAGCGTTGACTGCAGTTTGTATGGTGGCGACGATGACATCGACGCCAGCACTCAACGCGGAAGCTGCCCCCGACGCTGCGACTCCGAGCCCCGCGGTATTCGTGGAGGAAATGACCGGCCAGCACGCCGCCACCGATACCAAGAAGGATTGGGATATCGGAGCGACGGACCTCGGCGTGATGTGGGAGGACGGTGAGGGCGGCATCCTGACAGCGTTCGGCGACACCTTCACCACGCCCGGAAAGGACGGCGCCGGCGTCGATAACTGGCGCTCGAACGTGCTGCTGCGCTCCACTGACAAGGATCTCGCCGACGGCATGACCTTCGACTGGGCGCTCACCGGCGAGGACGGCAAGGCCAAGGGCATCATCGAGGGCAAGAAGAAAGACAACGATGAGATGACGGTCATCCCCACCGCCGGCATCGCAGTGGGCAAGCGCCAGTACCTCGACTTCATGTCGGTGCGCCACTGGGGAGAGCCCGGCCAGTGGGACACGAACTTCGCCCAGATGGCGTACTCCGACGATTTGGGGGAAACCTGGAAGACCGACGACGCCCCGCGCTTCGACAACCCCGACGGCAACGACCCCCTGCAGATGAAGGCCTTCGCCAAAGACAACGGATTCATCTACGTCTTCGGCACCCCGAACGGGCGCCTCGGCGACGCACACCTCGCCCGCGTCAAGGAAGGCGATCTGCTCGACAAAAGCGCCTGGGAGTTCTACACCGGCTCAGCCTGGACGAAGGACTACGCGTCGATCACTCCGCTGATGAAGGGCCCGGTTGCCGAGCTGTCGGTACGCAAGGACCCGCACTCAGGCCTGTGGCAGATGGTCTACCTCGACGGCAACGCCGACCTCGTCTTGCGTACGGCTACCGAGCCGACGGGGCCCTGGCAGGAACCTCAGGTGCTCGCCACCCAACAGGACTACCCGGGGCTGTATGGCGGTTTTATGCACCCGTGGTCGCCCAAGGGCGAGCTCTACTTCGCAATGTCGGTGTGGAACGAGTACAACGTCGCGCTGATGAAAGTAACCCTCGACGACAAGGGCAAGATCACCTACCCGAATCTGTTGGTGGATCCGTCCTTCGAGCGCAGCGACAAGTTTGACGTTCCCGGCGGCTGGAGCCCGTCGAACCGTGGGGGCATTGACACCCAATCTGCGTGGGCAAATGTGGGCCGCCGGCAATTCTGGGTACGCGCAGCCGGCGGCGAACACCTGATGACGCAGAACGTCGCCGTCACTCCGCACACGGATTATCGCCTCACCGGATGGCTCACCACAGGAGACACCGTCGGCGGTAACGCCGGTGAAGGCAGGATCGGCGTGCGCCCAACTGAGGTCGGCACCGACACCATTGCGCAGAAAACATTCGGTGACCTGCGCGGGTACACGAAGTTCGTCGTTGAATTCAATTCCGGCGAGCACAGGAATATCCAGGTGTACGCAGGCTCGACGATGACCGGCGATCGCTGGGTGCAAGGCGACGACTTCAGCCTCGTCGCACTAGGCGAGCCCACGCAGGAGGCCGACCCCGAGCCGGCCACGCCGCCCGTGACGGTTCCGTCGCTTACTGACTGGAGCGCCGCTGGGGGCTCCTGGAAGCTCGGCGACCAGACCCGCATCGTCGCGCCCGAAGAGTTCCGCGCCAGCGCAGACCTGCTCTCGCGCGAGATCGGCAACTACCGCGACGGAGCCCCCGCGCAGTTCGTCACCAGCGGCAAACAAGCGAGCGACATCGAGGTGCGCATCGATCCCGCCAAGCAGGACGAGCTCGGCGACGAGGGATACTCCCTCAACGTGAGCGCCGACGGCGTCACCATCGTCGCTGCCACCAAAGCAGGCGCGTTCTACGCAACCCGCACCGTCTCGCAGCTGCTGCGCCAAGACACGACGCTTACGGCGGGGCACACCGTCGACAAACCGAAATACCCAGAACGCGGCCTCACCCTCAGCGCCTACGAGGTGAACATCTCCGACGAGTGGATCGACCGCATGCTCGTCGAGATGGCTGACCTCAAGCTCAACCAGGTGCTGCTGCAGATCAAGGTGAAATCTGACAAGTACCCCAAGCTCAACACGTGGAGCTACTACCCGAAGGAGCAGGTGAAGAAGTTCGTCGAAAAGGCGAACGCCATGGGCATCGAGGTGATTCCGGAGATCAATTCGCCCGGCCACATGGGCGTCGTGCTGGAGAATTATCCGGAATTCCAGCTCATTGATGACGAGGGAAAGCACCAGCCCAATCGGCTTGACGTCTGCAATCCCGATGCGGTCAAGTTCTACCTGGACCTCATGGATGAGTACATCGAGGTGTTCCAGCCGAAGCAGTGGCACGTCGGTTCGGACGAATACATGTTGGGCAGTGACCCTGCGCACTACAAGCGTCTCGTTGAGTGCGTGCGCGACAAGTTCGGCGATGAAGCGGTCACTGGTGATGCGTTCGAAACCATCAACAACGCCGTGTTCGACTTCGTGAACACCGTCAATGCGCACGCCAAGAGCAAGGGCCTGACGCTGCGCATGTGGAACGACGGCATCCATGGCGCGACGAAGGTGCAGCTCGATTCCGACATCGTGGTGGAGCACTGGATCGACCGCGGCGTCCCCGCCAAGTCGATCCTCGATCGCGGGCACAAGATCATGAATGCCTCACTGGCGCTCTACGACACCCGCCACCCCAACGAGGACATTTCCATCCACCCGGAGAATCTGTGGACGTCGAGATGGCACCCCGGCGTGTTCTTCGGCAGCCATGGGAGCGTCGAGCCGGGGCACCCGCAGCTCACGGGCGTGAAGGCCTCGATGTGGGTGGATCACGCTCAGGCCATGACGGAAAACGCGCAGGCCGAACGTATCCGCGACGGCCTCCGCTTCGTCGCGCAGATGGGTTGGACTGGTAATCACGGCGGCAAGAGCTGGAACCAGTTCAAGTCGGATATCGACGCTGTGGGGCGTTCGCCGCAGTGGATGAACGTCGACGATCAGCCGTTGGAGGAGGGCATGTACCGGTTCTCGCTCCACGGCGAGCCGAACAAGGTGCTGGGCGAGACGGGAATTGAGCCCGACGTGTACGGCACCGATACGTGGTACCTCACGCCCACGCCGGATCGCTACTATCAGCTGCGCTCCAGCGTGACGGGCCAGTGCCTCGCGATCTCGAAGGGTTTCGAGACACTTGGTGTTGTCACCGAGATTGGTGCCGCGCCCAACTTCGAGCCGTGCCGATCCATTGAGGATCAGTCTGCGAACAAGCAGAAATGGCAGATCATCCGCGACGGTGACGGCATCTACCGGGTCACCAACGCCACCACCAACGCGGTGCTTTCGGAGACTGATGGCGACGAGGTTCGTCCTCACCGCAACCTGGGCGGGAAGGAGTACCCGGAGCAGGCGCTCGAGGCAGGCAAGCTCGCGCAGCTTCCCGGCGATATGAGCGATGACAGGTGGAGCATCACGCCCGCCGTCGGGTTGTCGTTGCAAACGGAGCGCACGCAGCTCTGGCCAGGTCAGATGGCGAAGCTCACGATGAAGGTCATCAACAACGGCACCGTCGACATCCGCGACGCGACGCTGCACGCGCAGTTCCCCGAGGGCTGGCAGGTCTCTGACCTGCCCGAGATTCCGGTGGTCCCGGCCGGGGAGAGCAAGGAGTTCACATTGACGCTCACGAACGTCGACGCCGCCCTCGGCAAGGCTTTCCTGCCGCTCATTCTCGACTCGAGCGCTGGCAAGGTGAGCGCAGGCGTGGTGATGGAATCCGTCTGTGGCGAGCCGACGACGCCGAAGTTCGTCTCGGCGGACACGGAGCAGATGTGGGGTGAGGGCCCCGGCAGCGGGCCGGGCAGCGCCGCCGTCGACGGTAATCCCGCCACCTATTGGCACACGGAATGGGACACCAACACGCCCTTCCCGCACGAGATCGTCGTCGATACCGGCGAGGTGCAGGATCTGTGCGGTTTGGGGCACCTGCCCAGGGCGGGTGCGAAGGCTCGACAGGCCAAGGAGTACGAGATCTACGTCTCCGACGATGGCAAGGACTGGGGCGAACCCGTGTCGAAGGGAACGCTGGAGCGTGTCGACGACTGGCAGCAGCTCTCGTTCGACGCGCGCGGCCGGTACGTGAAGTTCGTCGGCCTGAACGCATGGCCGGATTCGGACGAGCCCGCCGAGGACAACCCGTGGATGGCCGTGGCGGAGCTCACGGTGACTGCGAAGTCGGGCGACTCACGTCCGGGAACCTCCACGGCCCCCGGGATGGAACCAGCGATCGTCGAGATCGAGCTGCCCGAGCCGGAGCCGCAGCCGGGTCCTGTTCCCGAGCCGGAGCCCGAGCCGCAGCCTGATCCTGAGCCCGAGCCGTCAGGTCCTCAGTCGGACCCGTCGGATGAGGTGATGCCGGGCCCGTCGCAGAAGCCACAGCCGCCGAACCTCGGCGCTGATCGTCCGCGGCCCGGCTTGCCGAGGACGGGGTTCTAATGAAGGCAGGCCTCTGACACGTGTTCCGCAACTGAGCGGAATACGTGTCAGAGGCCTGAGCCTTTGTTGGAGGTCAGCTGCTGTGGATCCCGACATCGTCGTCCTCGGCGGCGCCTTCACCCCGGTGGCGCGGCTGGGCGTGCCCGCCTTCGAGCGCGCGTTCGCGGGGATGATGGACCGCCCGCCCCGGGTCCTCGTGTCCGAGCTGGACCAGTTCGGTGCTGCCCACGGTGCGGCGCTCATCGCGCACCACGAGATCATGCGCACCATGCTCTCCCCCATCGACGGCGTGGCGAAGGAGGAGCTCGACACCTTCCGCGCGTTGCGCGAGCACCAAAGCTGACTGGACTTCCTTGTTTTCTTGACCAAGTCCAGAAATGCGCTAGGCTGGTGGCATGACGATTCTGGAACCGGTGGACCACGCAGCGTCGCTGCGTGCTGCCGGGCTTCGCGTCACCAGCCCCCGGCTCGCCACGCTGCAGGTCATCCAGCAGCATCCCCACTCCACGGCCGACGACGTCGCGTCCGCCGTGCGGGAACGACTGGGCACGGTCTCGAAACAGGCGATCTACGACGTCCTCCACGCCCTCACCGACGCGGCCCTGCTGCGCCGGGTGGCCATCGACGGTCGTGGCTCGCGGTACGAGCTCGAGGTCGGGGACAACCACCACCACGTCGTCTGTCGCGAGTGCGGCAGGCTCGAGGACGTGCCGTGCCCCGTCGGTGCCGCGCCCTGCCTCGAGCCCCCGGTCGACCACGGGTTCGAGGTGGACCAGGCCGAGGTGATCTACCGAGGACTGTGCGCCAGATGTCGTCAACCAGCCCCAACCACCACGCATGAAGGGACCAATCATGACCAAGTTTGATCCGTCCATTCCCTCCACCACCGAGACCGGCGAGCCGCGTCAGTCCGACGCCCACTCGCTCAGCATCGGCGCCAACGGCCCGCTGCTCCTCCACGACGTCGCCCTCGTCCAGAAGCTCGCCCGCTTCGACCGCGAGCGCGTTCCCGAGCGTTCCCCGCACGCCAAGGGCTCCGGCGCCTTCGGCGAGTTCGAGGTGACCGGCGACGTCTCCAAGTACACCAAGGCCGCCTTCCTGCAGCCCGGTGCCAAGACCCGCATGCTCGCCCGCTTCTCCACCGTCGCCGGTGAGCTCGGCTCGCCCGACACCTGGCGCGACGTCCGCGGCTTCGCCCTGAAGTTCTACACCGACGAGGGCAACTTCGACATGGTGGGCAACAACACCCCCGTGTTCTTCCTCCGCGACCCCATGAAGTTCCCCGACTTCATCCACTCGCAGAAGCGCATGCCGGCCTCCGGCCTGCGTGATGGCAACATGCAGTGGGACTTCTGGACGCTGAGCCCCGAGTCCGCGCACCAGGTCTCCTACCTCATGGGCGACCGCGGCCTGCCGAAGTCCTGGCGCAACATGAACGGCTACTCCTCGCACACCTACATGTGGGTCAACGCCGAGGGCGAGCGCTTCTGGGTGAAGTACCACTTCCTCACCGACCAGGGCGTCGAGAACATGACCAACGAGGAGGCCGAGGCTCTCGCCGGCAAGGACGCGGACTTCCACCGTCGCGACTTGTTCGAGGCCATCGAGCGCGGCGAGTACCCGAGCTGGACCCTCCACGTCCAGGTCATGCCGTACGACGAGGCCAAGGAATACCGCTTCAACCCGTTCGACCTCACCAAGACCTGGTCGAAGAAGGACTACCCGCGCATCGAGGTGGGCCGCTTCACCCTCAACGAGAACCCCACCAACCACTTCGCGCAGATCGAGCAGGCGGCGTTCTCCCCGTCGAACACCGTGCCCGGCACCGGCGTGAGCCCCGACAAGATGCTGCTCGGCCGCGTCTTCTCCTACCCGGACGCGCAGCGCAACCGCATCGGCACCAACTACAACCAGCTGCCGGTCAATGCTCCCGTCTGCCCCGTGAACTCCTACGACAAGGAGGGGCAGATGCAGTACCACCACAGCGGTGACGCTCCGGTCTACGCGCCCAACTCCTACGGTCGCGGCTACCAGGAGGTCGAGGGCCCGGTGGACAACGGCTGGGAGGCCGACGGCCAGATGGTGCGCTCCGCGTACACCCTCCACAGCGAGGACGACGACTGGGGCCAGGCGCACACCCTCGTGCGCGAGGTCTTCGACGATGCCCAGCGCGCCCGTCTCGTCGACACCCTCGCCGGCCAGGCGCCGGACCTCGACGACATCGTCTACCCGCGCTTCATCCAGTACTGGAAGAACATCGACGCCGAGGTGGGCGCCGAGCTCGAGGCTCGCGGCCGCGACGGCAAGGGCGGCGACAACCCGATGGGTGCCGGCGACGCCGAGTGACCCGATCCCGCGGCTGACGCCGTCGGGAGCGTGACAAGGATCAAGCCTTGTTGCGGAAAACCGCAACAAGGCTTGATCCTTCTTCGTCGGTCTGCGCTCAGATGGTGTTGAGCGCCTTGTTCGGCAGCTGGGCGCCGTAGTGCGCCCGCATGTTGACCTTGCGCTCGAGGTCGGCGATCGCGGCGGGGGAGAAGTCGATGTCGTACAGCGCCTCGCACGAGCCGAGCCCGCCGGGGCTGAAGACGTTGACCTCCACGGCCTCGGCCTTGCCGCCGTCGGACATGTTGGAGCGCATGTCGGAGTCGGACGAGCGACGTCGGAATGCGGCGATCCGGCCGTCCACCTCGAGGGGCTGGCCGTTCATGACGAACATGCGCACGTCGCCGTTCTTCGCCTCGGGGAGGTACTCCTGCGCGACGACGTAGCCGTCGCCCCGGGCGGCCTGGTCGATGTCGTTGCCCGCCATGACCTGGTGGAGATCCAGGACGACGGTGACGCCGGGGCCCATGGCCTCGTCGAGCTCCTCGGCGTCGAGCCGACCAGCTCCATGCGCTTCCTGCAGGACGCGCAGCACGGCCTCACGGTCGTGATCACCGATGCGGTAGCGGCTTCCTCTATGCGGCCAGCCTAGCCGCAGAAGGGCCAGTCAGGACTGGGGGCGCAGCAGGGGGTAGAGGATGGTCTCACGGATGCCCGCACCCGTGAGCAGCATGATGAGACGGTCGATGCCGATGCCGAGTCCGCCCATCGGGGGCACGCCGTATTCGAGTGCCTCGATGAAGTCGGTGTCGAGCTGCATCGCTTCGGGATCGCCTGCCGCAGCCTTGAGCGACTGCGCCGTGAGCACGTCGCGCTGAATCACCGGGTCGATCATCTCGGTGAAGCCGGTGCCGCGCTCCATGCCGCCGATGATGAGATCCCATGCGAGCACCTTGCCCGGATCATCCTTGTTGATGCGCGCCAGCGGCTGGGCGACGGCGGGGTAGTCGCACACGAACGTCGGCTGGATGAGCGTCGGCTCGACGATCTCGCCGAAGAGCTCCATTACGAGCTTCCCGGCGTCCCACGCCGGATCCACTTCCACGCCGCGCTCGTCGGCGAGGGCGCGCAACTCGTCGGCAGGGGTGTCGACGGTGATCTCGCGCCCAAGCTCCTCCGACAAGCGGGGATACACCGGCACCCAGGGCCACTCGCCATCCAGGTCGATGGTGCCCTGCGGCGTCTCAACCTGGCGGGTGCCCACCGCGTCGGCGGCGGCCAGCACGATCTCTCGTGTGAGCTTCCCGACGCTGAACTGATCGCCCCACGCCTCGTAGGCTTCGAGCATGGTGAACTCGGGGGAGTGCGACGAGTCGACGCCCTCGTTGCGGAATACGCGCCCCATCTCGAACACCCGGCTGGCTCCGCCCACCATGGTGCGCTTGAGGTGGAGTTCGAGGGCGATGCGCAGACTCATGTCGATGTCGAACGCATTGAGGTGCGTGCCGAACGGGCGCGCCGCCGCGCCGCCGTGCAGAAGCTGCAAGATGGGCGTCTCTACCTCTAGGTAGTTCTGCGAGTACAGCGTTTCGCGCACCGCGCGGGTGATGGCGGAGCGTTTGCGCACCATCTCGCGCGCCTCGTCGCGCACAATCAGATCGACGTACCGACGACGCACGCGCGACTCCTCCGAGAGGTCCTTGTGCATCGTCGGGAGTGGACGCAGCGCCTTCGACGCCATGCGCCACTCAGACGCCATGACCGACAGCTCTCCGCGCTTCGACGCGATCACTCGACCGGCGACCCACACGTGGTCGCCGAGGTCGACGTCGGACTTCCACGCAGCCAGCGCTTCTTCGCCCACCTCGGCGAGCGAGAGCATCACTTGGAGGCGCTCACCGTTGTTGTCAGGGGTAAAGCCGTCCTGCAACGTGGCGAACGCAAGCTTGCCCGTGTTGCGGATGAACACCACCCGGCCACCGACGGAGACCTCGTCGTTGGTTTCTTCCCCGGCCTCGAGGTGGCCCCATCCTGCGCGGACCTGCTCGAGCGTGTGGCTGCGTTTCAGGTCTGCGGGGTACGGTTCGACGCCCGCGGAGAGGAGGCGGTCGCGCTTCTCTTTCCGGATGGCGGTCTGTTCAGAATCGGTAGGCAGGTTCTCGTCAGTCACGCTTCGCATCCTAGCTTGCGGCGGCGGAGCGCGCCGATCACCTTGTACCGTAGGCGGCATGGAGACTCCCATCTCGCCGAGGCCGCAACCCGACGTCGACCCGCGTCGGCCTGAGTTCTTGCGGTACTCGCTACCGGTGACGACGACGAATACGCTGCCGGACATGTCCGAGATCATTGGCGTGGTCGTCGGGGTGGCGACGCGGCCACGCGATCAAGCGCACAACCCCGACATGCTCTACATCAATACACGGGCGCGCCAGGACGCATTGGGCGCGATGGTGATGCAGGCCAAGGAGGCAGGGGCCGACGCTGTGATCGGCGTGCGGTTCGATTCCGAGCAGATCTCCGAGTCGGTAGGGGAGATCACCGCCTACGGTACGGCGGTGAAGATTGCAGACACGACGCTCGAACCTCCGCGCCCGCGGCCACGCGCACACGGGGTGGGTCAGCCGTCGCCGTAACGTGGATGGCGGAGGAGCTCCGCGTGGAAGGCGCTCGCTACTTCCAGAGGGTCATGAGGGCGAGGCTAGCGAGGATGAGGCCGATGGAGATGCCCAGGTTCCAGTTGCCGAGTGCCTGCATGAACGGAATCATTCGCCCAGCGAGATTCCAGACCACCATCCACAGCACGCCCAACAGACCAACGGGGATGAACACCCACGGCACCCAGTCACGTCCACCGCTGGCAAGCTTCGTCGTTTGCTGACGCTGTTCAGCCTGCTCGTGGCGCTGCTTGGCAAGCTTCTTTTTGGCAGCTTCCTTGCGCACTCGTGATTCTGGCACTGTTCCTCCTTGCGGGTTCGCGCCAATGCTAGTTCAGCTGGCCCCATAACGCCACGCGAGCTCGGGTGCGGCCGCGGGGGTAACCCGATATCCACACTCGTTTGCTGAAATGAGCGTTTTGGGGCCGATTTGCGAAACGCGTGTGGATATCGGGTTAGCCAGGTGATGAGAGGGGTGTGGTTTCGATACGCCGCTTCGGGCGCTACTCAATCACCGGGGTGGCGCAGGGCACTACTCAATCACCAGACGTGGCCTGGGCGTTCGTGATGCCGAGGACGCCGGAGAACGCGGGCATCTCGACGACATCGAGGCGCTCCTGCGCATACCCCAGTCCGTACGCATCGACATACTCCCGGTAGACCCGTACCGCATCCGCAGTATCGAGGGCCTGTTCCATTTTGTCGGGACTGCCGATGGCCTCGATCACGTACGGCGGTGCGTACGGGACGCCGTGCAGCACGACGGTGTTCCCCACGCATTTGATGCCCGTCGTCGCGATCACGCGCTGGTTCTGGATGGTCATGGCCTCGGCCCCGCCAGCCCACAGCGCGTTCACCACCGACTGGATGTCCTGCTGATGCACGACGAGATCGTCGTCATCCACGCCGGCCGGCTTCACATCAGCAGGGGCATCCGTCAGCGTGACGCGCACGCCAGGCCCGGCCACTGGCGCCGTCGACGCAACCATCTCAGCCTCGCTCGTGTCTCGGCGTATCTGTCCAAGCGAAAAATCCCGCGACGACAACTCGTCGACTTCACTTCGGAGGGTGTCGATCTGTTCCTGCAGTTGCCTATTCTGCTGGGCATGCGTATTGATGAGGTCGCGCAGGGACACGTTGCGGTCGTTGCGCAGGTCGGTGCCCCTTGCCGCGATGCCGGAGACGGTGATGAGCAGGCCCGCCAACACGAAGACGAGCACAGTCGCCACGCGCCCGGCCCGCGTGCGCGGAAGGCGCTGCGGCCGGCTCAGCCGCGGCAGCTTGCGTCGTCCATCCACACCCGCCATGGTATGCGACGCCACCCATCGATGGCACAATGACGCCGTGGCCCGAATCCTCGTCATCGACAATTACGACTCGTTCGTCTACAACATCGTCCAGTACTTGCAGCAGCTCGGCGCAGAGGTAGACGTGTGGCGCAACGACGACCCGCGGTTCGACGACACATCCTGGCACGACCCCTACGACGGCGTGCTGCTATCCCCGGGCCCCGGTACGCCGGAGGCCGCCGGCGTCTGCATCGACGTGATCCGCGACCTCGCCGGACGCCTACCGCTGTTCGGCGTCTGCCTTGGTCTGCAAGCCATGGCCGTGGCGTTCGGCGGCACCGTCGACCGCGCGCCAGAGCAACTGCACGGCAAAGTATCCGACGTGTTCCACGACGGCCGCGGGGTGTTCAGGGGGCTCCCATCGCCGGTGCGCACCACCCGCTACCATTCGCTCGCGATCATCGAGTCGACGCTCCCCGCCGAACTAGAGATCACCGCGCGCACCTCGTCGGGTGTGGTGATGGCGGTACGGCACCGCGAGCTCGCTCTCGAAGCCGTGCAGTTCCACCCAGAGAGCGTGCTCACCGAGTGCGGACACGAGATGCTGGGCAACTGGCTCGCAGAATGCGGCGCTGAGCGCTAGTTGTTGTCGTCGCCCTCGTCGTCGGAGGGCGGCTCCTCCGGCGCCTGCGCCACCGACAAATTGATCGTCTCGCCCTTGCTCAGCGAGGCTCCCGGGTTGACGCTCTGCTGGAACACGAGGCCCTCCGGATGGTCAGCAGTGGGCACTGGTGTGACTTCCACCTTGAACCCGCTCTGCTCGGCGAGTTGCTGGGCACGCTCGGCGGTCATACCCGTGAAATCGGGCACCTCGGCCGTATCCGATTCGCGGGCGACGGTGAGAGTGATGGTGCTGTCCGGGTCGACGGCGCCCGTCGGCGTGACCTTGATGACGTTGCCTGCCGGCTGCGCGTCGGTCTCTTCCTCGACGAACTCGATCTTCTCCTTCTTGAACCCAGCCGCGACGAGCTCGTCGATGGCGGCTTGCTCCGTCATGCCCACCAGGTTTCCTGGCACCTCGATGGTTTTCACCACGTAGGTGTACACCTGGAGCTGCACCTCGCTGCCCTTAGCCACTTCGCTGCCGCCGTCGGGGTTGGAGCTCTTCACCGTGCCGTTGTTGCCCTCGGTGGCGCCGTCGGATACTTCCTCGACGACGGGCGACAGACCGGCATCGCGCAGGCGGTTCTCGGCGTCGGCGCGCCCGAGTCCGACGACGTGCGGCACCGCCACCATCTCGACGGTGGGCGTCGGTGAGGGGCTCTCGCTCTCAGTCTCAGAAACGGACGGTGACGGTGAGGGTGACGGCACCGCTTCACCGCCGGGCTCTCTGTTCAAGAACAGCAGCATGGCAATGACGCCGATCACCAGGAGGCCAGCGAGGATGCTGATCGCGATGATCGGCCCCTTGCTGGACTTCTCTTCTTCCAGCTCCTCTTCGGCCTCCGCAGCATTCTCAGGGCCTGCATGCGCGTCGTGCTCGACCCCATGCGCAGCCAGCGGTGCCCCCGCGGCGGGTGGGGCGGCACGTCGGGCGGTAGTGGTGATCGGGTCACTCGCGATCACCTGGGTGGGGGCATCGGTGGCGTGGGAGCGAGGAGCGGGCCGGACGGGCTGGTTGTTCAGCACCCGTACGATGTCTTCGCGCATCTCCGACGCATCCTGATAGCGGTCGCGTGGGTCTTTCTCGAGCGCGCGCATCACGATGGTGTCCATCGCCGGCGTGACTTCCGGGTCACGCTGCGACGGCGGCACCGGCAGCTCGCGCACATGCTGGAACACCACGGATACGGGGGAATCGCCTTGGAACGGGGGCTCCGAGGTGAGCAGCTCGTACAACAACACGCCGACGGCGTAGATGTCGGAGCGGTTATCCACCTTCTGCCCGCGGGCCTGCTCAGGCGACAGGTACTGCGCGGTGCCGATCACCGCGGCCGTCTGGGTCATCGTCGCGGAGGTGTCAGCGACGGCGCGGGCGATGCCGAAATCCATCACCTTCACGGTGCCGGGCGGGGTGAACATCACGTTGGCGGGCTTGATGTCGCGGTGGATGATGCCAGCCCGGTGCGAATACGCGAGCGCGTCGAGCACACCGGCGGTGAACTCGAGGGCCTTCTCAGGGACGATCTTGCGGCCGCCGCGCAGCACCTCGCGCAGCGTGACACCTTCAATGAGCTCCATCACGATGTACGGCACCATGACCCCCGACGCGGGGTCGGCTTCCTCGCCGGTGTCGTAGACCGCAACGATGTTCGGGTGATTGAGGCCAGCAGCGGCCTGAGCTTCCCGACGGAAACGTGCCTGGAAGGTGTTGTCGGAGGCCAGATCGAGGCGCAGACGTTTGACGGCGACGTCGCGCTGGAGTCGGGTGTCTCGGGCACGCCAGACCTCGGCCATGCCACCTCGCCCGATGACCTCATCGAGCTCGTATCGGCCGCCGAGCAAAGTTCCGCGCTCAGTCATCGCCTCGTTCCTTTCCAACTTCTCAACATTCTGGCAGACCGACGTCCGATTACAAGGCGCATCATTGTAAAGCCTGCACTACGGAACGGAAGATTGGCGCTGCCAGCCGCCCACCTGAGATGTCGTCGCGGGCCACCCCTGCATCTTCGATGAACACCGCCACCGCAACCTTCGGGTCTTCTGCGTAGCCGACGAACCACGCATACGGTGCGCGCTCTTTCGACGTTTGCGCCGTGCCCGTCTTGCCGCCGAGCGTGACCCCGTCGATGCGTGCCGAGCGCCCCGTACCCTCCCGCACGACGGTTTGCATCATCTGCTGGAGCTGTTTCGCGGTTGCCTCAGAGATGGGCGTCGACTGCTCCGTCGGCTTCGTGCTGGACAGCACCTGCAAATCGCGTGTCACCACGTCCTTCACCAGGTACGGCTTCATCATCTTGCCGTCGTTGGCGATCGCGCCCACCACTTGCGCCATCTGTAGCGGGGAGCTGGCGACGTCGAACTGGCCGATCGCGCTCAGCGCGGTCTGCGCTTGGTCGGCGTCGGTGGGGTATTTCGAACGCGCAGCCTGGATGTCGATCTGGCTGTCCTGGTTGAAGCCGAACCGCTCAGCCATGTCTTTCATCGTGTCGGCACCCAGATCGAGTCCGAGCTGCCCGAACGCGGTGTTGCACGACGTGGCCAGCGCGTTCTCGAGCGTGGTGGTTTCGCCGCCGCAGTTCGTGGAGTTACCGAGTGAGTGGTTGGTGCCCGGCAAACGCAGCGACGACGGTGACGGGATCTTAGTATCGGGGCTGATGCCGTGCTCGAGCGCAGCAGCAGCGGTCACCAGCTTGAACGTCGATCCCGGAGGATAGATCTCTCGCACCGCACGGTTCTTCAGCGGCTCATCCTCCGCGTTGAGCAGCTGCTGCCAGCGCTCGCTCACCTCACCGGTATTCAGACCGCTCAGTTCGTTGGGGTCGTAGCTCGGCGTGGAAGCCAGCGCGAGGATCTCGCCCGTCTCATAGTTGAGCGCGACGACTGCCCCCTTGGAGTCGCCGAGCCCCTTCATGGCCGCGCGTTGCGCGCCGGGGTTGAGCGTCGTCGAGATGTTGGCACCGGTGGGGGTTTTGCCGGTGACCATGTCGATGAGACGGTTGAACGTCTGTTCCGACGCGGTACCCGCCAGGTCGCGTGCGTACGACAGCTCCAGGCCGGAGGCGCCATGGATGCGCGTGAACCATCCGGTGACGGGCGCCCACAGCGGGCCATTGGTGAAACTGCGCTGATAGGGCACGACGGCATGCCCGGTCGGTTCGCTTTCGGCGATGGGGTCGTTGCCGACGAGGATGGCGCCGCGGTCACGCGCGAACTCGGCGTCGCGAACCCGGCGGTTGAGCGGATGGTCGAGCAGCCCAGGCTGGCGGACTGTGACGAGCACAGTGAGGTTGATGAGTAGCGCCGCCATCATGCACGCGACGAAAATGCTGACTTTCCGCAGCGGTCCGTTCACGAGGCGATCAACTCCGTCGAATCACCCTCGCTCGCCTCCATCATCTGCGGAGTGGCGGTGGCGGCTTGCGGCATGCGCGCCCGGTGGGAGATCACCATGAGCAAGCCGACGAGCAACCAGTTCGCGAGCAGCGACGACCCGCCCTGACTCATGAACGGCGTGGTGAGGCCAGTGAGGGGCAGCAACAGCGTGACGCCGCCAATAATCGAGAACACCTGCAGCGCGAGGATGAAGCTGAGCCCGCTCGCGAGCAGCTTGCCGAAACCGTCGGGGCAGATCAGCGCGGTCTTCAGCCCGCGCATGATGATGAACGTGTACACGAGGATGATGCCCATCAGTCCGACGATGCCGATCTCTTCGCCCAGCGCAGTGGCGATGAAGTCGCTCTTCGCCAGCGGCGTGAGCCCTGGTCGGCCTTCGCCCCATCCCTGGCCGAACAACCCGCCCCAAGCCATGCCGAATAGACCATTGATGATCTGCCCGTTCGCGTCGGTGTTGGCGAACGGATCCAACCAGTTGTGCACGCGCTTCGGCACGTGCGAGGTGAACAGGTATGCGGCTGCTGCTGCGGCGATGAACATGAGGAAGGCCAGGATGGGCCAAAATGCGCGCTGCGTGGCGACGTAGAGCATCACCGTAAACAGGCCGAAGATCAGCAGCGCCATGCCCAGGTCGCGCTGGAACACCATCACCATGAGCGCCATCGTCCACATGATGGCGATGGGGATGAAGTCTCGCGCCCGGGGGATGGTGATGCCCAGCACCTTCTTGCCGGCGAGGGCGAGCACGTCGCGCTTTTCATAGAAGTAGGCGGCGAACGCGATGGCGAGCGCAATCTTCGCGATCTCGGCAGGCTGGAAGCTGAACTGTTTGACGCGAATCCAGATGCGCGCACCGTTCAGCTCAACGCCGAGCGGGGTGAGCGGCAGCAACAACAAGAACAGCGAGAACAGAAACAGCAGATACGGGTAGCGCTGCAAGCGACGGTGATCGGGCATCCAGCAGGCGACGGTGATGAACACGGCCACGCTGAGCAGCGTCCACACCAGCTGCATTTCGGCGTCGTGCTTCGGCACGTCGGGGATGAGGTCAATGCGGGCGATCATCGCCAGACCAATGCCATTGAGTAGGAACACCGACGGCAGCAGCACTGGGTCGGCGTACGGCAGCTTCCACCCGACCGCAATGTGCGCAGCGATGCCGAGCCCAAACCAGATGATGGCTGCGCGCACCCAGTCGAGCGGCAACGCGCCGGTCACATTCAGGTGCACGGTAACCCAGCTGCCGTACCCGATGGCGAGCGCCAGGAGCAGCAACCCGAGCTCAACCCCGCGGCGCTTCCGGTAGACGATCACCTCGCCTGACAGCTCAGGCTGGACAGCAACACTCATGTCAGCAGCTCTCGGGGTCTGCCTCCGCCGTGGCGGTAGGCGTCATGGGGGCGAGGTGCGTCGGGAAGCCGGCTTCAACGTCGTTCGCCTGCTCCTGGCCTTCCGGCACCGGCAGGCCAGGAACCGACGCGACGGCCGTCGGCGACGGGCTGGGGGAGGGAGCAGCATTGACGGGTTTGAGCCGCTGGTCCCGCACCGCCCGGCAGCGCTCCGCGAGGCCGCGCAACTGCTCCGCTGTGGCCCTGCCCGCGTCAAGATCTTGCACTGCAATGGTGTTATTGACCGCGTTGCGATGGAACTTGGGTAGGTCATCGACGGCGACGTCGGTGCTCTCTGCGACGGTGTTGAGCGGCATCCCGAGCAGCGAGCCCGGCATGCCGTTGTAGATGGCGACGGTGCCCGCCGCAGGCGCGATGTAGTAGCGGGAACTCACGAAACGCTCCAGGCCCCAGGCCCCCACGCCAATCACGAGCGCAACGGCCATGCACGCCGAGAACAGGCCAACCCATCCTCGCCCGGAGTCTTTGGGAGCATAGCGGGCGCTCTCGTCGGGTGTTTGCTCGGTGGCCTCGGCTTCCGGCGCGGGCTTCGGGGCCGACGGATACCCGCTCGGCTTACCAGATTTCGCAGCCAGGGCGCCGATCTTCGGCACCTCCACCTCGATGGCGGAGCCGAACAGCTCACCGGGGCGTTCGTCGAGCGCATCGTCTTGTGGCACCAGCTCGCCGATGACGATGGTGATGTTGTCGTGTCCGCCGTGTTCGTTGGCGAGTCCGGCGAGCTCAACGCAGGCGTCGTCGACATCCTGGCTGGCCAGCACGTTGCGGATGGTGGCGTCGTCGACGAGGCCGCTCAACCCGTCGGAACAAAACAGCAGGCGGTCGCCTTCAGCGACGTCGAGGAGGGTGAGGTCGGGATCGAAGCCCTCCTGCCCGTTCAGCACCTTCAGGATGAGGGAGCGATGGGGGTGCGTGGCGGCCTGCTCGGGGGTGAGCCTGCCCTCGTCAATGAGCGATTGCACCCAGGAGTGGTCGTGGGTGAACTGGGTGAGTTCGCCGTTGTGGAGGAGGTAGCCGCGGGAGTCGCCGATATGCCCGACGGCGAACTGCTCGCCGTTGAACATCGCCCCGCAGAACGTGGTGCCCATACCGTCGATAGAGGCGTCTTCTTCCACGAGGTCGCTGATTTTGAGATTGGCGCGGTTGATAATGCCAGCGATGGCGGCGAGCATGTCGTCGGGGTCGCTAAGCCTGCGGTCGGTGCGCTTGGCTTCCGTGGCGGCGACGGCGGAGGCCAGGTCGCCGGCTGCGGCGCCGCCCATGCCGTCGCACACGAGGAGCATCGTCGGCGACGCGTAGGCCGCGTCCTGGTTGTTCTTGCGCACGCGCCCGACCTCGGAGTGGGCGGCCCAGCGGATGGAGTACATGCCTCAGGCCTCCAATCGCATCAGGGTGCGGCCAATACGGACCACGTCGCCGACGGTGACGGGCACGGGTTCGTCGCCGACGCGTTTGCCGTTGACGAACGTGCCGTTGGTGGAGTTGAGATCGCTCACGAGCCAGGTTTCCTGGTCACGCTGCACGAGCTGGGCGTGCCGGGCCGAGGAGAACTCGTCGTCGAGTAGCAGGGTCGAATCAGCGGAGCGGCCGAGGTTGATCGTCGGTTGCACTTCGACGGCGATGCCCTGCTGCGGGCCGTTCGTGATGGCGAAACGCGTGGGCACATGCTGGAGGCGGTGATGTTCAGGACGCCCGCGATCGGCTGGGATGGCGCTGAGTGATGATGCGGGGACACGGCGGCCGAATACGTCGGAGCGAATTGTGCCTGCCACGAAGAAGATGAACAGCCACAACAGCAAGAGGAAGACGATTTTCGTCGTCGCAACGATGAGCTCGGACACGCGGTTACATCTCCGACGGCGCGTGCACCAGCATGCGCGTGTTGCCGATCTCGATGCGTGATCCTTCTCTCAGAGCCGTCTTCGTGACCTTCGTGCCGTTGACGGTGACGCCATTGGTGGAGCCTAGATCTTCAATCGTCACCACAGGGCGCTCCGGTGTGCCAGACACCGTGATGAGCGCGTGTCGACGAGACACACCCGGGTCGTTGAGACGTAGGTCGGAATCGGCTCCACGGCCCACCACCAGGCCCGGCGGAACGAGGGGATGGCGCACACCGTGCACCTCGACGACGAGTCGTCCGCCCGACGCGCTGGCGTCGGACTTTCCTTCGACGGCCTCGCTACGGATGGTGAACTGCCCGGTGGGGAGGTGCTCTTGCAGCTCGTACTCGATGACAATCGGGCCGCTGAACACGAAGTTGTTCTCGGCGGCGTGCTCGCGGATACCAGGGAGGATCTCGGCGTTCAGCGTGCGAGCGTACGGGAAGAGACGCTCATAGTCGTGTTGCGAAAGGCCGACGAGGAAGTGATTAGGGACGAGACGCTTGCCCTTGCTGAGCAGCTTCGACTCGGCCTCGAGTTCTCGTTGGATGCCTGCGGCAATCTCGACGGGCTGCACGTCGCCTTTGAAAGCGCGCGCGAACACCTTGCCGACCACAGAATCGATCTTGCGTTCCGCCTTGTCGAAGACGCCCACGGGATCCTCCTCTCGCTCGCTACTGGCCCAATCCTCGGCAAGTGTACCTACTTGCCGTGCAAGGCCGCACTCTCGACGTCGTCGCCCGCCCAGCCGAGCGTGTCGACGGAGTTCGCGAACGCCGCCAGCACCTGCTCGGCGCCTTCGAGCGCGCTGAGCTCTTCCGTGGCGAGCTTGGCCTCGACCTCCGCCGCGACGGCCTGCACCGACGGCGACGTGCGCAGGGCCTCCTCCAGCTCGCCGCGCACCATATTCCACAGCCACTCGCGCTGCTGCTCGAGGCGACGTCGGGTGAGTACGCCCTGCGCTTCCAGTTCTTCACGGTGTTTCACGACGGCGTCCCACACCTCGTCGAGGCCCGCGCCGGTGTAGCTGGAGCACGTGAGTACGGGGGCGCGTCGCTTCTCCGTGTCGCTGGTGACGAGCTTCATGGCGATGCTCAGATCTCGAGCAGCGACGCGCGCCTCGCCCTCGTTGTCGCCGTCGGCCTTGGTAATGGCGATGACGTCGGCGAGTTCGAGGATGCCGCGCTTGATGCCCTGCAGCTGGTCGCCTGTTCGCGCCACCTGGAGCATGAGGAAGGTGTCGACCATCCCCGACACCGCCACCTCCGACTGGCCCACGCCCACCGTTTCGACGAGGACGACGTCGTAGCCAGCCGCCTCGAGCACCAGCATGGACTCGCGGGTGGCGCGCGCCACCCCGCCGAGATGCCCGGCCGATGGTGAAGGACGGACGAAGGCGTCGTCGAGCGACGCGAACTCGCCCATGCGGGTGCGGTCGCCGAGGATGGAGCCTCCGGTGCGGGAAGAGCTGGGGTCGATGGCGAGCACGGCCACCTTGTGGTGACGCTCTTGGACGAGTTTGATGCCCATGGCGTTGATGAACGTGGATTTGCCCGCACCAGGCACGCCCGAGATGCCCACCCGGAACGCCTTGCCCGTTTCAGGGGCGATGGTTCGCAGCAGTTGGTGGGCCAGCTGACGGTGCTCAGGGTTGGTGGACTCCACGAGGGTGATGGCGCGAGCGATGTGCCCTCGCGACCCTTCGCGGATGTGAGAAGCCAGTTCGTCGACGTTGATCTTGCGCACGTCATCAACCCTATCTCGGGCCTCCGACAATTCCGACGGTGGGTGCGGCTGGGTCGAGACAGCATCACGTGAACACCTCGTGGGAACCCGATGGCGGGCACCTCACCCCGGCCGATTGCACCCGTGATGTGGTCGTTACTGGGGAGTGCCCCGGTCGTCAGGTAATATTGGGCGAGCTGTGCCCTTGGAAGAAAGGTGAGTGCGTGATGCACATCGAGCGTTCCAAGCAACACGTTCGGGTATTCGCTGCGAGTGCTGGAGTGATGGCGTTGGTGTTTGCGTCTCTTCCCGGCCAGGCATCGGCGGCCGAGGAGCCTGTCGCGCAGGTATCCGCGAACCCCGACGTAGCGATGCAGTACCAGTGGTCTATCACGAACACCGCATCGAAGTCGTCGCTAGGCACAGTGCCGGGCGGATCCACAGTCTCCACGCAGTACGCCGTCGTGGCCACCCCCGGCGACTATGAATACACGCGCGCCGTGATTGCCGGCAACGTATCGATCACCAACCCCAGCCCCTCCGATGAGCTCTCCATCAAAGTAACGGTGGAGGGCTCTGACGCCGCCTGGGCCTGCGAGGCTGCTACGCCGACGGTCACCGTCAAGGCAGGCGAGAGCGCTACCGTTGCCTACGATTGCATCCTGTCCGGCGACGCCGAGCCGCACGAACAAGCCAGCATCGACGCCGTCATCGCGTGGTCAGGTGCTGGCGGTGAGGGCACCGTGAAGTCGAGCACCGCGTACCAGCTCAACCCCACGCAGACCAACCGCGAAGTGGTCGTCGAAAGTACGTTCGACGGTGGCGCCCCCGTAACGCTCGGCAGGGCCCAGTGGACGGTGGAAGGCAAGCCGGTTACGTTCCGCGACACTCGCGAATTCACGGCCGCCACGAAGCCCGGCAATTACACCGTGACGAACCAGGCGCGCATCGGCAGCTCCGGTGCGCAAGCCGCGGCGGCGGTGACGTACACCGTCGAGGAGCCCAGCCCATCCCCATCTCCGGACGCGCCGTCGCCGAGTGAGAGCCCGGAGGCACCCTCGCCGAGCGAGAGCCCGGAGGCGCCGTCGCCGAGTGCCACGCAGTCGGCCAACCCCAGCACGCCGACGCCGGGCGAGAGCCACAGCGACGGGAATCGTCGCCCCTCGCCGGGTATGCCGCCCACGGGTGTCAACCGGTAGCGAGCTCGCTGCGCGGGGCGGTTCAGCGGTGCTCGCCCAGGTACGCGAAATAGTACGTGGTGCCGTCGGTGCACGTGATGATGTCGAGGTCGCCGTCGGTGCGCTGACGGCGAGGGCGCTGTTGCTGATGCGCCAAGAGCGCGTGCACGTCGTCGACGTACAGCACCCGCCACGGTGACTGTTTCGTGCCGTCACCCGAGCGCACCATCGTGCCGAGCGCGTGCCACGCCAGTTGCTCCTCGGCGCGGGCCCGATCCATGTCGCCGAGCGCCAGGAACCCTCGCGCGAGATAGGCGTGCACCACGGGGCTGAAGAAGCCCGCGGGCAGATGCTCCTCCAGGAGCCGGACGGCGTCGTGTTCCCTGGATTTCTCGAGAAAGATCTCCACCGCCGGCAGCCACGACAGATATCGGGTGTAGTCGGGGCTCGCGACGATGGCCTGATGCAGCGTGCTGAGCGAGGCAGCGTCGCCGACGTGTTGGTAGGCGGCGTACGCTGCTTCGATCGGTTCGGGCAGTGGGTTCACTACGCCCGACCTCGAGCCGGCAGCGGCGGCACACCGGAGCGTTCGTCGAGCCAGTGGCTCGCCTCAGCGTCCGGCTGCAATGTCGGGAAGGCGGTGATCGGCTCGCCGTGACGCGCGTGGTGGAGTTCGTGGCGGAGAGCGTCGAGCGCGGAAGGGAGTTCGAGCGTTTCCGGAGCGACGAGTACCGTGCGGCGTTCCCAGTCATAGCCAGCAGGGCCGTCGAGGGCGGTGACCTCGACGGCGGTATCGGGGATGCCGAGCTGGCGGGCTTCGCGTTCGGCTGCCATCACGATGACCTCCGCGGCGCGGGCGGGGGCGTCGTCGATGATGGAGCGCCAGCGCTCCTCGAAGCTCGGCGCGGCGACGCCGTGGCCTGCGTGCGGGCCGAGAGCGCAGTGGAGCGCCTCGACGGCGGCTTCCTCGATGTGGGCCAGCTCCTCGCGAGCGGCGGGGAGCAGCGCGGTGCACCAGCGTGCGCGCGTGGCTGCGTCGGTGCCGCCAAGGGCGTCGAGTATGGCTGCGTACCTCGCATCGAGCGCGTTGATCTCTGCGAGCGCCCGGGACGTCGCTTCGGCCGCCTCAACGTAGCTGTTGGCCACGACGCGGGCGTCGGCGGCGAGCTCACCCAGCTTGGCCGCGCTGCCGTCGGGGCGGGCGGTGTAGGCGGCGAACGCGTCGGCCGTCGGACTTGCGTTGCTGTCGAGCACGGTGCGCGTGGCTGCCCGCACGTCGCAGGCGGCGGTGCCTGCGGCCTCAGCGAGCGCGACGAGCGCGTCGGCGCGGGCGCGGAACGCGTCGGGTGTGAGGTGGGGTACTGATAGCCCGAGTTCGACGAGGGCGTCCATCAGATCTCCTCAGCCCACACGTCGGCCGAGCGCGCCTCGATGGCTTCGTACTCCCTGGCCGTCTCCACCATACGGGCCGCATCCTCGCGGGCGAGCGTCGTTGCATCGTGTATCCGCTGCGCTAAGGCGCCTGCGATGGCTGCGTCGAGGCGGTAGGCGGCAGCATCAATCCTCGACGCATGGCCTACGAGCTCCAGCGCCTCGAGGTCACCGTCGGGCAGCAAGGGAGTGCGCAACGAGTGCGCGCTGGTGTGCACCGCGTCGGCGGCGTGCTCGACGGCTTCGCCGCCGCGACGCCAGGCGGACGGTGTGAAACGGATCATGATGCCTCCTCAACCTTGAAGGCTAGGTGCGTCGGGTGTCAGCGTAGCTGAGTGCTGCTACTCAGAGGCAGCGGGGCGAGATGGTGCCACGCCTCCGATAAGGCTGTGGGCCCGCCCCTTGGAAGGGAACGGGCCCACGATGCTGCGATCAGCCGATCATTCCGCGTCGAGACGCTCGTTGAGCTTGGTCAGCAAGTCAACGGCGCACTCTGGAATGTTTGTGCCGGGCGGGTAGATCGCGTCGGCGCCGTGGTCGCGGAGCTCCTGGAAGTCCTGCGACGGGATCACGCCACCCACGACGATCATGATGTCCTGACGGCCGAGCTTGTTCAGCTCCTCGCGCAGGGCCGGCACCAAGGTGAGGTGGCCGGCGGCGAGCGAGGAGGCACCCACGACGTGCACGTCGGATTCGACGGCCTGGCGTGCGGTCTCCTCGGGGGTCTGGAACAGCGGGCCTACGTCGACGTCCATGCCCAGGTCGGCGTACGCCGTCGCGATCACCTTCTGGCCACGGTCGTGACCGTCCTGGCCCATCTTCGCGACGAGGATGCGCGGGCGTCGGCCTTCCTTCTTCTCGAACTCTGCGACGAGCTTGCGGGCCTCGTCGACGGACTCACTGGATCCGGATTCTGCCTGGTACACACCGCTAATGGTACGGATCTGCGCCGTGTACCGCCCGAATACCTTCTCCAACGCGTCGGAGATTTCGCCGACGGAGGCCTGCGCGCGCGCTGCCTCGATGGATACCTGCAGCAGGTTGCGGTCGGGATCCGTCGGATCCGGGTTCGCCGCAGCCCACGTGACGCGCTCCAAGGCAGCCTGGCAGGCTTCCTCGTCGCGGCCAGCACGCAGACGCTCGAGCTTCGCAATCTGCTGCTCGCGGACGGACTTGTTGTCCACCTTGAGCACCTCGAGCTCTTCGTCGTCCTCCACCTGGTAGCGGTTCACACCGACGAGGCTCTGGCGCCCGGAGTCGATGCGGGCCTGGGTGCGGGCGGCGGCTTCCTCGATGCGCATCTTGGGGATGCCAGCCTCGATAGCCTTAGCCATGCCGCCGGCTTCCTCAACCTCGCGGATGCGCTCCCATGCCTTGCCAGCGAGCTCGCGGGTGAGGCGCTCGACGTACGCCGAGCCGGCCCACGGGTCGACGGTCTTGGTGGTGCCGGACTCCTGCTGGATGAACAGCTGGGTGTTGCGGGCGATGCGGGCCGAGAAGTCGGTTGGCAGCGCGATGGCCTCGTCGAGGGCGTTCGTGTGCAGCGACTGCGTGTGGCCCTGCGTCGCGGCCATGGCCTCGATACAGGTACGCGCGACGTTGTTGTAGACGTCCTGCGCGGTCAGCGACCAGCCGGAGGTCTGCGAGTGCGTACGAAGGCTCATCGACTTCGGGTTCTTCGGGCCGAACTCCTTCACGAGCTTCGCCCACAGCATGCGCGCGGCGCGCATCTTGGCGACCTCCATGTAGAAGTTCATGCCGATCGCCCAGAAGAACGACAGACGCGGCGCGAACTGGTCGACGTTCAGGCCCACCGACTCGCCAGCGCGGATGTATTCGACGCCGTCGGCCAGGGTGTAGGCCATCTCGATGTCCGCCGTCGCGCCGGCTTCCTGCATGTGGTAGCCGGAGATCGAAATCGAGTTGAACTTCGGCATGTTCGACGAAGTGAACGCGAAAATGTCGGCGATGATGCGCATCGACGGCTGCGGCGGGTAGATGTACGTGTTGCGGACCATGAACTCCTTCAGAATGTCGTTCTGAATGGTTCCGGTCATCTTCTCGTATGGCACTCCCTGTTCCTGCGCCGCGACGATGTACAGCGCCAGGATGGGCAGCACCGCGCCGTTCATCGTCATCGACACCGACATCTGGTCGAGCGGGATGCCGTCGAACAGCTGACGCATGTCGAGGATGGAATCGACGGCCACACCGGCCATACCGACGTCGCCGGCCACACGCGGGTGGTCGGAGTCGTAGCCGCGGTGCGTGGCCAAGTCGAATGCAATCGACAGACCCTTCTGGCCAGCGGCGAGGTTGCGACGGTAGAACGCGTTCGACTCCTCAGCGGTGGAGAATCCGGCGTACTGGCGGATGGTCCACGGCTGGTTGACGTACATCGTCGGGTAGGGGCCGCGCAGGAAGGGCGGCATGCCCGGGTAGGTGTGCAGAAAGTCGAGATCGTTCAGATCGGTGTCGCCGTAGAGCGGCGGAACGAGGATCTGCTCCGGCGTCTGCCAGCCCTCTGAGTAGCCGGCTGCCTCGAGGATTTCGTCGTATTTGTGGTGATCCTTGCCAGGCACCGCATGGCCGAGATCAACATTGTTGAAACGAGGGAAACTCACTTGGCTACTCCCATCAGGTCGAAAGCGGACTCGAGCAGCTCGACCACGTCCATGCCGTCGAAGACGTTGCCGTCAATGACGGATTCGGGGTTTTCTGCTCCGAGCTCCTTGAGTTGACCCGCGAGGAGGACGCGCTGGGCGCCTGTCTCCTTGAGGGCCTTGGCTACTGCCATGCCGTGCTCGGCGTACATGGCGGCGTTCGAGCACAGTACCGCGAGCTTGGCGCCCGATTCGGTGAACTGGCGTGCGAACTCCAGCGGGTCGGTGCTCTCCACGAGCTGCGTCTCGATGCCGCCGACGTGGAGCAGGTTCGACGTGAAGCCTTCGCGGGGGCCGTAGTGGCGACGCTGACCGATGCAGGCGAGGAACGCGGTGGGGGTGTTGCCCTCTTCCTTCGCGGCAGTTGCGCGGTCGCGCAGGGCCTCGAAGACCTCCGCGTCGCGGATCGGCTTCAGCCCGTTCAGCTGAGGTGCTTCGGGGCGGGGGCGCACCGTCGTGACGTCCTTTTCGAGGTGGTTCGGGAACGTCGAGGTGCCGGTGATGGGCAGCTTGCGGGTGGCAAGCAGCTTCGCGCGGTTGACGTTCAGCTCATCCAGCTGGGCCGCGACGGTGCCGTCGGCGAGCTTCTTCGCGAAGCCCTCGGCGTCGAGATCCTGGAACACCTTCCACGCGGCCTCGCACATCTGCTCGGTCATCGACTCGACGAACCAGGAACCGCCAGCCGGGTCGTTCACGCGGCCAACGTTGGATTCCTCCGACAGCAGCACCTGCACGTTGCGGGAGATACGACGGGAGAACTCGCCCGGCAGCCCCCAAACGGTGTCGAAGGGGAGGACGGTCTGCACTTCCGCCATGCCGGCGGCCGCCGCGAACGACGCGATCGTCGCGCGCAGGATGTTCACGTAGGCATCCGAGCGGGTCAGCTCGCGCAGCGAGGTGACGGCGTGCTGGATCGCGCCGCGGTTGTCGTCGGAAACCTCCAACACCTCGCCCACGCGGCTCCACAGGGTGCGCATTGCGCGCAGCCTGGAGATGGTGAGGAACTGGTCGGTGGTTGCCGACACGCGGAACATGATCTGGCCGAACGCCTCGTCGGCGGTGAGACCGGCGTCGACGAGCGCGCGGACGTATTCGACGCCCACCGCGATGGCGTAGGCCAGTTCGTGCACGTCGCCTGCGCCGGCGTTGTTGTAGATCGTCGCGTCGACGACGATCGGGCGCACGTTGGCGAACGGCTTCGCGAGCTCGACGGCCTCCTTCAGCACGCTCAGGTCGGGCTCGGTGCCGGCCAGCGCTGCGGCACCGATCGGGTCGATGCCGAGGTTACCGGCAACCTTGTCGGCGTCGCCCTTGGCGAACACGTCGACGAGGGCCTTCGCCGCGTCGAGTTGCTGCGTCTTGGAAGTGAGGTAGATGGGGGCGAGATCGATCAGCACACCGTCGAGGACGGTGGCGACGTCGCTTGCCGCGATGGCGTCGGGGTCGACACGCAGGAACACCGACGTGCCGCCGCGCTCCAGGTCGGCGAGGATTTGCTTCTTCGTGAAGGCAGTGTCGCCGTCCTCGTGGAGCTGGGCGATTCCCCAGGCCCCTTCCATCTGGCCAGTGCGCACCGTCGAGCCGCGCGTGAAGGGGGCGACGCCGGGGTATCCCAGCTCCTCCACGCCGTCTTCCTTCTTATACAGCGGCTTGATCTCGAGGCCATCGACCGTGTGACTCGTCAGACGCTTGTAGGCCTGCTCAATGTCTAACTCTTTACCTTCTGGCCGCCTCCGATTCAGCACCTTGAGCACTTGCTCTTCCCACTGATCCTGGGTGGGGGTGTCGAAGTCGGCGGCCAGGTTGAAGTCTTGCGTCTCAGCGCTCATAGCTCTCCATCCGGGTCTCGGGCCCGGTCCGGGCCCACATACCCAACCCTAGTAGGTGCTCATTCTGCTCGCGCGTTCGGGTGCAGGTTGGGCTCACGCCGGTGCGCTGCCGGCCGGCGCGGACCCCGTCGGGCAGAGGTAACCTGTGCGGCTCAGTTCCGGAACATGTGTCACTAGCTTAGCCGCGACGAGGCGTCGTCGGGAGGCAGGTGACACATGATCCGCTCAGTTGCCGCACAGGTTGCAGGTGCCTGCACGCGACGAGACGTCGTCGGGAAGCGTCTCGTGGAAATGGTTGGGCAATGCGGGAAGATCCGCGGGCGCTATCGCCTCGGCGTTGAGCGGCGGAGAAATCGTCGGTGTAATTTCGCCCCAACGGCACGGCCTGCTACGCGTTGTCGTATAGTTGACTCACTACGAGTAGTAGTAGCCCGTTCAACCGTACCCGACGAGCATCAAGGGGGTAGACGATGGGCCGCTGGATCCAACGACGGTGGCACGACTTCACCCATGCCTTCACGGGGTGGATGGGCGTCACGCTCGCAGCGTTGATCGGAGTGACGATCGGCGTCACGGGCTTCACCTTTCATTACTCCGGATTCTTCAACTACTTCGGAGACAGCTCGGAGACGTGCGTCGCCTGCCATGCGATGAACGAACAATATGAGGGTTGGGCAAGGGGATCGCACCGTGACGTCACTACCTGCAACTCCTGCCACACCCCGCACGATTCCATCGTGGCGAAATACATCAACAAGGCCGACAACGGCTTCTTCCACTCACTGTGGTTCACGACCGGCACTTACCCGGAGAACATCAAGATTCGTGACCACAACAGGGGAATCGTCGAGGATTCCTGCGTCTACTGCCATGGGGCGATGGTCGACGACATTGCCCACGGTTCGGCCGCTCGCGGCGAACAACTCTCCTGCATTCGATGCCACGACGGCGTGGGTCACAAGAGGTGAACAACATGACTGACAATGCAACCAAGAAACCTGAGTAGAAACTCTGGGTCGGTCCGAAGGCCCGCTGGGTGCCGATTCTGGTGCTGGTGCTGGTCGCAGCATGTGCGGCTGCACTCACCTGGTTCCTCACTACCATCTTCGAAAACAAGCAGGATGCCAAGGCACCGTTCACTCACGTCGTGAACGTCGACGAGACCACCTACGACGCGGAGGTGTGGGGTAAGAACTTCCCGCGTGAGTACGAAGGGCACATCGCCACGAAGGAGATGAGCAAGGATCCGCAGAAGACCGTCGAACACACGCCCACCAAGAACGACCCCCGTACGCGCGTCGCGACGAGCAAACTCGAGCTGGATCCGCGATTGGTGACGATGTGGCAGGGCTATGCGTTCTCCGTCGACTACCGCAAGCCCCGTGGCCATGAGTACATGCTGGAGGATCAGCAGCTCACCCGTCGCGTGCGGGAATTCGAGCAGCCCGGCGCCTGTCTGAACTGCCACGCCTCGCTTCCCGAGGTCATGGACTCTCTCGGTAACGGCGACCGCGAGGCTGGCTGGGCTGCGATGAACAAGCTGCCCTACAACGAAGCCGCCCAGCACGCCAAGGCCCCGATCGCCTGCATCGACTGCCACGAACCCGGCACCATGAAACTGCGCGCCACCCGCCCCGCGTTTATCGAGGGCATCGCCCGCTACATGGAAAATGTCAAGGGCATCAAAGACTACGATGTCAACCGCGATGCCAGCGTCCAGGAGATGCGCTCGTTTGTGTGTGCTCAATGCCACGTCGAGTACTACTTCAAGGGTGAGGAGAAGACACTCACCTTCCCATGGACCCACGGCCTTGAGGCCAACGACGCAATCAAGTACTACGACGAGGTCGGCTGGAGCGACTTCGAGCACAAGCTCACGGGCGCGAACGTGATCAAAGCGCAGCACCCTGACTTCGAGACATGGTCTCAAGGCGCCCACGCGGCCAACGGTGTTGGCTGCGCGGACTGCCACATGGCCTACAAGCGTGACGGTGCGCAGAAGATCACCGACCATCAGATCGCCAGCCCCATGCGCAGCAAAGAGTCGATCAACCAGACCTGCCTCACCTGCCACAACGCTACCGAGGATGAGATGCAGGCCCGCGTCGACAAGATTCAGGAACGCTGGCAGGGTTCGGTCGACGTCGCCTTCGACGCTCTCGACGCCCTCATCAAGGACATCGAGGCCAACAAGGACACCGCTGATCCGGCAGCACTGACCAAGGCCCGTGACTTCCAGCGCAACGCACAGTTCCTGATCGACATGAACGTCTCCGAGAACAGCCACGGCTTCCACGCCCCGCAGTATCAGACCTCGTTGCTCAACCAGGCCACCGATTACGCCCGCAAGGGTCAGCTCGCCCTCCACGGCATCGACGTTGGCCCGGTGACCGCGAGCGGACAGAACGGATGAGTGGCGCTAGCGGCAGCGTCGATGTTCAGGCGCTCGACGAGTTCCTTGCCCAGGCGCCGCCCGAACTGAAGGAATGGGCTGACGCGCAGCGCGACGGGCTGTCGTCTGCGCCCGGATTAGCGGAACTCCAAGACGATGAAAGCATCGTCGCCGAGGAGTCGACTGACCGGAAGCCGAAGCGAGAGCCGGCCACCGTTGCGCAGGGCATTAACAAAGTCCTCGTCGCGCTGCTCGCGGCCGCAATCGTGCTGCTGGTGCAGGCCTGGGGTCGTCCGGCCCCCGAACCTGCACCCGATGCGCCAACCGGGGGCATGCCCTCGATGGGTGCGGGCCAGACTACATTCAAGGAACTCGACACCAAACGTGTGGGCGAGTTGAAGCAGCGGTTGGAGCAGAACTCCAAAGACGTCGAAGCGCTGCGCGAGCTGGGCACGCTCTATCAGGAAGCGGGCCAGTGGCAGGAATCCTACGACTGCTGGGAGAAGCTGCTCGTCGTGAAGCCCGATGACGTTGATGCGCTCCTCTCGAGCGGCGTGTACCGCTTCAACACCGGCGACATCGCCGGTGCGGAACAGCGCTGGACGCAGGTCACAAAGATTGCCCCGAACAAGCCCGAGGGCTACTACAACCTGGGTTTCGTCCACATGGCCAAACAACCGGCCGACATCGAGAAGGCGAAGGCCGCGTGGGAGAAGCTGCTCGAGGTGGCGCCCGACTCGGAACTGGCCAAGACGGCCTCACAGCACATCGACCGCCTAGCCTGAGGAGAGATGGCCCATGTTGCAGCAGCAGGAGCGTCCACAAATGCGAGACGCGCTCGACGACGACATTCAAGTCGCGCCGAGCCATCTGCTGGCGAAGCTGTACGCCTTCTTCTACAACAAGTTGGTGGGCCTCATCCTCATCCTCGCGACGGGACTGCTCACCCTGCTTGGAGTGTTGGCCCGGCAGATGCCTGACTCCGCCCGCTTCGATCCGGCCCAACGAGCCGCCTGGCTCGAACAGGTGCGGCCCATCTACGGCGGTTGGACGGACGTCGTCGACGCACTCGGTGTTTTCCACATCTTCTCCTCGCCGATCTTCCTCACCGTCACCGCGCTGCTGGCGCTGTCGATCATTGCCTGCACCACCCATCGGCTGCCGCTGCTGTACCGCAAGGCCTACCGGCCGCACACCCACGTGCGCCCCACCTTCTACGAGCACGCGAAGCTGACCACAGAGATTCACTCCCCGAAGGGCCAAGCCGACGCGTTGGCCGCCGCGACCGCCGCGCTGCGCAAATCTGGGCAGAGGGTGATCGCGGATGAAGACGGGGAGACGCTCTATGTCGACCGTTTCCACTGGGCACCGTTCGGTACCGCGGCAGCGCACCTGGGCTACGTGGTTGTGATGGCTGGTTTCCTCGTGAGCTCGTTCGCAGGCTTCCGAATTGACAACTTCGATCTCACCGTCGGGATCCCCCGCGATGTGGGCCACGGCACCGGTCTCACCGCCGAGGCCAGGTCATTCACCGATACCTACGACGACCAATGGGGTACCCCCATCGACTACGTCTCCGACCTCGTCGTCAGCCGCGACGGCGCGGAGCTCTCGCGGCAGATGGTACGCGTCAACGATCCCCTCATCATCGACGGCATCTACTTCCACCAGGCATCCTTCGGAATCTCAGCGGTTATCACCGTGTTGGATGCGCAGGGCCAAGAGCTCTTCCACGACGGGGTCCCGCTGGCCTGGACTACGCCCGACGAGCGGGGCCATTACGGCGTGGCCGTGCTTGAGGAACAGGGTGTGGAGGTGTTCGTCATCGCCAACGCCTCCGGCGCACGGGTCCCTGGCCTCGAGGCCGGCCAGGTGCGCGTGGAAACCTACCCTGTCGATTCCCGCACCCCACTGGGGCAGGCGATCGTTGATGCCGGGTCGAGCGCGCAAGTGGGGGAGTTGACCGTCGGTTTTGATCGTGAGCAGCAGTACACGAGCCTCATCGTCAAGCGCGACCCGGGAACGGTCATCGTGTGGATCGGGTGCGCGCTGCTGATCGTCGGAACCTGCCTCACGATGGGGCTGCCACACCGCCGACAGTGGGTGCGTGTCACCCCCGACGGCGACGGCTCCCGCATCCAGATGGCCACCCCCGACAAGCCGGACTCGGCGCGGCGCCGGCTCTTCGACCAACTCGCCCGCTCAATCCAAGGCGCCACGGAAGGCACTGAACGAAAGGCGTAGCCATGCTCGAAACTGCACAGTTACTACTTATCGCGACGACCGTTCTGACGCTGGTGTCGTTCGCGTGTTATGTGGTGGCGTTTTGGTTCTCTCACCAGGCCAAGGCGACGGCCCGCGTCAAGCAGACGGCGCTCGTAGGCGCCGACGCCGACCCCGCGGCGTCGACGGCGGACGAGCCTGAGCAGGGGAAGCGAGGGGGAACGTCGCGAGGCACCGTGTGGCTCGGATCAGCGCTGATGCGTGTGAGTCTGCTGCTGCTCACCGCTTCGCTCATCACACGCGCGATCTCGACGGGGCACGCTCCGTTTGCGAACCACTACGAGTTCGCCGTGTCGTTCGCGTGGGGCATGATCCTCGCGCACGTGCTTGTGGAGTGGAAGTATCGAGTGCGAACGCTCGCGCTGGGCGTATTGCCAGTGATCTTCGGCATGTTGCTCTACGCCACGACGCTCTCCTATGAGGCGAAGCCGCTGATGCCAGCGCTGCAGAATTCGCCGCTGCTCACCACGCACGTGTTCTGCGCAGCGCTCGCCTACGGTGCGGCCGCAGTCGGCTTCGGTGCCGCGGTGATGTACCTGCTCGGTCCCCACGTGCCTTGGAAGGGATGGCCGAAGCAGGAGATCCTCGATGAGATCGGCTACAAGTCAGTGGTGGCGACGTTCCCGCTGCTCACCATCATGATCGTGCTGGGCGCGCTGTGGGCCAACATCGCGTGGGGTCGCTACTGGAGCTGGGATCCGAAAGAGACGGCCGCGCTCGTCACCTGGCTGGTCTACGGTGCCTATCTCCATGCGCGGGTGACGCGCGGCTGGACCGGGAAACGGTCGGCGTGGTTGTTGGTGCTTGGCTTCGCCGCGATCATCTTCACCTACTTCGGAAACCTCTTCTTCGGCGGACTGCACTCCTACGCATGAGTACCGCTAAGCACACGCAAGGCCGCGGCGGGCTCGTCGGACTGCTCATCGTCGTAGCGATCACGGCTATGGCGCTGATCGTCGGCAACCAGTTTGTCGGATCTTCCGGGCGAGAGGGGGCCCCTCCGGGGGCATCGTCGACGGTGGAAGTCGCTGGGGCTCAACGGCGGCCCCTAGTGGGGGAGCAGGCCCCCCGGCTGGCCGCTGCGTCATTGGATGGCGCATTCGACCTTGCCGCGGCAGACAAGCCCACTTGGGTGGTGTTCATGGCCTCATGGTGCCAGCAGTGCCGCGCCGAGACCCCCGACGTCGCTGCCGCAGCGAAGGCGCGCGACGACGTGGAAATCGTCGGGGTCTATCTCGGCGAGGACGAGGAGACGGTGCGGGCGTACAACGAACGACTGGGCCTGACGTTCACGGCCATCCCAGACGAGTCGCAGAAGCTCGCGGCATCGTACGGAGTGCGAGCGATCCCGGCGCACTACTTCATCGATGCCGACGGGACAGTGCAGGAACTGGCGTTCGGGGCGCTGTCCGCCGACACCATCGAGGAGCATCTGGACCGGCTCGTGGGCGGATGAGTCGTCTGGGCGCCCGCCGCGCTCAGCCCTGGGCCGCGGCCTTGGCAGCGGCGGGGAGCGCGTCGATGATCCGGCCGATGGCCTCGTCGTCGTGGGCCGCCGACAGGAACCACGCCTCGAACGCCGACGGGGGCAGCGCGACGTGCTGGCTCAGCATCGCGTGGAAGAACCGGCCGAACGCGGCGGTGTCCTGTGCCTTCGCGTCCTCGTAGTTGCGCACCGGCTCGCCGCGGAAAAACACCGAGAACAGGCTGCTCGCGTGCTGCACCACGTGCGGCACCGACGCGGCGTTGAGCGCGTCGTGCACCGCCCCCTGCAGCTGCTCCGAAACGCGATTGACATGGGCATACACCTCGTCGGTGGCGAGTCGGAGCGTGGCGATGCCAGCCGCCGTCGCGAGCGGATTCCCCGACAACGTTCCGGCCTGATACACGGGCCCGACGGGGGCCAGCAGCTGCATGACATCTTCGCGCCCGGCGAGCGCCGCCAGCGGCATGCCGCCGCCCACCACCTTGCCGAACGTGACGAGGTCGGGCGTATAGCCACCCTCAACCCCCAGCCACCCGCCCGGCGCGGTACGGAACCCGGTGAGCACTTCGTCGACGATCATCAGCGCGCCGTGCTCCTCAGTGAGGCGGCGAATCTCCTGGTTGAAGCCCTCCGACGGCGGCACCACGCCCATGTTGCACGGCACCGCCTCCGTGATGACGCACGCGATCTCGCTGCCCGCCTGCGCGAACACCGCCCGCAGCGCGTCGACGTCGTTGTACTCCACGACGATGGTGTCGCCCGCTGCGGCTAGTGTTACGCCAGCAGAACCGGGCAAACCCTGGGTGGCCAGCCCCGACCCTGCAGCGGCGAGGAGCGCGTCGGAGTGCCCGTGGTAGCAGCCGGCGAACTTGACGATCTTGCTGCGCTCGGTTGCCCCGCGCGCCAGGCGGATGGCGGTCATCGTCGCCTCGGTGCCCGTCGACACGAACCGCACCTGCTGGGCGGCGGGCACCCGCTCGCGGATGAGCTCGGCCAGCTCCACCTCGGCGCTGGTGGGGGCGCCGAACGATAGCCCCTTCGCCGCCGCTTCCTGCACCGCGGCCACCACCTCGGGGTGCGCGTGGCCCAGCAGCGCCGGACCCCACGAACACACGAGGTCAACGTAGTCCTGGCCGTTCACATCAAAGACGTGCGCACCGCGCGCCTTCGCGACGAACACCGGCGTGCCGCCCACCGAACCGAACGCGCGCACCGGCGACGACACTCCGCCAGGGATGACGCCCTTCGCACGACGAAACAGCGTGTCCATGTCAATTACTTCAGCCATGAGGCCAACTCCAATCCCCAGTAGGTGAGCACGATGTCGGCGCCTGCCCGCACGATGGCGGTGACGGACTCATCGATGGCGCGCTCGCGGTCAATCCAGCCGTTCGCAGCGGCCGCCTCGATCATGGCGTATTCGCCAGACACCTGATACGCAGCGACGGGCACGTCGGAAATCTCCGCCACGTCGGCGAGCACGTCGAGGTAGTAGCCGGCGGGCTTCACCATCACCATGTCGGCGCCTTCGGCCAAGTCAAGGTGGGTTTCGCGCACGCCCTCTCGGCGGTTGGCCGGGTCTTGCTGGTAGGTGCGACGGTCGCCCTGCAGCGTCGAAGTGACCGCCTCGCGGAACGGGCCGTAGAAACTCGACGCGTACTTTGCGGAGTAGGCGAGGATGGCGGTGTCGATGTGGCCCTCCCCGTCGAGCGCAGCGCGGATCGCGTCGATCTGGCCATCCATCATCCCTGAAGGTGCGACGACGTGCGCCCCCGCGCTGGCTTGCGCGATCGCCATCGACGCGTAGGCAGCGAGGGTGGCGTCGTTGTCGACGGAGCCGTCGTCGGCGAGGAACCCGCAGTGTCCGTGCGAGGTGAACTCGTCGAGGCAGGTGTCGGCCATGATGACGGTGTCGTTGCCCACTGCATCGCGACAAGCGGCGATGCCGCGCTGCAGAATGCCGTCCTCGGCCCATGCCTGCGAGCCGCGATCATCCTTGACCTCGTCGGAAGGCACGCCGAACAGCATGATGCCGCCGAGGCCGGCGTTCGCAACGTCTTCCGCGACGCGCTTGATGCCCTCAGTGGTGTGGCGCCGGACGCCGGGCATGGAAGCGATGTCGCCTTCGGTATCGGCCACGAAGGCAGGAAGTACGAGCTGGCTAGGGTGGACGCGGGTCTCGCGCACCAGCCTGCGCATGGCCGGGGTGGTGCGCAAGCGGCGCGGGCGGAAGGGAATGTGGGTCATGGCACCCACGTTACCTCGGAAAACCTGACCGTTATCCTCCACCAGAAGCTAACGACCCCTTGTTTTGGCGGTTTTTCTTCGCGCGTGGAGGAAAACGGTCAAAACGGGTGGGGCCGTGGCGCCGCGCCGGACGGATGGGGCCGGGCGTGCTGGTCGGACGGGTAGCGATGGCGGGCAGACCGCGCGGCAGCGCGGCGGGCGCCGCCGAATGACCGTTATCCTCCACACCTGTAAAAAATGCTCGAAAAGCGGGTCTCGTTAGCTTTTGGTGGAGGATAACGGTCAACTTTCGTGGGTGCTCCCGATGGCTTCGACGAGCCCGGCCACATCCTGCGTGGCCGCGGTGGCGGCGACGGGGACGCCTGCGGCGTCGAGCGCCCGCCGCGACGGCTCACCAAACGCGACGACGCGCACGTCGTCGCGCCACCCGAGCAGTGCGTCGAACGCCCGCCCAACGGACCCCGACGTGACCACCACAATGTCGAACTGCCCGGAACCCCAGGCGCGAAGGGCCTCGTCAGGCACGCTATCGAGCGCTGCCATGGTGTAGATGGGCACGACGTCGACCTCCCACCCCTTCGCGCGCAGCCCGTCGGCGAGCGTGGGAGAGGAAAGCTCAGAGCCTGGAATCAGCACGCGGCCCGGCCCATCGGGGAACGCCTCAGCCAGTGCGCGCCCGCTCGACTCTCCCTCTGGGATGAGATCGACGACGTACCCCGCCGCCTCGAGCGCCTTCGCCGTCGCCGCTCCGACCGCAGCCACGCGCGCACCCTCCGGCAGTCCGACTCCGCGCCGGGCGAGGCATTGCACGGTGTTTGCCGAAGTCACAGCCACCCAATCAGCTGCTGGCAGCGGCCCGACGAGCGGCACATCCACCACCTCCTGCACCGGCTGGCAGAACACCTCCGCACCCGTGGCCCGCAGCCCGTCGGCGAGCGCCCCATCGGCGCGCGGCATGAACACCTGCACCCCCGCCAGCGGCGTTTCCCCTCGCCAGAGCGAGGCATCGTCGTGCAGTTCGGCCAGCCGCGACGGGCGCGTCGCATCCAGTTCCGCGACGTCTGCCGCGCCCCCGTCGAGCAGCGCGCGCACCGCCTCATCGGCCACACCGTCGGCCAACGGCCGCTCCACCAGCGCCGACGACCGCCCGTCGAGCGCGAACACCCCGGCGCGCAGTACGCCGTCGGCTACGAGCGCGGTGATGGGCGCCGCGCAGCCGCCCCCCAATCCGGCGAGCACCGCTCGCTCGGCCTCCACGGCCCGCCGCGCGTCGGCGTCGTCGACGGCAGCCAGGGCCTGCAGCACTTCGGCGTTGTCAGCCCGGCATTCGAGCGCCAGCGCGCCTTGGCCGGGCGCGGGCAGGATGGGGAGCAGCTCGTCGATCTGATCCGCCATGCCCAACCGACGAAGCCCCGCCGCCGCGAGCACGACGGCGTCGAGATCGCCGTCGGCGACCCGCGCCAGGCGCGTGCCGACGTTGCCGCGGATGTCGACGTATTGGAGGTCAGGTCGCAGCGCGCGCAGCTGGGCTACCCGCCGGGGCGACCCGGTGCCCACCTTCGCGCCGGCGGGCAGATCGTCGAGCCGGCGCCCGGCGGCGCAGAGCGCGTCGTGCGGGCAGGCTCGTTCAGGCACGGCGGCCACGACGAGCCCCGGCACCGCCGCGGTGGGGAGATCTTTCAGCGAGTGGACGGCGAAGTCGCAACGCCCATCGAGGATGGCGGTGCGCAGCTCCGCCGCGAACACGCCGAGCGCGCCGAGCTTTGTGAGCGAGCCGCGCTCCACGTCGCCGCCGGTGCGGATACGCACCAGCTCGACGGTGTGCCCGAGCGCCCGCAGTTGGTCGGCCACGAGCTCCGATTGGGTTACCGCTAGCAGCGATGCCCGCGTGCCAAGCCTCAAATGCATGCCGGCTCCTCACCGAATCCGTTCCGCGGCCTCAACCACTGGCCCGATGCCGTTGCCGTCGAGCCACGCGCCCACCACGTCGACGCCGACGGACGCCGCGGCATCCAGCACGGCCTCGCGCTCGTCGGCCGCGATGCGCCCGGGCATCTCGTGCGAGATGGCGACGACGTCGCGGATGTGGCCGCTCAAATCCAATTTGGTCAGCGCCGATGCATCCGCAGCCACCATCTCACGCGACGGCGCCTCCGCCCCGCCGTACGACAGCCGCAACACGTGCACGCCCTCCACCCACGGCCACTTGCGCGAGTAGTGCGTGAGCGCCCGCGCGACGATGGCGTCGTCGCGTTCGCCCATCAGCAGCCCAGATCCGACGGGGTCCGCGCCGAGCTCTGGGTGGTCGCTCGCCACCAGCACAACCTGCGATGGCGTGGTGGCCGCAGGCTCCGACACCGTCGCGCCCAGCCCGGCCAGCAGCCGCGCCGTCACCGCGCCGGGGGTAGCGAGCACGACGCGTTCGGCCCGCAACTCACCATCGCCCGTAGTCACGACGAACTCGGCGCCGTCGCGCTCCACCGCGGACACCGCGCACCCGCAGCGCACATCCAGCGGCGCCGCCAGCTCGTCGATCAGGCGGAACATCCCCCCGACGGGCTGCGCCACCGCCGCCTGTCCCGGGCGCCGGAGCGCGGCGACCGCGCCCAGCAGCGACCCCTCCGCGGCCAGCGCTTCCAGCAGCTTCGGCGCGAACACGTCGAGGCGCACATCCATCGGGTCCGAGCGGTACACGCCGCGCGTGAGCGGCGCCATGAGCTTTTCGACGACGCCTCGGCCCATGCGCGCCTCTGCGAGCTGGCCGGCGGTGGTGGCGTCGGAGCCGACGCTGCGGTCGAGGCTCAGGTCTCGCTCCACCTGCGCGCGCTCATCCGCGGTCAGCACCCCCAATGCTGGATCGTCGAGCGATCCCGGGATGCCGAGCACGCCGTCGGCGAGTGGCACGATGCGGTCGCTCCACCACACGTGTGGCTGCCCCGCTGGCCCGGCCACCTCCAGCCCCAACTCCGCGCACAGCGCCTGCGCGGCCGCGCTGCGGGTGGCGAACGCCTCCGCGCCAGCATCGACGCGCACGCCGCCCACCTCGACGGGCGCGATCATCCCGCCCGGCGCGTTCGCCGCTTCGAGCACCACAACGTCGTGCCCAGATTCGACGAGCTTCCTCGCGGCGAGCAGCCCCGCTAGGCCGCCCCCGACGACGACGGCGCTCATAGTTCGTGGATGAGCGCGACGAGGTCGGTCAGCACGCTCGGGTCGGTGGTGGGGGGAACGCCGTGGCCGAGATTTACGACGTGCGCCGGGGCGGCCTTGCCCCGCTCGACGACATCGCGGGCATGCGCCTCCAGCGCATCCCAGCCGGCGGCCAGCATGGCCGGGTCGATGTTGCCCTGCAGCGGGAGGCCGGGCACGAGCTGGGCGGCCTCGTCGAGGGGTGTGCGGTAGTCCACACCCAGGGCCTCGACGCCGCATTGGGCCATGTCAGACAGGATTTGGCGCGTGCCGACACCGAAGTGAATGCGCGGCACCCGCCCCTCTACCGCGGCCAGCGCCCGTGCCGAATGCGGCGCGACGGAAGCGACGTAGTCGGCCCGGCTGAGCGACCCGGCCCACGAATCAAACAGCTGCGCCGCCCGCGCGCCGGCGTCGACCTGCACCTGCAAGAACTGCCCCGACAGCTCCGCGCACCACGCGAGCAGCCGCTCCCACGCCGCAGGGTCGGCGTGCATCATGGTGCGGGCGGCGAGATGATCGCGCGAGCTCTTCCCCTCGACGAGGTACGCGGCGAGCGTGAACGGCGCGCCCGCAAACCCGATGAGCGGCACCTCGCCCAACTCGTCGACGAGAATCTGCACGGCCTCGGTGATCGCCGACGGGTCGTCCATGCGGTGCGACGTGATCCGCGCCACGTCGGCTGCGGTGCGCACCGGCTCGTCGATCACGGGCCCCACCCCAGGCACGATGTCGACGTCGACCCCGGCCAGCACGAGGGGCGTCATGATGTCAGAGAAGAAAATCGCCGCGTCCACCCCGTGCCGCCTGACGGGCTGCATCGTGATCTCGGCAGCGAGCTCAGGCCG
>NZ_CAMYPD010000012.1 GCF_947286155.1 uncultured Tessaracoccus sp.
CGAAAACAGCCAAACGCGAGCCCCAGAACACCACCATCATGACTGTATCGAAACCGGTACGGCATCTCGATACGCAGCTTCACTGCTACTCGATGATCAGGCTTAGCGGCACGGCGGGAGTGGTCGGGGCGACAGGACTCGAACCTGCGGTCTCCTGCTCCCAAAGCAGGCGCGCTAGCCACTACGCTACGCCCCGTTCCCGTGGTGGGACCTCGGTAGTCTACTCCATCTGGCGCAGATTCGCTTCGGGGGACCTGCCAGGAAGTACTACGCCATCCGGGTGAGCAAGTGCTGCACACGCTCCTGGATTGCGTCCCGGATCTCGCGAACGACGTCGAGCGGCTGGCCTGCCGGGTCAGGAATATCCCAGTTCTCGTACCTCGTGCCAGGGAAGATTGGGCACGATTCTCCGCACCCCATCGTGATGACCCAGTCCGAGGATCTCACCGTCGCAGGATCGAGTTTCTCAGGCTGTGAGTGTGGCTCGAGTCCAATCTCAGCCAGGGCGTCGCGCACCTCGGGATGCACGTCGTCGGCAGGGTCGGTTCCGGCGCTGAGGATGGTCATGTCGGTGCCGGCGAGCTGCTGGGCAATGGCGGCGGCCATTTGGGAGCGTCCGGCGTTCTTGGTGCAGGCGAAGAGGATAGTTTTCATCGGACGCTCCTCGGCGTGTTGGTGGTGGTCCATGAACTTCGCCTCGATACCGGCGAGCAACGAGGTATCGAAGTGCTCAGCGATTGAGTAATACGCCCATTTGCCCTTCTTTACTCGCTCCAGGATTCCAGCGTTGACGAGCCTGGTCAGGTGGTGGGAGATCGTAGACCGGCTGAGATCAAAGACCTCGGGAAACGAGCAGGCGCAGACCGGGCTGGGTGCGCATCGGTGAATAAACACCGTCAGTTGCAGTCGGACCGGGTCTCCTAGCGCCGAAAACAATGCAGCCACGCTGGCTGCCTCGTCGAGATCGATGATCGACGGGGTAGTGCAGCAATCGGCAGATCGAGGTGTGGTCACAGGGAAACCGTAGCACGTTTCGATGGGTATCGAATTGTGTTACCGTTGCAACGTAACGATTTTCATCGAAATGTTTGGAGGATGACATGCGTCACATCGATGTGTATGAACCCGCTCTGTGCTGCTCGTCGGGAGTCTGTGGCACCGACGTGGATCAAAGCTTGGTGGACTTCAACGCCGCCTTGGGTGCGCTGAAACGGGACGGGGTCGAGGTGGCGCGACATAACCTTGCATCGGCACCCACCGACTTCGCGGAGTGCGAATCAGTGCGGTCGCTGATGGAGGTTGCCGGGGTCGAAGCGCTTCCCGCCACCGTCGTGGACGGTGCTGTGGTGCTCACCGCTGCATACCCCACTGAGGCGCAGCTGCGGCAGTTTGCAGGGGAGCAGCAGGCCCAGTCTCTCCCCATCGCGAGCACTGGCTGCTGCGGTGGCGGTGAGTGCTGATGCCGCTTCCTGAACTCACCACGAAGTTCACGTTTTTTACCGGGAAGGGCGGTGTGGGCAAGACCACGGTGTCTTGTTCGTTAGCCGCTCAAGCCGCAGCTCGCGGGCAGCGTGTGCTCCTCGTCTCGACAGATCCGGCATCCAATGTCGGGCAGGTCTTTGGGCGCGCAATCGGATCCAGCCTCACGTCGTTGGCGGACTTGGTGGAAGGGGCCTCAACTTTCGACGCAATCGAGATTGACCCTGAGGTGGAAGCGGAGCGCTACCGCGAATCCATTCTCGGGCCGGTGCGCGCAGTGCTCCCGGCGGAGGTGCTCGCCGCCACTGAGGAAACCCTCTCGGGTTCTTGTACGGTGGAGATCGCCAGCTTCAACCGATTCACCGACTACCTCACCAACGCTGACGTGGCGGATGCGTACGACCACGTGGTGTTCGACACGGCGCCCACGGGCCACACGCTTCGGCTACTGTCGCTGCCCGGCGATTGGTCTAGCTTTATCAGTAAGGGAGCGGGAGATGCGTCGTGTCTGGGCCCCATGTCCGGGCTGGAGAAGCATCGAGAGACGTACCAGGGTGCGGTTGAAGCACTCGCTGACCGGCGAAAGACCTCGTTGATCCTCGTGGCGCGAGCCCAGGAAAGCACACTCGCGGAAGCGAACAGGTCAGCCGCCGAGCTGCAAGACTTGGGTATCAGCCCTACCGCCCTCGTCGTAAACGGCGTCTTGCCGGCGCAGGCCGCAACAGACCAGCTTGCGACGTCGATCTATGAGCGTGAGCGTCAGCTCATTGCCGGGATCCCGCTGAATGATTCGCTGCGCGAGATCAGTTCGCTGCCTATCGTATCTATCGAGCTCCACGCTTCGCCTGTGATGGGCGTAGAGGGGCTCTTGCATCTGGGCGAACCTGAGGAGAAGCCAGGTGCACTCGGTGATGTTCCACAGCAGGCTGTGAATGCGGGTGAAATCTCTGTCGGTCTCGACTCCCTGATAGCCAAGCTGGCGGAAGGTAAGCCCAAGCTTGTGCTTTGCATGGGCAAGGGCGGGGTCGGAAAGACCACCGTCGCCCAGCACATTGCGCTCGGCCTCGCGAGGAGCGGCAAGCCGGTGCACCTGTCAACCACGGACCCGGCGAACCATTTGGACGGCTCGCTCGTTGCCCAAGCATCCGGGCTCACCGTCTCTTCGATCGATCCTGAGGAAGTTACCGCACACTACCGTGACGAGGTACTCGCGACGAAGGGGGCATCCCTCGACGCTGAAAGCCTCGCTCAACTAGAGGAGGATTTGCGGTCTCCATGCACCGAGGAGGTTGCAGTCTTTCGCGCCTTCTCTGACGTGGTCGGCAGAGCCCAAGAGGAATGGGTTGTGCTCGATACTGCCCCTACCGGCCACACGCTGTTGCTCCTGGACGCCACGGGTTCCTACCATCGAGAGCTCATGCGCCAGTCCGGGCGAGATGACTCGGCGACCACCCTCCAGCGGCTCCAAGACTCGGATGTGACGCGCCCCGTGCTGGTGACGCTTCCGGAAACGACGCCGGTGCTCGAGGCGCAGTCGTTGGCGCGGGACCTCGAGCGCGCAGGAATCACGCCCTGGGCCTGGGTAGTGAATCAGTCGCTGCCTGCCACTGAGACGACGTCGCCATTCCTGCAGCAGCGTGCACGCACGCAACGCGAGATCATCGCCGGCATTGTGGATAGCGTCCAGGTGCCAGTCGTGCAGATCCCGTTCACTGCGATGTGATGTAACGCTGCCCGCATGAGTGTTGGAAAGTGCGAGCAGGCAGGATGTTCCACCTCGAAAACCGCTTCCGGCCCTTGTCAAACCGTTCTTGACAAGGGCCGGAAGCCTTCGAGCGGATGACGGGAATCGAACCCGCGTAGCTAGTTTGGAAGACTAGGGCTCTACCATTGAGCTACATCCGCAACGCGGATTGATCATAGCAGCGACGAACGTCCTGCGCGATCCACGCGATAAGATCTGCGCATGCGTGAACGGCCGCCACTCGACGTCGAACTGCTCGACTTCCACGCCAAAGCGGCATCGTTCGACGGCAGCATCGCGGTGCAGTACGACGACGGGACGGTCGTCGTGATTACGCTGTTCGGGCCCGAGGGCGGCCCGAAGACCGCCAGAATCGCGGGCACCAAGGGGTTCAACGTTACGTCGCTCCACATCGACGAGTTCCCGGAGCTGGGTGACCTCGCCCTCGCCGCCCACACGCGACGCCCTGTCGGCGCGTACAAACTCCCGCCGGGCAAATTGATCACGGTATTCAACCCCGCCTACGCCTTCACGATGCTGGCGTGCGTGTGCGTCGGCGGGGCGTTCGGGTTCTGGGCCAGCTACCACATGGGTATCCCAATCCCCCCTCTCGCCTTCCTTGTGGGCGTGCTCTGTGCAGTCATCCCTGTTGCCTTCATCCATCCTCGCTTCGTCGCCGCGCCGCACGTCTACGTCTCAGGAGGGCACGAGTATCAGCTGCACGGGTTCCTAGACGACGCTGGGGCGCGCAGGGACATCGTCGGGAAGGTCAACGAGCTGAAGGCGGAGTATGGGCGGTTGGCGTCGGACGTCATCATGCGGATCGAGTGTCCGGCACTGTTCGATGCCACGTTGCCGGAAACCCGACGATTCACCGAACTCCTGGTGCGGTGGGACGCGGAGCACGGGCGACTATCCAACCCCGAGCGAGCTACTCTCGCGGGGGAGTTGGCCGTCGCATTTGAAACAGCGAAAGCGCATGCTGAGGCAGTGGGCATGCAGCACTACCCCGACGACGCCCGCGGCCCGGCAGACACCGCGCTGAAGGCGATGCGACTCGCTCAGGACGCTCGGGCGACGCGTGCGGAGCGGCAGGCCGCGCTCGAGCGTGCGGTGGCGATCCTGGAATCGTTGGCGCTGCACTACCTCCCAACCGTCAGGGAAGCGAAGGAACTTGTCGCGGGCCGGCCGTTGCGCGCGTTGCCGGGGAGGCTGGAGCTGTGAGCAGCGAAACGTACTGGACTCAGGCCAACCTCGACGCCGAACTCATCGATCTGGCTGGGCAGACGTTCCTGTGGCTCGGGCGACGACCTTCCATCGCCATGCGAGTGGATGTCATCCAGCACAGCCATTCATCCACCATCATGCTGCGCTTTGTAGACCTTGAAGCGCGCCCATTACGTACATGGACGGAGCGTTTCGCGTTCCATGGCCACAAGCTTGGCTACGCCAACCCCGACGGCGACCCGTCGCGCCAGGTGCTGCGCATGCCTCCGTGGGAGCTGGAAGGCAAGTACCTGACCGTCGCGCAGGTGCGTCGTTGGAGCCTGCTTCCGATAGCAGCGATCATTGTGCTGGCCACGGTGTTGGCGCAGCCATTCGTGCTGCTGGCGTTGTTTCTGGTTCCGCTGCTCATGTGGGCGCGCAGGGCGTTGAACCCAGCGGGCGGCCTCACGGTGCGCTCGCTCGAGGGCATGCCGCTCAACGAACACAACCTCGTCGAATACGCATTGGCACGGCAGCGCGGTGAGAACCCGCGCGGCCTGCGCGGCATCCCGCGCATCGAGGAGGCGAGGGAGCGCGTCGAGAAAGTCCGCTCCGACTACGGTGGGCGCAAGCTCGATATCGTCTATCGCATCGAGCAACCGGCGCTGTTCGACGCATCAGCACGGACGACCGAGGCGTTCCTCGTCGCGCTCTGGGAGTTCGACCAGATCCCCGACGACGCCCCACCCCGGGAGGCAGAGGAGGCCGCCGCTCGGGTAGAAGTGACGTACGGGCTCGCGCGTCGCCACGCCGAAACCGTCGGGATCAGGCACGTCGCGCCTGAGAAGGCCGACGACGTCCGTCGCGCCGCGAAGGTGGCGAGGCTGGCCGTCGCTGGGGCTAGCGAGGGCGAGCGCTCTGCGGCCAGGGCGCAGCTCAACGCCCTGCTGGCTTCCCTCTCGCTGCACTTCCTGCCCGACGCGGCAGAGCTGCGCGCACTCGAAGGCCCCGGAACTGAACCCGGCGGGAGTGACCCGATTGACACGGACCGCTAGGATTGCACAGTCACAATCGTCCATTTCAGGAGACAAGTTCGTGCCTAGCACTATCGAGCAGCTCAACCCCACGCGGGTCAAGCTCACTGTTGAGATTCCATTCGCCGATCTCAAGCCGCACCTTGACAAGGCTTATAAGGACATCGCCGGCCAGGTGAACATCCCCGGCTTCCGCAAGGGCAAGGTGCCGGCAGCGGTCATCGACCAGCGTTTCGGCCGCGGCGTCGTGCTGCAGGAAGCCATCAACGACGCCATGCCCGGCGCCTACGGTGCTGCCGTCGAGGAGCACAAGCTCTTCCCGCTCAGCCAGCCTGACATCGAGGTCACCAAGCTCGAAGACAATGAACTGGTCGAATTCACTGCCGAGCTCGATGTTCGCCCCGACTTCGACCTCCCCGACTTTGAGAAGATTGACGTCGAGGTCGACGCCGCACAGAGCAGCGACGAGGAGCTCGACGAGCGCATCGAGATGCTCCGCAAGCGCTTCGCCACCACGAAGGAAGTGGGTCGCAAGGCCAAGAAGGGCGACCTCCTCACCATCGACCTCAAGGCGAGCCAGGACGGCAAGGAACTTGAGGACGCTACCGCTGAAGATCTCGAGTACGAGATCGGCGACGACAAGAACATGCTCGAGGGCCTCAAGAAGGCCGTCACCGGCACCAAGGCCGGCGACGTCGTCACCTTCACCTCGACGCTGCTGGGCGGTGCCCACCGAGGCGAAGAGGCCGAGATTGAGGTCACCGTCAAGAAGGTGCAGCAGCAGGATCTGCCCGAGGTGGACGACGAGTTCGCCCAGATGGTCTCCGAGTTCGACACCGTCGAAGAGATGAAGGACGACCTCCGCAAGGCCGTCGAACAGCAGGCCAAGCAGGAGCAGATCGCCGACGCGCGCGACAAGATCATCGAGGCCGTCGTCGAAGCCACTTCCTTCGAGCTGCCCGAGAAGACGCTCGCCGACGATCTCGCTGCCCGCCGCCAGGGTGTCGAGCAGCAGCTCGCCCGCGCTGGGCTCACCTTGCAGCAGTACCTCGAGGAAGCCGAAGACGAAGAGGCTGAGGACGAGGAGTCCTTCTGGGCTGAGCTCAATCGTCGCGGCGAAGAGGCGCTTCGCGCCCAGATCATCCTCGACAAGTACGCTGAGGAGCACACCGTTGACGTCTCCCAGCAGGACCTCACGGAACTCATCTTCCAGAAGGCCCAGATGAACGGCACCTCGCCCCAGGACGAGATTCAGCACATGATGGAGCACAACCACATGGCTGAGTGGATGTCCGAGGTGCGCCGCGGCAAGGCGCTCGCCGCCATCTGCGCCGCCGCGACGGTGAAGGACGCGGAGGGCAACGTCGTCGAGATGCCGAAGCCCGTCGAGCCCGAGGAAGCCGCTGCTGACGACGCATCCGAGGACGCTCCTGCGCAGATCGTTACCGAGGTGGACGGCGAAGAGATCGCCGTCGACACCGAGGCCAAGTAACGCACAACGCCGAGCAAACGAAGGGCGGTTCCGCACACGCGGGGCCGCCTTTCGTCGTACCTATTGACTCTGCCGACGGCGAACAGTTCAGCCAAGTGTTGGGTCGGGCGCCTGGTGCCGGTAGGTTGGGGGTCGTGACTGAACGAATGAACCCCACCGCAGTGGCGGCCGCCGGGGGCCTGGGCATGAACGACAACGTGTATCAATCGTTGCTCGCGAACCGCATCATCTTCCTGGGCTCCGAGGTGCGCGACGAGAACGCCAACGCCATCTGCGCTCAGATGCTGTTACTGAATGCAGAGGATCCGCACAAGGACATCTTCCTCTACATCAACTCGCCCGGTGGCTCCGTCGACTCCGGAATGGCCATCTTCGACACCATGCAGTGGATCAGCAACGACGTCGCCACGGTGGCGATGGGTCTCGCTGCGTCGATGGGGCAATTCCTGCTGTCTGCAGGCACCCCCGGTAAACGCTACGCGCTGCCACACAGCCGCATCATGATGCACCAGCCCTCAGGCGGGCTCGGCGGCACCGCGTCGGACATCCGCATCCAGGCGGAGCAGTCGCTGCACATCAAGAAGACCATGGCCGAGCTCATCGCGAAGCACACCGGCCAGCCGCTCGAGCAGATTGAAGCCGACTCCGACCGCGACCGCTGGTTCACGGCCGAGCAGGCACTCGAATACGGCTTCATTGACCACGTCTACGAGCGTGCGTCGCAGATCAACACGGAGGCACCGAACCAGTGAGCGAATTCACCCTTCCCGGCGGAATGGCTCCGGCGGGCCCGTCGATGGATTACTACATCCCCCAGTGGGAAGAGCGCACCAGCTACGGCGTGCGTCGCGTCGACCCCTACACGAAGCTGTTCGAAGACCGCATCATCTTCCTCGGCACTCCCATCAGCGACGACATCGCCAACGCCGTGATGGCGCAGCTGTTGTGTCTGCAGTCGATGGATGCCGAGCGCCCCATCTCGATCTACATCAACTCTCCGGGCGGTTCCTTCACTGCGCTCACCGCCATTTACGACACGATGCGTTACATCAAGCCAGAGGTGCAGACGGTGTGCCTGGGCCAGGCGGCCTCGGCCGCCGCGGTGGTGCTCGCTGCGGGCTCCAAGGGTAAGCGTTTCGCCCTGCCGAACTCGCGCATCCTGATCCACCAGCCGGCCACCGAGGGTGGCCGCGGGCAGTCGTCGGACCTCGAAATCCAGGCGAAGGAGATCCTGCGCATCCGTGCTCGCATGGAGGAGATGCTCGCCGAAGACACCGGCCAGCCGGTCGAGAAGATCTCGAAGGACATCGAGCGCGACAAGTTCCTCACTGCCGAAGAGGCGAAGGAATACGGCATCATCGACGACATCTTCACGACGATGAAGCAGGCGTAACGTAACACTGATGTGTTGGGGCCTCGGGGGAATGTGAACACCCCTCGGGGCCCCAATGCGTTGAAGGCGCACCTGCGCGAGCCCGCCAATGAGCCAGCCACGCTGCAGCCGTGCGGCGAGCCACCTGGAGTTGCACGGATGAGTAGGTAGGCTTACGTGGAGAAACCAATCCGGGAGGAGGCCCGCCGATGGCACCAGCGAGTGATGTCCGCGAAGTGTTCAAATGTAACTTCTGCGGCAAGTCGCAAAAGCAAGTGCGACGCCTCATTGCCGGCCCCGGCGTGTACATCTGCGACGAGTGCATTGACCTGTGTCAGGAGATGATCGAGGAAGAATTCCCCGACGCCGTTGACACCCCTGCGCTATCCGAACTGCCCAAGCCGAGAGAGATCCGCGATTTCCTCGACACCTACGTCATTGGCCAGGACGATGCGAAGAAGACCCTCGCCGTCGCCGTCTACAACCACTACAAGCGGCTCCGCGCCGAGCAGAAGCGCCCCCGCCGCGCGAACGAGGAACTCGTCGAGGTCGCCAAATCCAACATCCTGATGCTCGGCCCCACCGGCTGCGGGAAAACCTACCTTGCCCAGACCCTGGCGCGCATGCTCAACGTGCCCTTCGCGATGTGCGACGCGACGGCACTCACCGAAGCGGGCTATGTCGGTGAAGACGTCGAGAACATCCTCCTGAAGCTCATCCAAGCCGCCGACTTCGATATCAAGAAAGCGGAGACGGGCATCATCTACATCGACGAAATCGACAAGGTGGCCCGCAAGTCGGAGAACCCGTCCATCACCCGCGACGTGTCGGGCGAAGGCGTCCAGCAAGCGCTGCTGAAAATCATCGAGGGCACGGTCGCTTCCGTGCCGCCACAGGGCGGGCGCAAGCATCCGCACCAGGAGTTCCTCGAGATCGATACGACGAAGGTGCTGTTCATCGTCGGGGGAGCATTCGCTGGCCTGGATGAGATTATCCGAGAGCGCGTCGGCAAACGAGCGCTCGGATTCAGCAACGACACCGACGGGGAGCACGAGCTCATCAACGTCTTCGCGCAGGTGCGTCAAGAAGACCTCCACAAGTTCGGGCTCATCCCGGAATTCATCGGCCGCCTGCCGGTGGTCACGTCGGTATCCCCACTCGACCGCGACTCCCTCGCCCGCATCCTGCGCGAGCCCAAGAACGCGCTCATCAAGCAGTACCAGAAGCTGTTCGACCTCGACGGGGTGGAGCTCGAGTTTTCCGACGACGCCATCGAAGCCATCGCGGACAGCGCGCTCGAGCGCAACACCGGCGCCCGTGGGTTGCGCTCCATCCTGGAGACGCTGCTGCTTGACGTCATGTTCGAGGTGCCGAGCAACGACGACATCGCGACGGTGCGCGTCACGGCAGCCACGGTGCGCGGCGAAGAAGGCCCTGAGCTGATTTCCCGCACCGAGATCGAGGCGCATCGGGGCCTGTCGGCCTGATTGTCGCCGCTCACGAAGCTGGTGGACCCCGGCGCATGACTAAGCTGGGGCCTTATGAGTCATGGCTACCGGCGTTACCCGCACATTCACAGCAAACACATCGTGTTCGTTGCTGACGATGACCTCTGGCTGGGCGAAACAAGTGGGGGCACTGCGGCGCGGTTGACGCGGGGTGAAGACACGCCACGTTCGCCGAGGTTCGCTCCCAACGGACGTGACATCGCCTTCGTCTCCACCACCGGCGGCGGTTGGGACCTCTACGTCACAGATGCCGACGGCGGCGCGCGCAGGCTCACCTGGCTCAGCGCGTCGAGAATGCAGGTATCCGGATGGATAAACGAGTCGCACATCATGATCGCCTCGTCGCACGAAACCGTGGCGCGTGGGCTGACCTACCTGTACTCCGTCTCGCTCGACGGGCACATCACCCGATTGCCCTACGGCCTCGCCATGGATGCCGCTGTCGGACGGGCGGGCACCGTCGTTGCGAGCCCGAACTTCCACGGCCCGCACGACTGGAAGCGCTACCGCGGCGGCATGGCAATCCGACTGTGGGTCTCCGCAGACGGCCAGTCCGACTGGAAGCGCATTCTGCCCGACACCGCGGCGAGCCTCGCCGGCCCCAGCTGGTTCGACGACCGCATCATCTTCACCTCTGATCGCGGCGACGCCGTCCGCGGCCAGGCACAGCTGTGGTCGGTCACCGCCACCGGCCGCAACCCGAAGCAGCACACCAAGCACGGCTTCGAGCAGGGCTATGTGCGCGACGCCACCACCGACGGCAAGAGCATCGTGTACCACGCTCGCGGCCAGCTGTACCTCATGACCTCGCTTGAAGGCCGCCCGGAGCTCCTCGACCTGCGCACCGCCACCGGGCGCCCACAGCCCGTCTCCATCGCCCCTGGCGAGCGCCTCGAAGCGATCATCCCCGACCACGGCGGCGACGGCTCCTTGCTCGAGTGGCGCGGGGCAGCGTACTTCCTCACCCACCGATCCGGCCCCGCACGGGCCCTGGCCGACGCGCCCGGTGTGCGCATCCGTGAACCCCGGCTGCTCGGTCGCAGCGGCAAAGCCATCTGGGCCTCCGACATCGAAGGCGAAGACTGCCTGGAGATCAAGGGCATCGACGGCGACGGGCCGGTGCGTCGCCTCGCGCAAGGTCGCGTAGGGCGCGTTGTAGAGCTGCAGTCCAACCCGCAGGGCTCCAAAGTGGCCGTCGGATCGCACGACGGCACGATTTACCTGCTCGACGTAGCTCGCGGATCGCTGAAGAAAATCGGGCGTTCCCCCAACGGCGAGCCCAGCGGCTTCACCTTCTCACCTGACGGGCGCTACCTCGTGTGGCGCGAGGCGATCGCCAACGAAGGTATGCTCGGCAGGCTCGTCGGCTACGACCTCACCGACGACGCCTCGTTCACGCTTACCAGGGGCCAATTCAACGACTACTCACCGCAGTTTTCCACCTGCGGCAAGTACCTCATCTTCCTGTCGTCGCGCACCATCGACCCCAGCTACGACGAGCTCACCTTCGACCTCTCGTTCACCAACACCGTGCGCCCCTGGCTGGTGCCGCTGAGCGCCGAGGAACCGTCGCCGTTCGGAGTGAGCGCCGACGGTTGGCAGATCAGCGAACCCGACGACGACTCCAACACCACCGACGACGCCAAGAAGGACGACCAAGACAGCAGCGACCTTCCGCAAGGAACCCTCGACGTGGACGGCTTCGAGGACCGCCTCTCGGTGTTTCCCGTCCCCAGCGGGCAGTTCCGTGGCGTATTTCCCGTCGCCGACGGCGTCATCTGGACCCGCTCCACCGCCGGGAGTGCGGTGCTGGGCGACGGGCGCGTCGGCACCGAAGACGCCAAAGACCTCGTCGAGCACTTCTCATTTAAACAGCGCAAGACGACGGTGGTCGTCGACGCGTGCGACGCCGTGGCCGTATCCGGCGACGGTGAGCGTCTCGTCGTGCGTTCTGGCGACGAGGTGTGGGTGCAACCCTCCGACTCGAAACCGGACGACGACAGGATTGGCGTGGACCTCAGCCGTCTTCGCCGCGACGTTGACCCCGTCGCCGATTGGCAGCAGATGTTCGACGAGACCACACGCCTCATGGCCAGCCACTTCTGGCGCGAGGACATGGATGGCGTCGACTGGACATCGGTGGTGGCCCAGTACCGCCCGCTCGTCGGCCACCTTGCCACCTACGACGACCTGGTTGACCTGCTGTGGGAAGTCATCGGCGAACTGAACACGTCGCACAGTTACGTGATTCCGCCCAATACGGGGGAGCGGGTGCCCGTCGGCTGGCTTGGCGCGGAATTCAGGCGCAACTCCAAGCAGGAGATTGTGATCGACCGCATCTTGCCCGGCGAATCCTCCGACCCCCGCGCACGCTCCCCGCTGCTGGCGGCGGGTGTTGGCGCGGAGCCCGGCGACGTGATCCTCGCCATCGACGGTCACCCCACCGCCGAAGCGAAACACATCGGCGAGCTGCTCGTCGGAACTGCGGAGAAAGCGATTGAGCTCACGCTCGCCCGGGGGCGCATGAAGCGCCGTGTCGCGGTGGTGCCGGTGGCCTCCGAGGTGCCGCTGCGCTACCACGAATGGGTGAAACACAACGTGCGATACGTTGATCGCGCTTCCGACGGCAAGCTCGGCTACGTGCACGTGCCCGACATGACCGCCTTCGGCTGGGCCGAGTTCCACCGACTCATCGGCGAGGCAACCCAGCGCGACGGCATCGTCGTCGACGTGCGGTACAACGGCGGAGGCCACACCTCCGAGCTCGTGTTGGAGCGGCTGATGCGCAAGGTGGTTGCATTCACGGGCGCGCGCCACCTCGACGGTTTCGGCACCTACCCGGCGCAGGGCCTGCGCGGCCCCGTCGTGTTCGTCACCAACCCCTACGCCGGCTCCGACGGCGACATCGTCACCCTCGCTGCCCAGGAGCACGGGCTCGGTCCGGTGGTGGGGGAGCGCTCCTGGGGTGGCGTGATCGGCATCGACGGGCGGTTTCAGCTCGTCGACGGCACCGAGGTCACGCAGCCGCGCTACTGGATCCAGTTTGAGCGCTCCGGGATGCGCGTCGAGAACCACGGCGTTGACCCCGACATCGAGGTGGAGATGACGCCCGACAGCTGGGAATCCGATAAGGATCCGCAGCTCGACGCGGCCATCGCGGAGGCCTTGCAGCGGCTCCAGCGCATTCCCGCAAAGGAGCCCAAGCCGCTGGGCGCACCGCGCTTCGCCTGATCCTAGATGAGCCCCGCCTTGCCACAGGCGGGGCGCGTGCTCTACCTTGATGGGGCAGGCGTCCGCCTGCGCAGGCGTTTTGGACCGAAAGGAGATGACGATGAACCAGTGCTCCCGACTGCAGCGTGAGAAGTTCTTCGTCTTCTGTGACCGGTCCGCCGTGCCGTCTACCTGACGCACACCCAAACACTTCCTTACAAGGGCCCGGTCAGCGCGCGACCGGGCCCTTGTTGTGTGCCTGCACCCATATGAACGAAAGGAACAGACCAATGGTCACCACCCTGCCCACGGCACTGCCCGGCTCGGACGCCGACGTGCTCCTGTGGGCCGACCCGTCGGAAGTCGAGGACGCAGCCCTGCAGCAGCTGCGCAACATCGCGTCGCTCCCGTGGGTCAATCGTGTCCGCGTCATGCCCGACGTGCATCTCGGCAAGGGAGCCACCGTCGGATCCGTGATCGCAATGCGCGACGCCGTCGCACCCTCCGCGGTCGGCGTCGACATCGGCTGCGGCATGATCGGCGTCCGCACGAGCCTCACCGCAGACGACCTCCCCGAGGACCTCTCTGCGCTTCGGCTCGCCATCGAGGCGGCGGTCCCCGTCGGCTGGCACCAGCACGACAGCCACGCCCCCATCCTCGACGACAACCCGCGCCTGGCTGCGCAGTTCGATCCGCTCGTACGCGGCTTCGACGAGCTGCGCGCGCCGAGGGTGGGGGATCGTCGGCAGAAGATGGTGGCGCAGTGCGGCACCCTCGGCGGCGGAAACCACTTCATCGAGGTCACGCTCGACGATGACGACCGGGTGTGGCTCATGCTGCACTCCGGGTCACGCAACATCGGCAAGGAGATCGCGGAGCGCCATATCGCGACGGCGAAGACGCTCAACCACAACCTCGATCTGCCCGACCGCGACCTCGCCGTGTTCCTCGCGGGCACCGACGAGATGGCGGCGTACCTCCACGACCTCTACTGGGCGCAGGCCTACGCGAAGACCAACCGCGAGGTGATGATGGCGCTGGTGCAGGCCGTCGTCGTGCAGCACTTCCCGCACGTGCGCTTCGACGAGGGCGTGAACTGCCACCACAACTACGTCTCGGAAGAGACGTACGACGGGGTGGAGCTCGTCGTGACCCGCAAGGGCGCCATCCGCGCGGGGCGCGGAGACCTGGGACTCATCCCGGGCTCCATGGGAACAGGCTCCTACGTGGTGCGCGGCCTCGGCAATGAGGTGGGCCTCAACTCCGCTTCGCACGGCGCCGGACGCCGGATGTCCAGGCGGGCAGCGAAGCGCGCGTTCACTGTCGATGACCTCGCGGCGCAGACCGCAGGCATCGAGTGCCGCAAGGACGAGGGTGTGCTCGACGAGATCCCCGGCGCCTACAAGGACCTCGCCAAGGTCATTGAGGCGCAGACCACCGGCGAACAGCCGCTGGTTGAGGTGGTCGCGCGGTTGCGCACTATCCTGTGCGTGAAGGGGTGAGCAGATTCGTCGGGAGGCGTCTCAGCCGAGGCGCTTCCCGACGAACGACCTTCCCGAGGCCGATCGCGGCGGGAACATCACTCCTGCGAGGCGAGCTCCACGTCGACGGCGAGCTCGTCGCCGCCGTCGGTCCACGTCACGTCGCCGACGATGCGCCCGACGGCGCGCAGGTCGCTTTCGATGGTGCGCAGCCGCTCCAGCACGTCGGCGGGGCCACTGAACGCGGCCTTGATGACCTCCGTGCGCATCGACACCTTCGCGTTGGACTTCGCGCCGCGGATTGCGATGAGCGCCGACGCCACGTCGTCCATGAGCTCGGTGTCTGCCTTCGGCAGCTCGTCGACGGTGGGCCACGCCGAGCGGTGGATGGAGCCGTCGCGGAACCAGCTCCATGTCTCCTCCGTCACGTACGGCAGGAACGGGGCGAGCAGGCGCAGCTGCACGTCGAGCGCGAGCTGCAGTGCGGCCTTCGCGGAGCGGGACTCCTCGTCGTCGGAGTAGGCGCGCTCCTTCACCAGCTCGATGTAGTCGTCGCAGAATGCCCAGAAGAACTGTTCGGCGGCCTCGAGTGCCGACGTGTAGTCGTACCCGTCGAACGCCTCCGTGGCTGCCGTCACCACGCCGCGCAGCGAAGCGAGCAGCGCACGGTCGAGCGGGTTGGTGACTTCGTCGACGGTGAACTCGCCCTCCGCGCGGGACAGCGCGAACTTCGATGCGTTCAGCACCTTCGTCGCTAGGCGGCGGCCCACCTTCATCTGCGACTCGTCGAACGGCGAATCAAGCCCCGGGCGGGCCATGGCTGCGCGCCAGCGCACCGCGTCGGAGCCGAATTTGTCGAGGATCTCGGTGGGCACCACCACGTTGCCCTTCGACTTGGACATCTTCTTGCGGTCGGGGTCGACCACGAAACCCGAAATCGTGGCGCGCTTCCACGGCAGCGAGTCGAATTCGAAGTGGGAGCGCACGACGCGGGAGAACAGCCAGGTGCGGATGATGTCGTGGGCCTGCGGGGCCACGTCCATGGGGAACGTGAGGTTGAACAGTTCCTCGTCGCGCTGCCAACCGCAGGCAAGTTCGGGGGTGAGCGACGACGTCGCCCACGTGTCCATCACGTCCGGGTCCGCCATGAAGCCGCCCGCCTGGCCACGCTGGGTTTCGTCGTAGCCTGCGGGTGCCTGCGACATCGGGTCGACGGGAAGCTCGGCCTCGTCCGGCACGATCGGATGGTCGTAGTCGGGTTCGCCATCGGCGTCGAGCGGGTACCAGAGAGGGAACGGCACGCCGAAGAAGCGCTGGCGCGAGATCAGCCAGTCGCCGTTCAGGCCCTCCACCCAGTTGTCGTAGCGGTGACGCATGTGCTCCGGCACCCACTGCAACTCCTCGCCGCGGGCACGCAGCTTGGCCTTGAGTTCGTCGTCGCGGCCACCGTTGGAGATGTACCACTGCCTCGTGGCGACGATCTCGAGCGGCTTGTCGCCCTTCTCGAAGAAGTTCGCCTTGCGGGTGGTGGCCTTCGGCTCTTCTGTCATCGCGCCGGATTCACGCAGCATCGCGACGGTGGCCTCGCGGGCGGAGAACACCGTCTTGCCGGCAAGCTGCTCGTACGGCTCGGTGTTGGTGACCCACTCGGGCGTCTCACGCGCGAACCGCCCGTCGCGGCCAATCACCGTGCGCGTGGGGAGGTTAAGCTCGCGCCACCAGGTGACGTCGGTGAGATCGCCGAAGGTACAGCACATGGCGATGCCGGCGCCCTTGCCAGGCTCCGCGTCGCGGTGGGCGAGGACGGGAATCTCGACGCCGAACACCGGCGACGTCACCGTCTGCCCATACAGATCCCGGTAACGCCCGTCGTCGGGGTGCGCGATGAGCGCGCACACACTCACCAGCAGCTCAGGGCGGGTGGTTTCGATGAAGACGGGGGAGCCGTCAGCCTTCGTGAAGGCGACGCGGTGGTAGGCGCCGGGATAGTCGCGGGCCTCGAGCTCGGCCTGCGCGACAGCGGTCTGGAACGTCACATCCCACAGCGTCGGCGCGTGGTTCATGTACGCCTCGCCACGGGAGAGGTTACGCAGGAAGGCCTTCTGGGCGATGGCCTGGGTGTCGCGCCCGATCGTCGTGTAGAGCAGATCCCAGTCCACCGACAGCCCAAGCCTGCGCCACAGCGCCTCGAACACCTGCTCGTCGAGGGCCGTCAGTTCCTCGCACAGCTCAATGAAATTGCGACGAGACACCGCCACCTGGCGCTTCGGGTCAGGCTTGGCGGGAGGCTGGAAATCGGGGTCGTAGGGCAGCGACGGGTCGCAGCGCACGCCGTAGTAGTTCTGCACGCGGCGCTCGGTGGGCAGACCGTTATCGTCCCAACCCATGGGGTAGAACACTTCCTTGCCGCGCATGCGCTGGTAGCGCGCCACCACGTCGGTGTGGGTGTAGCTGAATACGTGACCGACGTGCAGCGAGCCGGAGACGGTGGGCGGCGGGGTGTCGATGGAGAACACGGCTTCGCGGGAGGCCGGGCGACGGAATGCGTACGTGGCTTCGTCGCTCCATACCTTGCCCCACTTCTCCTCGAGGCCTTCGAGGGACGGCTTGTCGGGGATGCGGGATTGCAATTCGGTCATGCCAGCGATCTTAGTGGCAACCCTCGAGCCATGCAGTTTCGCTCAACGGTGAATGCGACGAGAGCCCGCAGCCGAGGTGGCGTGCGGGCTCTCGTGGGCGGTGTGGTTACTCTTGCTCGAGCGGGTGATGGGTGGGCGCGTCGGTGCCTTCCTGCGCCTTGGTGATCGCATCGAGGAGCGAGTTGGCGTCGGGCTGGATGAGCCGCTGCTTGGTCTCCGGGTCGCCGAAGCGCAGCTTCTGTCCGTTCACCACGTAGGTGGGTGTGCCGCCCGCGCCGGAGCTCATGAAGTCGTCGTGCGCCTTCTTCGTGAAGTCCTGGTACGCCCGCGTGCGCAGTAATTCCTGGAACTGCTGCAAATCCTCGCCCTCGATACCTGCCTGCTTCGCAAAGGTTTCACGCAGATCCTTTTCGGGGAAGTGCGAGTTCTGGTGTTCGAACAGCACACCCATGTACTGGCGGTACTTCCCGAAGGCGTCGGCCGTCGCGGCAGCGATCGCAGCGCGGTGCGACGCGCCAGGCTTGTCGCCATCTAGGAAGTACGCGGTGCGATGTTCGACAGTGATCTTGTCTTGTTCAACGAGCTCGGCGAACGCCGGGCCGTAGGTGGCTTCGTACTCCGCACAGTAGGGGCACTGGAAATCGGTGTACACGATCACGTTGGGCACCCCGTCGGTGGGCATCTTGCCGTCTTGCATGATGCCGCCTGCCGCAGTGGCGTTGGGAGGCGTCTTCTGATCCTTCGTCACCTCGATGCCCCGGTTGTTCAGAATCGGTGGGATAGCCACAACCGCAATCACGACGATGAGTGCCAACGCCACGATGCCGGCGCCGATGCCGATGACTCGGTTCCTGCGGCGTCGCTGCTGTTCCAGTTCCTGCTGCTGGCGCAGCATGGCGCGGCGGCTGAGATTTTGGTTGTTCGCCATCGTGGTGTCTCTCCAAGCGTTCTTGATGCAGTACTCAACGAAACACAACGGCGTACGACGTCGCTTTGTTCCATTGCACTCGAGTTGCAGTGTAGTGGAGTGGGTGCGATGCGCCACGCACCGACATCGTCTCGTATCGCTCAGCCCCTCGAAAGTGGGCACTTCGTGGAGCAAGGGCCTACGATCAAGGCATCATGCACGAGACGTATCGCGAGCTCACCGCCCAACTCATTACCCGCTGGCCCGAGCACCGGGTAGCGCCTAGCCTGAAGCGCATCGCCGCACTCACGGACCTGCTGGGCGAGCCACAGCGCGCATTCCCCGTCATCCAGGTTGCGGGCAGCAACGGTAAGGGCTCGACGGCGATCATGATCGACGCACTGCTGCGCGCCAGCGGACTGCGCACGGGGCGGTTCTCGTCGCCGCATCTCACCGACGTGCGCGAGCGCATCTGCATCGACGGCGAGCCCATCTCGCCGGAGGGATTCGTCGCGGTGTGGGAAGATATCGAGCCCTACGTGCGGATGGTGGACGAGCAAGCCCACGACGACGTCGCGATGACCTTCTTCGAAGTGATCACCGGCCTCGCCTACGCCGCCTTCGCCGACGCCCCCGTCGACGTGGCCGTGATGGAAGTTGGGCTCGGGGGGCGCTGGGACGCTACCAGCGTCGCTGACCCGCAGGTAGCTGTCATCTGCCCCGTCGGCCTCGACCACACGCACATCCTCGGCTCCACCATTCAGGAAGTCGCCGCGGAAAAGGCCGGCATCATCAAGGAAGGGTCGACGGCGGTGCTTGCGGGGCAAGAACCAGCCGCAGCCGCCGTGCTGTTGGAGCGCGCCGTCGAGGTGGGTGCCCGCGTCAAGGCCGAGGGGCCCGACTTCGGGCTCATCGACCGCCAGGCTGCCATCGGCGGCCAGCTGCTGCGCATCGCGACGGAGGGAGGCCCCGTCGGCGATGTGTTCCTCCCGCTGTTCGGTGAGCACATGGCGCGTAACGCGGCGCTGTCGGTCGCCGCAGTCGAGGCATTCCTGGGCGGCAAGCCGCTGCATCCGGAGATCATCGTCGAAGGGCTCGGCCAGGTGGAGGCCCCCGCGCGGCTTGAACGCGTGCGCACGTCGCCGCCCATCGTCATTGACACCGCCCACAACCCGCAGGCGGCCCTCGCCACCGCGAAGGGATTCAGCGAAGCCTTCACGTTCCAGCCGACCATCGGCGTCGTCGCGATGATGCAAGACAAGGACTCCCGCGAAGTGCTGCGCATCTTCTCGGAGATCATGGACGTCCTCGTCGTCACCAAGGTGCAGTCGTCACCACGGGCGCGCGAGGTCGCCGAGCTCGCAGAACAGGCGCGCGAATTCTTCCCCGACGGCGCCATCCACCAGTCGGCGACCATGGCCGAGGCGCTCGACACCGCAGTGATGCTCGCCGACACGCTGTCCGAGCACACCGGCATCCTCGTCGCCGGCTCCGTGATCGCGGCGGGAGAAGCCCGCGCGCTGCTGGCGAAGGACACCACCGATGAGGCTTGATCCCAGCAACCCCATGAACGCCTCGATGCGGGCCCTGCTCGTGTTCGAGATCATCGTCGCGTGGCTCTCGTTTCCCGGCATGTTGCAGGTAGCCGGAGCGGACGTGGGCATGGCAGTAGCGGCGTGCTCGGTGGAGACGCTGCTGCTCGTCGCCGCCGCGGGCGGAATCAAGAAATCATGGGGATACCCCGTCGGGTGGCTTGGGCAGGCAGGCCTCCTGCTGTTGGGGCTCCTCACCTGGTGGATGTACGTGATGGGTGCAATTTTCGCCCTGCTGTGGATAACCTCATACGTACTCGGCAAACGAATCGAAGCAAAGAAGGAAGCCCAGTGAACGAGACATTCGTCATCATCAAACCCGACGCGGTGGCCGCCGGCCATGTCGGCCATATCCTCACCACCTACGAGGATGCGGGGCTCACCGTCGAAGCCATGGAACTGCGCACCATCGACGGCGCCTTCTCCGACCAGCACTACGCCGAGCACCTGGAGCGCGACTACTACCCGCCGTTGCGCGAGTTCATGACCTCCGGCCCGCTCGTAGCGGTGATCCTCTCCGGCGACGACGCCATCCAGAAGGTGCGTGCATTGAACGGTGTCACCGACCCGTCGAAGGCCGACGAGGGCACCATCCGGCAGCGCTTCGGCACGAGCGTGCGCGAAAACGGTGTGCACGCGTCCGACTCGGAGGCCACGGCTGCCTCTGAGATCGCGCTCTGGTTCCCGCAGCGCTAACGGCACCAACGCAGACCGCGACTGAGCGCACGCCAGATCGCTATTTTCGCTTTTTTGGAGGCATTTTCGTCGTCTGGTGTGCGCTCAGTCGTGCAACGCGCTGGTAGGTGCCCGCCGATGATTGCTGGCTTCTCGTTGATGCCAGTTACAATCGGCGCGTTATGACTGCCACCATGCAAGGACAGACCCTGTTCCCCGAGCTCGAGCCGTTGCTCGCGCAGGTCTCCAAGCCCATCCAATACGTGGGCGGTGAGCTCAACTCCGTCGTGAAGGAGTGGGACGCCGTCGACGTGCGCTGGGCGCTCGCGTACCCCGATGCCTACGAGGTTGGGCAGCCCAACCAGGGCGTCGCCATCCTCTACGAGATCCTCAACGAGCAGGACTGGATCCTGGCCGAACGCACCTACTCCGTGTGGCCCGACATGGCCAATCGGATGCGGGAAGCACGCATCCCTCAGTTCACCCTCGACGCGCACCGCGCCATCGGTGACTTCGACGTGTTCGGGCTCAGCTTCTCCACTGAACTCGGCTACACCAACCTGCTGAGCATGCTCGACCTGGCCGGCATCCCGCTGCACGCTGACGAGCGTGGCGACGGGGACCCCATCGTCGTGGCCGGCGGTCACGCGGCCTTCAACCCGGAACCCATCGCCGACTTCATCGACGTTGCAGTGCTCGGCGACGGCGAGGAGGCGTCGCTGCACATCTCCGACATCGTGCGCGAATGGAAGCAGGAGGGGCGCCCCGGAGGCCGCGATGGGCTCCTGGAACGCCTGGCCGAAACGGGTGCGTTCTACATCCCACGCTTCTACGACGTCGAATACCTTGACGACGGCCGCATCATGCGCGTCGCCCCAAACCGCCCGGCTGCACCATTCCAGGTGCGCAAGCACACGCTCATGGACCTCGACGCGTGGCCGTACCCAAAGAAGCCGATTGTTCCGCTCGCGGAGACCGTGCACGAACGCTACTCGGTGGAGATCTTCCGCGGTTGCACCCGCGGCTGCCGCTTCTGCCAAGCCGGCATGATCACCCGCCCGGTCCGCGAACGCAACATTCAGACCATTGGTGAGATGGTGGCTGGCGGACTCGAGGCGACCGGCCTGGAGGAGATCGGCCTGCTGTCGCTGTCGTCAGCCGACCACTCCGAGATCGCCGACGTCACCAAGCAACTGGCGGACCGCTACGAGGGCACGAACGTGTCGCTCTCGCTACCCAGCACCCGCGTCGATGCGTTCAACATCGACCTCGCGAACGAGCTCAGCCGCAACGGTCGACGCTCTGGCCTCACCTTCGCGCCCGAGGGCGGCTCGGAGCGGATGCGCAAAGTCATCAACAAGATGGTCACCGAGGACGACCTCATCGACACCGTCGCCACCGCGTTCGGCAACGGCTGGAGGCAAGTGAAGCTGTACTTCATGTGCGGCCTACCCACCGAAACCGACGAGGACGTGCTGGCCATTGCCGATATGGCGGCTCGTGTGATCGAGACTGGGCGGAAAGTGGCAGGCACGAAGGACATCCGTTGCACCGTGTCGATCGGCGGATTCGTGCCGAAACCGCACACGCCCTTCCAGTGGGCCGCACAAGCCAGCGCGGAGACGATCAACCACCGCCTCTACACGCTGCGCGACAAGATCCGTGAGAACCGCCACTACGGCAAATCGATCGGGCTGCGCTACCACGAGGGCGAGCCGGGCATCGTCGAAGGACTCCTGAGCCGCGGTGATCGTCGCGTCGGGAAAGTCATCGAACGCGTGTGGCGCGAGGGCGGCCAGTTCGACGGATGGAGCGAGCACTTCAGCTACGAACGCTGGGTGCAGTGCGCCAACGAAGAACTCGCGCCGTTCGGCGTCGACCTCGACTGGTTCACCACGCGCGAGCGTGAGTACGAGGAAATCCTCCCGTGGGATCACCTCGACTCCGGCCTCGACCGCGACTGGCTGTGGGAAGACTGGCAGGAAGCGCTCGACGAGCAACCCGTCGACGACTGCCGCTGGACGCCCTGCTACGACTGCGGAGTGTGCCCGCAGATGGGCACCGACATCCAGATCGGCCCCACGGGGCAGACCCTGATTCCGCTGAGCGTCGTGAAGCGTGACCTGAGCTGACGCCATACTGACTTGTATGCGAATCATTCGGGGCATCGTCGCCATCCTCGCGGCTGTGGCCTTGGCCGGGTGCAGTCTTCTCAACAATAAGGACGACGAGAACAAAGAGCAGCTCATTGCGGAGCTGAGCGCCATCGACGGCGTGGACCACGTCGAAGTGACGTCCCATGCCACCGCAGGCGGGCTAGGGAGCGCACCGTACCCGAAGGTGCACGGGCGCGACGACCTGAGCCCGGAAGAGGCGGAGAAGGTGGCTCGACGCGCGCTCGTTCGGGTAGCAGATCTGGACCTCGGTGTCGAACGGTTCCGGTATGTGCAGCAGGTGCATGGCGGCACGTTCGAGTTGGGGATTTCTCGGAACTTCCGCGAGCCAGGCTTCAGCCCCGAGTCGTTCACGTCGCTCTTCGAAGAACTCCGCCGGGGAGCTACAACAGCCACGTGGTTCAACCCGGGCTCGGCCTGTGAAATCGTTGCGGAAGGACCATCCGAGACGTTCTATGAATGGTTCGATGCGCCGAATCCTGAGGGCTGTCAGGCGAGCGTACGGAAATGGGTGCACGAGGGAGTCGAAGTGCGCAATGCAGGGGGGCCTCTTTCCCTTCGTGAACTCGCGCCCATCGCCGAAGGAGGCAAGGTGCGGGAGATCAGGAACGGCAAGGATGTGCTGGCGCTGCATCCCGCTGACGGGGTGGAGCCCGAGCAGCTTGCTCCAGAGGCCGCGGGCGTCGTTGCGGATCTCCCTTCAGGCCATGTCATCAGTATCGACGGAGGACGCGTCGAAGTCGCTGACGGCAAGGTGGAGCTGACACCCAAATTCGAGACTGAGAAATCGAAGAGGCTCGTCGAAGCGATCAACGCACAGCTGTGACGCTGCGCGTCGTTCGGGGCGATCGCGCCCGGTAGAGTGATGCCTCGTGAGTAAGCGCAAGCAGCCTCCCCAGCAGCCACCCCCGGTGCAGAAACTTCGTATCCGCTACGCCAAACGCGGGGCGGCGAGGTTCACGTCGCATCGTGATTTCGGCCGTGCCCTCGAGCGCGCGCTGCGCCGGGCCGATGTGCCGATGGCCTACTCATCGGGCTTCAACCCGCACCCGCGCATCTCGTACGCCAACGCCGCGCCCACCTCCGCCGCATCCGAGGCGGAGTACGTAGAACTCGGGCTTGCCCAGCGCTGCTCGCCGGAGAAGGTGCAGGAGGCCCTGAACTCGTCGCTGCCGAACGGCTTTGTTGTTCTCGACGCCGCCGACGCAGTGCCCGAGTCGCTTGGCGATCTGCTGCAGGCATCCGACTGGGAGGTGTCGCTGCCCGACGTCGACCCCGCCACGATGGAGGGTGCCGTCGCGCGGTTCCTCGCCGAAGACAGCTACGAGGTGGAGCGCATGACGAAGAACGGCCTTCGCACATTCGACGCTCGGGCCGCGGTGCTGCACTGCACCACCGATGCTCAGCTGCTCACGATGCGCCTGCGGCACACCGTGCCGTTGGTTCGGCCCGACGATGTGGTCACCGCGCTGCGTTCGCTGGAGCCCGCTCTCGTGGGACAGCCTTTGCTGCGACGCATCTGCCAGGGCCCGCTCGCAGACGGTGAGATCGGCGACCCGCTGCGCCCCTAAATACTCGCGCGAAAGTGCGGACGTTGCCGCGTCGATGTGGCAAGAATTTGGCTTTGTGTGCGAAGATAGCTGCAGGTCAAGGCGCCGCCGGCGCCACCGGGAAGCACGAGGCTGCACCGCGACATAGGTTTGCACGCGACTGCCTCGTAGCGCCTGGGGACCGTAGGTTTTCGGCACAACACGGTTGTGCCCGTCCGCGCATCATGCGCGTAAGGAGTTTCTCCATGACCGACGAGGTCGTACCCGAATCCAACGAGCCCTCTGAATCCGCGCGCCCGCGTCGCCGTCGCGCGGCCTCCCGCCCGGCAGGCGCCCCGGTGAAGGTGGAAGTGAGTGCTGCAGAAGCGCAGACGAGCGCCGCGCAGGTCGACGCCGACGCGGGGCAGCCCGTCGCGGAGTCCGCAGAGGAGGCGCCCAAGCGTCCCGCCAGGCGCCGCGCCACCCGCAAGGCGGCACCCGCCGCTGCAGACGAGGCCGTCGTCGTCACCGGCGACGCGCCGAAGCAGGCTGAAGAACCGGCTGCTGAACCTGCGCCCGTCGAGGAGCCCAAGGCTAAGGAACAGAAACCTAAGTCGACGTCGAGGCGCAAGAAGGTGGCGCCCCAAGAAGACAGCACGGTAGAAGCACAGGCGTCGGAAGCGTCGTCGGCAGAAGCTCCGGTGGAGGAGGCTTCGGCGGGGGAGAAGCCCACTCGGGGCCGTCGTCGTCGCTCGCCCAAGAGCGAAGCCCCAGCGGAGGACGCGCCGACGCCGTCCACCGAGGCCGCCCAGGACGAGTCCGCAGCAGACAGCGATGAAGAAGACGACGTGTCCGCCAAGCTGGCCGAAGCGGAGAAGCTGGCGCAGGCCCGTCGCGAGGTGGTCGCCAACCCGTTCATGAGCAGCGAAGACCGCGAGAAGCAGCTCGCCGAACTCGCGGGGGCGATCGCCGGCAGTGACGATGACGAGGACGACCAGTCCGACGACGAGGATGCCGCCGACAAGGCGCAAGAGTCCGATTCCAGCGACAAGAACGACGAGTCCGAGTCACAAGACAACGACTCGGGCGACGACAACCAGGTGGAGGACAAGCCGTCGAGACGTCGTCGTCGACGCGGTGGCAGGCGTCGTCGTCGCGGTAACAACAACCGCGACAACGACGACAACGATGACGATTCCGACGACAGCAGCGACGACGACTCCGACGACAACGCCGAGAAGTCGAGCGACCAGTCCGACGATGGCTCTGACGCCGACAAGAACGACGACAAGAGCAAGGACGACGAGGACAACGGCGACAACGGTGACAACGGCACCTCCCGCCGTCGCCGTCGACGTCGCCGCCGGGGTGGGAGCGGCAGCTCCGATTCGAGCGACGACGAGGTCACTGGCATCGAAGGCTCCACTCGGATGGAGGCCAAGCGGCAGCGTCGCAAGGAGTCGCGTGCGGCGGGCCGGCGTCGTGCTCCCATCCTGAGCGAAGCCGAGTTCCTCGCGCGCCGCGAATCCGTGAACCGCAAGCTCGTGGTGCGACAGGGCGAGGAGTACACGCAGCTCGCCGTACTCGAAGACGACATTTTGGTGGAGCACTACGTCGACCGCCCGTCGGCGTCGTCGCTCATCGGCAACATCTACCTCGGCAAGATCCAGAACGTGCTGCCGAGCATGGAAGCCGCCTTCATCGACATCGGCCGCGGGCGCAATGCCGTGCTGTACGCGGGCGAGGTCGATTGGGATTCCTTCGGCGTGACCGGTGAAGACCGCAAGGTCGAGAACGTGCTCAAGTCTGGGCAGACCATCGTCGTACAGGTCACGAAAGACCCGGTGGGGCAGAAGGGCGCCAGGCTCACGCATCACATCTCGCTGCCTGGCCGCTACATCGTCTACTCGCCGGGCGGTCATCTCTCCGGCATCTCCCGCAAGCTGCCCGACACCGAGCGTTCACGCCTGCGCAGCGTGCTTGGCAACCACATCTCCGACGAGGAGTCGGTGATCGTCCGTACCGCGGCGGAGGGCGTCGGCGAAGAAGATCTGGTGCGCGACATCAGCCGGCTGAAGGCCCAGTGGGAAGTGATCGAGAAGCGCTCGAAGCAAGGGGGAGCACCCCACGCGCTCTACACCGAGCCCGATCTGACGCTGCGCATCATCCGCGACCTCTTCACCGAGGATTTCGAGCAGATTCAGGTGCAGGGCGACGGCGGCCCCGAGGACGCCTACGATGCGATCTCGGCCTATGTCGGGCACGTCGCCCCGAACTTGCTGGATCGCGTGCAGCACTACGAGCCGGGCGAGGACGGCAAGGACGTCTTCGCGGTGCACCGCATCGACGAACAGATCGCCAAGGCGCTCGACCGCAAGGTGTTCCTCCCGTCGGGCGGATCACTCGTGATCGATCGCACCGAGGCCATGACCGTGATCGACGTCAACACCGGACGCTTCACCGGGTCGGGCGGCAACCTCGAGGCCACGGTGACATCGAACAACCTCGAGGCTGCGGAGGAGATCGTCCGCCAGCTGCGCCTGCGTGACCTGGGCGGCATCATCGTCGTCGACTTCATCGACATGGTGCTCCCCAGCAACCGCGAGCTGCTGCTGCGCCGCCTCGTCGAATGCCTCAGCCGCGACCGTACCCGCCACCAGGTAGCGGAGGTCACTAGCCTCGGCCTCGTGCAGATGACGCGCAAGCGCATCGGCACCGGCCTGGCCGAAGCATTCACTGAGGTGTGCGAGCACTGCCACGGCCAGGGATACCTCAAGTTCGAGGAACCCACAGACTCCCAGGCCCCGGCTGACGGCGGCGACCGCCCCCAGCGTCGACGCCGCAAGCGCTAGCCGCGATGACCGTTTTCCTCCACGCGCGCCAAAAATCCTCAGAATGCTGGGTATCTCAGCTGTGTGTGGAGGATAACGGTCGGATTTGTGCGGGCAGGCGAATTCAGGTTAGTCTTGTGCGGTTGCCTGAGCGCAACGCCCCGTTCTATCAAGGAGATTCTGATGGCTGCCGTGTGTGACATCTGCGCCAAGGGTCCCGGCTTTGGCCACAACGTCCCTTGGTCCAAGAAGAAGACCAAGCGCCGCTGGAACCCCAACATCCAGCCGGTGAGCGCGTCCGTCAGCGGGCGTGCCAAGAAGATCAACGCCTGCACAGCGTGCATCAAGTCGGGCAAGATCCTGGCAAAGTGACGCTGCACTACGCGTAACGAACGAGGCGGTCTCATGAGGCCGCCTCGTTTTGTATCTCGCTAGGCTTTCACTTATGTTCCGCACCCCGATCTACCGCGAACTCGCGCGGAGCCTGCCCGACGTCGTCGGCGCCGCCACCGCGAAGAAGCTGGCCGCCATCGGGCTGCGCACCCTCGACGACCTGCTGCGCCACGTGCCCCGTCGCTACATTCCGGGCACGCAGATGTCGTCGTTTGAGAGCCTTCGTGAGGGCGAGGACGTTGCCGTCATCGCCAAAGTGGTGCATTCCTCAGTCGTGTACGGGCGCAAGACGCGCGTCGTCGCCACCATCGCCGACGAGGCGGGGCGTCGGCTGGACGTCACGCTGTTCGTGCCCGGAGCCAAGGCGCAATTTCTCGCTGACTACTGGAAGAACCTCCTGCACCCGGGCGATCGCGGGCTGTTCGCAGGCAAGGTAGGCGTATTCCGCGACCAGCTCCAGCTGAGCCACCCCGACTTCGTCATGCTCGACGGCGCGCGCATCACCGGCGGTAAAGACCGTAAGCGCTCCGCGAAACAACAAGCCGAGGAAGACAACCGCCAAGCCATGGGGCGGATAGCGCAGCGCGCGACGATGGTGGGCATCTACCCGGCCACGTCGACGTTCCAAACCTGGATGGTGGCCGAGACCATCCAGATGCTCCTGCCCACCATCGACGGCGAAACGTTGCCGCAGTGGGTGCTCGAGGAGGCCGGCCAGCCGTCCTTTGTTGAGGCGCTGCGCAGCGTGCACGAGCCGGTCGACATGGCCGAGGCGGAGCGAGGCATCGATCGGCTGCGATTCGACGAGGCCTTCGGGATCCAGCTGGCGATGGCCCACCGTCGCGCAACCATGGCGTCCGAGACCGCCAAGCCCCGCACGCGCACCGTCGGCGGCCTCCTCGACACCCTCGACGAATGCCTGCCCTTTGCACTCACCGACGACCAACGCAGCGTCGGGGAGACCATCTTCGACGAGCTGGCGCGCCCCACTCCCATGCATCGGCTGCTGCAGGGCGAAGTGGGCTCGGGTAAGACCCTCGTCGCGCTCAGGGCTATGTGTGCCGTGGTCGACGCCGGCGGCCAGGCCGTACTCGTCGCGCCTACCGAGGTGCTTGCCAAACAGCATTTCGGCTCCATCAAGGCCATGCTCGGCGAACTCGGCGACGGGCGCACCCTGGCGCAACCGCGAGGCACGCATGTGACGCTGCTCACGGGCTCCATGTCGACGGCGGAGAAGCGCGAGGCGCTGAATCGCATCGTCACCGGCGAGGCGGGCATCGTCGTCGGCACGCACGCGTTGTTCTCCGACCCGGTGGCGTTCTTCGACCTCGGGCTCGTCGTCATCGACGAGCAGCACCGCTTCGGCGTCGAACAGCGCGCGGCCCTGAGTAAGAAAGCCGCCCAGAAGCCCCACACGCTCGTCATGACCGCCACCCCGATTCCGCGCTCGATCGCCATGACGATCTTCGGCGACCTCGCCGTCTCCGAGCTTCGGCAGCTCCCACGCGGCCGCGAGGAAGTGCAGACCGTGTTCGTGAACACGCTGCTACACCCCAACTGGGTGGATCGCGCGTGGGAGCGCATCCGGGAAGAGGTCGCCGCCGGGCGGCAGGCCTTCGTCGTTTGCCCATCCATTACCCCAGAACAGACATCCACGAAGGGCGACGGTGAGCGCACGCTCGCGTCGGTGACGGAGCTCGCCGCAGAGCTCGCATCCGGGCCGCTCGAAGGTTTGCGCATCGGCGTGGTGCACGGCCAGCAGCCCACCGAGGAACGCGACGAGGCCATGCGCGCGTTCTCAGCGGGTGAGGTGGACGTGATCGTGGCGACCACCGTCGTGGAGGTCGGCGTCGACGTGCCGAACGCGTCGGTGATGGTGGTCCTCGACGCCGACCGCTTCGGCATTTCACAGCTGCATCAGCTCCGTGGGCGCATCGGACGAGGCTCCCACAAGGGGCTGTGCCTACTGATGGCACCGCTGCGCGACGAGGACGAGCAGGCCCGCGTGCGTCTCGAGGCCGTCGAGACATCGCGCGACGGGTTCCATCTCGCGGAGGTCGACCTCGAGCTGCGGCGCGAGGGCGACGTGCTGGGCGTGGGGCAGTCGGGTGGCTCGTCGCTGAAGATCTTGCGGATAGCCGACGTCGATCTCATTCAGCAGGCGAAGGCGCTGGCGGAGCAGGTGGTCGACGATCCCCGCGCCGCCGACGACCCGCTGCTGGCAGACCTGCTGGACCAGGCCACACAGGTGGCTGCTGGAGAGTGGTTGGAGAAGGGATGAGCCGAATCATCGCGGGCAGCGCCAAGGGGCGCCGGCTCGCCACACCCAAGGGTGATCGCACCCGTCCCACCACCGACCGGGTTCGCGAAGCGCTCTTCTCCGCGCTGGCAAGCTGGTTTGGCACAGCCGACGAGCCTGCCGACGAACACCTCGCAGGGTTGGCGGTGCTCGATCTTTTCGGCGGGTCGGGGGCCATCGGGCTCGAGGCCGCCAGCAGGGGAGCGGGGCGGGTCACCGTCGTAGAGTCCGACGGCCCCACCGCACGGCTGATTGGCTCCAACGCGAGCGACCTTGGGTTGCGCGCGAAGGTCGTCGAGGGCCGGCTCCCCGGGGCGCTCGCGACGCTGCAGGCAGGCTACGACCTCGTCTTCGCCGACCCGCCCTACCAATTCGCCGACGCCGCGCTCAGCGAACTCCTCGACGGTCTCGCCGCCGACGGCTTCCTCCTACCGCGTGCGCTCGTCGTCGTGGAGCGAGCCACCGCGAGCGGGGCGCCAGATTGGCCGGATATCTTCACCGACCGGTGGGAGCGCCGGTACGGTGAGACGACACTATGGTTTGGGGCAACCGACTGACGCCCCGGTGGAGGTAGATGATGGCGAAAGTGGTGTACGCGGGCTCGTTCGACCCGATCACCCTGGGGCACGTCGACGTGGCCGAACGCGCCCAACGGCTGTTCGGGGAAGTCGTCGTGGCCGTGGGGCGCAACTCGTCGAAGACCTACGTGTTCAACTACGAGGAACGCATCGAGCTCGTGCGGGGCGCGCTGCAGCATCTCGACGGCGTGCACGTCGAGCCCCTGAGCGGACTGCTGGTGGATTTCGCGCGGCAGCATGACGCCGTCGCGATTGTGAAGGGGCTCCGATTCGGCGCTGACTTCGACTTCGAGCTGCAACAGGCCCATATGAACCATTCGCTGACCGGCATCGAAACGGTGCTGCTGCCCGCGTCGAAGGAGTACGTCACGCTCTCGTCCACCATCCTGCGTGAGGTGTTCCGGCTCGGCGGCGACGTGTCCAGCTACGTCCCGACGAACGTCGCCGCCGCGATCCGGGACAAGCAGGCGGCGCTGGGTTGATGCCCCAAAAAGCTTCATAATCCGTACGCAGATTCACCTAACCCCCCGATTTCGGCATGTTGAGTCAATCTGCGTACGGATTATGAAGTTGCACCGCCCGTGCCTCGCCCGAGACGGCTCGATCAGCTGGCGTTTGCCGACCGCAGCAGTGAGATCTTCTGCCAGATTTTGCGGCTCATGCCCGTCGTGAGTTCCTCGATGCCCTCCACCGTGGCGAGCACGGTGTCATCGTCGCTGTGTTCGGCAAACAGCGCCGCCGCCTTGCCGACGAGTGACAGCAGCTCCGAGCAGTAGTCGAGATAGGCCCACAGCTCGTGCATATCCATGCCGATGTCGAGGCTGTGCTCGGTGCGCTGGTAGCCAGTGGCGAGCCGCTCCGGATCTTTCGAGAGCTGATGCATGTCGATGATGTGCGCCAGCGAGCGAAGTTTGTGGAGCGATTTCAGGTAGTGGTGGCGCTGCAGGCGATTGGGAACGTGCCACAGGAAGAAGATCGCGACGGCCGCGAAGATCACGTCGTTCACCATCGATTCGACGATGGACGCCCACTCCCACGCACGAGGCTCGTCGGGGGTGCCACCGGTGCCCGTCAGCAGCATCGCGAACGCGACGACGAGGGTCAGCACCAGGATCGTGATGAGCACCCGGCTCACCACCTGCACCACGCCATGCCAGCGCGACCTCGGGCGGATGAGGAGTTCGTCGATGGTGCTGCTAACCTCCGTCGCAACCCTGGGAAGGTTCCGGGTGGGGAACCGGGCTTCGATGCGACGCTGGAGGCGGTCGACGGTATCGCGCACCGCTGCGGCATCCAGACGCGTGTACTGCGGCATGGCGGAAGCCTATCCGCTCACGTAGCTCAAGGCCCTAGTCTGGAGGCATGCAAGACGTTGAAGCCGCCATCGCCCATCGCGGATGGGTGGCCGAATCACACCACCGCGCCCGTGTCGTCGTGACGAATCCCGACGGGGGAGTCCGGCTCTTACTTGGCGACACTGCGCCTGCGACGCTGCCACGCTCGGCGCTGAAACCGTTCCAGGTGATCGCGATGCTGCGCAGCGGTCTCGACCTCGACGGCGAACTACTCGCGCTGGCTGGCGCGTCGCATTGGGGTGAGCAGTTCCATCGCGACGGTGCCCGCGCCATCTTGGCGGGCGCCGGGCTGAGCGAAGCCGACCTTGGTAACACCGCAGATTTCCCCCTCGACGAGGCATCCAGGATCGCGTGGATCCGTGACGGGCACGGCAAGGAGCCGCTCGCGCACAATTGTTCGGGCAAGCATGCGGCAATGCTGCGCACCTGCGTGCGCGCTGGCTGGTCCACCGACGGGTACCGCGACCCCGCCCACCCGCTGCAGCAAGCCGTCCGCGCCACGATCGACGAGTACTGCGGCGTCATCGGGGAGCCCGTCGTCGACGGCTGCACCGCCCCCGCCTTCGCGTGCGCACTCGCAGGCTTGGCTCGAGGGTTTGGCGCCTGGGCACTCGCCGAGGGCGAGGCGGAACGTCGGATCTATCGCGCCTACCACGAGCACCCCGCCTACATGTCCGGCTCCGACGACCGCACCGTCGTGTTCGTCACACAGATTGAGGGGCTCGTGATGAAGCTGGGAGCCGAAGGCATCCTCGCCGCCGCGCTACCCGACGGCACGGGTATCGCGGTGAAGATGTCCGACGGGATGGGGCGCGGGCGCTTTGAGGTGATGGCTGCGGTGCTCGGAGCGTTGGGCTATCCGATTGTGGGGCTCACGGCCGAAGTGGAGATCGCGCCCGAACTCAGCGATGCCCTGCAAGGGCTGTGACAAGCGCCTGCGTGGCGCGGGAGATATTTGGAGATCTGGGCGCTGACGAGTAGAGTTGGCCGTCGGTCAACCACGAGGTCATGCTCGGTCAGGAGCTGGGAAACCATCATGAAGTCCGGTCATCACCACAGCGATCGCCGCTCGCCGTTCGTCTTCGACGTGCACGAGTTCGGCCACCGCGCGGGAATGATGAAAGAACTGCATGTGGTGCTTCCCGCACCCGCAGAGCTTGGCACCGAGGTGATCGGAGTGCCGGAAGGCTCCGACATCCACCTGGAACTCAGGATGGAAGCGGTGGTGGAAGGCGTCTTGGCGACGGGGACAGTCGACGTTGTGCTCAACGGCGTATGTTCCCGCTGCCTGAAGGAGTTGGGCGACGATGCGTCATTCAACTTCCAGGAGTTGTTCTACTACCCCGGCCGTGAGGTCGAGGAGGACGAGCTGCTCATCGTCGATGAGACGGTGGACATCGAGGAACCGCTCCGAGGCGCTGTGGTGCTCGAACTTCCGTTCACGCCCTTGTGCGACGAGGATTGTCTCGGTTTGTGCCCCGAATGTGGGCTCGACCTGAACGATGATCCGGATCACTCACACGGCGAACAGGTGGATTCCCGTTGGGAGAAACTCGCCGGGCTGTTCGGAGACAACGACTAAGACATTGGATTTCAAGGAGTAGACATGGCCGTTCCGAAGCGGAAGATGTCGCGCAGCAACACCCGTTCGCGTCGTGCGCAGTGGAAGACCTCCGTCGTCCCCACCGTCGTGTGCGTGAACCCCGCTTGCCGTGAGCCGCACCTGCAGCACACCGCATGCCCCTCCTGCGGTCAGTACGGCCCGCGCGGTCAGCGTCGCCAGGTCACCGAGGCCTGAGCAAGTTACTGCAACTCTTTCAAGAGCTGGACGTCGAGGTCGACGCCCAGCTCTTTGAGCTGTCGTTAACACACCGCAGTTTCGCCTACGAGGCGGGCGGCATACCCAGTAACGAGCGGCTCGAGTTCCTGGGCGATGCGGTGCTCGAGATCGTGGTCACCGACCACATCTACCGCCAATACCCGGGGCTGGCCGAGGGGGAACTGGCGAAGCTGCGCTCGTCGGTGGTGTCCGCCGTCGCGCTGGCCGGGGTGGCGCGAAGCCTCGAGATCGGCCCGCTGATCAAGCTCGGAAAGGGCGAGATCTCGACGGGTGGCCACGACAAGAAATCCATCCTGGCCGACACCACCGAGGCCATCATCGGCTGCATCTATCTCTCACAAGGCATGGAGGCCGCGTCCCGGTTCATCCATCATGTGATCGACCCCCTCATCATCGAGGTGGTGGAGGCGGGGGAGTACACCGACTTCAAAACCGTCATCCAGGAACGCTGCGCGCACCACGGCTGGAGCCTCACCTATGAGGTGGAAGGCTCTGGGCCCGATCACGACCGCCATTACGTGGCCACCGTGTTGATCGACGGCGTCGCGCGCGGCCGCGGTGCTGGAACCAACAAGCGCCGCGCCGAGCAGCTCGCGGCGAAGGAAGCCGTCGCTGCGCTGGGCAATGCCTGAGCTCCCGGAAGTGGAGGTGGTTCGACGAGGACTCGAGAGCCACCTTGTCGGACGCCGCATCCTCGACGTCGACGTCCTTCACCCGCGCCCGGTGCGCAACAACCCCGGCGGCGCTGACGTCTTCGTCGCAATGCTGCGGGGCAGTATCGTCGACGGTGCTCGTCGGCGGGGAAAGTATCTATGGCTCACGCTCGGGCCGGACGCGCTGCTGTGTCACCTTGGGATGAGCGGCCAGTTCCGCGTTGCTGATCCAGCGGACGCGTTGGCGCGTCACACGCGCGTCGTGTTGCATCTCGACGACGGGCAGCAGTTGCGGTTCGTCGATCAGCGCATGTTCGGCGGGCTCGAGCTGCGTCCGGGGCTGGCGGATGACCCCGTTCCGCACATCGCACCCGACCCCTTCTCGTCGGACTTTCGTATCCATGACGTGGCCCGGCGCCTGCGCGCGAAACGTTCGACGGTGAAACGCGCGCTGCTCGACCAAAGCCTGGTTTCTGGGATCGGCAATATCTACGCCGACGAGGCCCTATGGCGGGCGAAGCTCCACTACGAGACTCCGACGGGGAACCTCGGCCCCCGGCAGGCCACGGGCCTGCTGCGGCACGCCACCGACGTGATGCGCGAGGCGCTCGCCGCCGGCGGAACCTCGTTCGACTCGCTGTATGTGCACGTCAACGGTGAGTCGGGCTACTTCGAGCGATCTCTGGACGCGTACGGCCGCGAGGGTCTGCCGTGCAAGCGCTGCGGGACGCCAATGCGCCGCAGCGCGTTCATGAATCGATCCAGCTTCTGGTGCCCCAAATGCCAGCGTCTGCGGTGATCGCCCTGCCTGATCATCGAGTAGGTCCGCCCCCCCGCCCCGATCGTCGAGTAGCAGCGAAGCTGCGCATTGAGACGCAGGGCATGGTTTCGATACGCGCCCTACGGGCGCTACTCAACCACCGGGCTGCGCAGGCGCATCGTCCCACCCCGGTCATCAAGTAGCGCCGAAGGCGCGTATCGAGATGCGCCGAGTAAAAAACTTCAAAATCCGTACGCAGATTCGCTTAACCCCCCACATTCGGAGGGTTTGGTCTATCTGCGTACGGATTATGAAGTTTCGTGCCAGATTCTGTTGCGCCCGCTATGCGGGATGCTCAACCATCTGAGATGTGTGGGCTGCCGCTATCCGCCTCCTGTCGGTCGGTACAGTTCCTGCGCCACGGGAGATTCCGTCTTGATGGCCGTCACGGCACCCTCGCAATCGAGGGGCTTACCGGAGACTTCGTCTAGGGCTGGGGATGCGGCGAAAGTCGTCTTCGAGCGAGCCGCGCAGGGGGGAAGCCCACGCATCGCGACGAGCCACGGCAGTACCGCTTCGTGCAGCGTCGCAGGCTCCGGCGCCGACGCCGACTCGCGTGGATCGGTACGTTCTCCGTCGTCTTCCGCACGGGCAGCTCAACCGAGAGCAGGCGCGTCTCCTCGTGATGAACGGGTACCTGTCAGCACCGACGGCGATGTGCTCAGAAGCGATCACATCTGCCTGCCGAAAGGGGGGTATCTGCCTTCGGTCAGGTTCCGGGCGGCGATGCGGACGCTGGTGGTTCTGTGAGGTGGCTTTGGTTGCTGAGAGCGGCCTGGTTCATGGAGGTCCGTAGATGGATTCGTTCTCCTTGGCTGCTGAACATGGTCAGCAATTCCACTGGCCGCTTGCCAGCGGGGCCGAACCAATGGGGGACTGCCGTGTCGAATTCAGCGGCCTCGCCAGGTTTGAGCGTGAGATCCTGTTCCCCGAGGAGTAGCCGGAGGCTGCCGCTGAGTACGTAGATCCATTCGTAGCCGTCGTGACTACGCAAGGTTCGTGGGCCGTCGAGGGGTGGTATAGACACCCTGTATGCCTGTGGGTCGTGCGGCTGGTGGGAGAGCCGGACGAAGGTCCGACCTGCCAACTGCTCTGGCGCATTGCGAACGCGTGGGTCGACGACGCGGGGCGGGGCGATCAGCTCATCGAGGCTTACGCCGAGCGCGGCAGCGATGGGTAAGAGCAGCTCCAAGCTGGGTTTACGTTGGCCATGCTCCAGCCGCGAGAGCGTGCTCGTCGAGATACCCGTGAGCGACGAGAGCTCGGACAACGGCATGCTTTTGCGTTCTCGCATTCGACGCAGCCTCGAAGGGATCAGATCGAGCGCGGCGGCGATCGCAGGAATGGATTCCATGCCTCCAGCCTAAATAGGCATCCCGGTTTCGGCAATGATTGTTGCTGTTGATGTTGACTTTGGTGATCATCGTGGAAACTGAAGGAGGTCGAAATGAAATTCAGCGATCTAGGTCGCGCTGCTCTCATCGGGCTTGGAGCCACCGCGATGATGGATATCGGCGCGGAGATAATCCGGCGCACGACGGGTGTTCCACCGCTCAACCTCGACCTAGTGGGTCGCTGGGTTGGCCACATGCGAGAGGGGGATCTCTGTCATGACTCGATCATGACCGCCGAACCGGTTGAGCATGAGCACGAGATTGGGCTGGTTACGCATTACGCCATCGGTGCGGGATTTGCTGTTGCGTTGGTTGCGGTGCGACCCGATTGGCTCAGTAAGCCCACCTTCCGCCCAGCCATGACGGCGGGTGTTGCGACGTCCGCCGCGCCGTGGCTGCTTATGCAGCCAGCGTGGGGGATGGGTGTTGCGGCGTCGAAGCTGCCCGATCCCGCTACGGCACGATTCCGCACCCTGCGGGCGCACGCGCTGTATGGTCTGGGAATCTGGCTGTCAGGTCGGGTGCTTCACCGCTTCGCTGGCGCGTCGAGATAATGGGGGGTGGTTTCGATACGCCGCCCGTGGGCGGCTACTCAACCACCGCTGAGCGCGCGGGCGGATCGGCCACCAGGATGCGCGACGCCGGGTCAGCGCCGCTCGAAAGCGATGGCGAAGTCCGTTCCGGCGCCGTCGACGATGGACAATCCGCACGCTAGCTGTACTGACCACGGATGGACCTAACCTCCGTGGTCAGTACAGCTAGGGAAGAACTGCATCGTGGATAGTGTGTTTCTCGACACCAATGTGCTGGCCTAGTTGTAGTCGTTCTACGACCATGCTGCGGAGAAGCATCTGGTGTCGACGATTCTGGAAGCGGCCCGCCTCGCGGGGGCAGTGAAGTGTGTACGGAGGACCTGGCGAGCGGCTCTACGCTTCGCGGGGTTCGGGTGGTCAACCCATTCGCCTCTGAACCGGAATCACACTGACCCCAGCGTGCGTCGGCTCACGCGGAGCGTCCGCGGGGCCAGCAGCATCCCACCGAGTAATCTGTCCCTCATGTATTTGACCGTACCAGCAGCCCGAGCGGTGCTGAGCGCCCGCCCGAGGCCGGAGCGGATGGACGAGATTGCATGAAGCAGCTTGTACAACGCCATGGGCAGTCCATTCGCCAGTTCTTGAAGTTCGGCATCGTGGGCGGCTCGGGGGTACTGGTCAACATGACGGTGAACATCGCCATGAATAAGCTCAACGGCGGGTCTGTCAACGCGCAAAACATTTTGTGGTCAATCCCGGGAACACGGTGGAATATCCGATTCACGCTCCTGGCTTGGTTTGTGCCGTTCGTCGTGGCGAATGTGTGGAACTTTCAGCTCAATCGCTGGTGGACGTTCCAATCCCAAAAAGTAGCTGGCTGGTGGAAAGAATTCTGGCCTTTCTTCGTCGTCGGGTCGGTCGCGATGGTTGTGGGAGCGCTGCTGAAGATCCTCATGACGAACCCGACGACGCCCTTCTATCTCCCGGAACCGTGGTTCCACGAGGAGAAAGGCATCCGCTCACGGGAATACTGGAGCCAGCTCATCGCCATCTTCCTAACCCTCCCCATCAACTTCATAGTCAATAAACTGTGGACGTTCAGGGCGGTCCGAGCACCAGGATTCGATGCCGATCAGAAGCCGACGGAGGTGTGATTGCATGTATTTGAAACAGCTCACGCTTCGCGGCTTCAAATCCTTCGCCTCCGCCACCACGCTGGTGTTCGAACCAGGCATCACCTGCGTCGTCGGGCCCAACGGCTCGGGCAAATCCAACGTCGTCGATGCCCTCAGCTGGGTGATGGGCGAGCAGGGTGCGAAGACGCTACGCGGCGGCAAGATGGAGGACGTGATCTTCGCCGGAACAGCGAAGCGCGCACCACTCGGCCGAGCCGAAGTAGAGCTCACCATCGACAACTCCGACGGCGCGCTGCCCATCGAATACTCCGAAGTGACGATCACCCGCACCATGTTCCGCTCCGGCGGCTCCGAGTACCAGATCAACGGCGCTCAAGCGCGCCTCCTCGACGTCCAAGAGCTCCTCTCCGACTCTGGCATCGGCCGTGAGATGCACGTCATCGTCGGTCAGGGGCAGCTCGACGCGATCCTCCAAGCCACCCCCGAATCCCGACGCGGATTCATCGAGGAAGCCGCCGGTGTGCTGAAGCACCGCAAGCGCAAAGAGAAAGCGCTGCGCAAGCTGGAGGCCACCAAGGCCAATCTCGAACGCCTCACTGACCTCGTCGGAGAGCTGCAGCGCCAACTGAAACCGCTCGGGCGCCAGGCACAGGCCGCGCGCAAGGCAGCGGTGATCCAGGCCGAGCTGCGCGATGCGAAGGCGCGCATTCTTGCCGACGATCTCTCGGCCGCCCAGCAAGCGCTCGAGGCCGAGCTCGCCGACGAGCGCGCGATGGAAGAAGCGAAAGCCCGCGCCGAGCAGGCCGTACGCGACGCGCTCGCTGGCGAAGAGGAGGCAGAACGCGCGCTCAAGGAGGCCTCCGCCAACTACGATCGCGCCCAGGAAACGTGGTACGGCCTCGCCGCACTGCGCGAGCGTGTGCAGTCGACGATCACCGTCGCCTCCGAGCGTGCCCGGATGGGTGACAACCAGCCGCAGCTCGACGTCGGCGGCCGCGATCCGGAGAAGCTCGAGGCGGAGGCGCGGGAGGTTCGCGATCGTGAGCAGCAGTTGCGCGCCGACGTCGAGGCCGCGCACGAGGCGCTCACCGACGCAACCCTGCGTCGCAACGGCGCGGAACAGCAGCACGCCGAGGCCGAGGCCGCCTACTCCGCCGCGCTGCGGGCCGTCGCTGACCGAAGGGAGGGCCTTGCTCGTCTCACGGGACGGGTGAACTCCATCAAGTCACGCCTCGAAGCGTCCGAGGAAGAAGTGGCGCGCCTCGAGCGTCGCCGCGACGAGGCGCTCGCCCGGGCAGAGGATGCGGCGAAGCAGTACCGATCGACGGAAGCCTCGCTGGCTGGGCTGGGCGCCGACGAATCCGACCTGGATGCCACCTACGAGCAGGCGGCCGAGGCACTTGAGGCGGCGGCGGACGCTGTCGAACATAACAAGGCCGCCGAGACGGAGCTCCAGCGCGAGCGCGCTGGCACGCAGGCGCGAGTGGACGCGCTGCGCCTTATGACTGAGCGCAAGGACGGGTCGGCGTCGTTGCTCGAATCGGGGCGCGACGAGGTGCTCGGCCGGCTCAGTGACTTCCTCACCGTAGAGCAGGGCTGGGAGTCGGCGATCGCCGCGGCCTTGGGTGCTGCGGCGGAGGCGGTCGTCGTCGAGAGGCTGCAAGGCGCGACGGAGTCCCTCACCCACCTCGCGGGGGAGGAGCTGGGCCGCGCGTCCCTCGTCGTCGCCCACGCCGATGCTCCGACACCCAGTCGCGCCCAAGGCCGGGCCGCGATCGACGTCGTGCAGGCGAAGCCCGAGGTAGCGAGCGCCGTGGCGTGGCTGCTCGCCGACGTCGTGCTTGCCGACGACGGCGATGAAGCCGCGAAGGTAGTGGCAGGCAATCACCTGACCGCCGTGACGCAATCCGGCGACGTGTACCGTTCCTGGCTGGTTGAGGGCGGGTCGGCGACGGGGCCGTCGCTCATCGAGGTCTCCGCCCAGCTCGCGGAGGCGGAGGCGCTGCTGGAGGAGCAGGGGCACGCGCTCGACCGCATCCGCTTCGAGCAGGAGCAACTGCGCGAGCGCCTGGCCGAGGCCGAGCGGGACGAAGCCGACGCGCTGGGCCAGCTGCACGCGTCGGATGCGGCCATGGCTGCCGTGGCCGATCAGCTCAACGCCTACCGCCAAACCCAGGCCGCCGCGACGAAGGATGCCGAGCGCCTCGCCGAGGCCATCGAACAGGCCACCACCTCGCGTGCACAGGACGAAGCTCAGCTCGCCGAGCTCCAGCAACGACTCGAAGCCGCCTCTGACGAGGGCGAACACGACGAGCCTGACCCAGGGGAGCGCGACGAGCTTGCCGTCGCCGCTCGATTGGCCAGGCAGAAGGAGATGGACGCGCGCCTTCAGCTGCGCACCGCAGAGGAGCAGGTGAAGGCCGTCGCCGGGCGCGCGGATTCGCTGCTGCGCGCCGCCGAGCACGAACGGCAATCGCGCGCCAAGGCGAAGGCGCGCCTGGAGCAGCTTCGTCGCGAAGCTCAGGTGGCCGGCGTCGTGCACGAGGCAGCGCTGCAGCTCGCTGATCGCGTCGAGCAAGCACGCCAGCTCGCCACCCGTGAACGCGACCAGGCCGACGAGGCTCGTCGCGAAGCCGAGGCGCAGACCACCCGTGCCCGCCACGCCGCCAAAGCCGCGAACGCGCACCTCGACGAGCTCGTCCGCGGCGCTCACAAGGACGAGATGGCGCGCATTGAACACCGGATGCGCATCGAGCAACTCACGGAGAAAGTGCTCTCGGAGCTCGGCCTGGAGCCGAAGACGCTCATCGACGAGTACGGCCCCGACCAGCTCGTGCCCGTCATCACACGCGAGGACGGCACCGCCCTGCAACCCGACGACGAGCAGCCCGACCCCATCCCGTACGTCAGAGCCGAACAGGAGAAACGCCTCCGGGCCGCCGAACGCAACCTCCAACTGCTCGGGCGAGTGAACCCCCTCGCGCTGGAGGAGTTCGACGCCATGACCGCCAGGCATCAGTTCCTCGCCGAGCAACTCGACGACCTCCGATCCACCCGCCAGGACCTCGTCGACATCGTTCGCCAAGTCGACGACAAGGTGCAGCAGGTATTCGAGGAAGCCTACGTCGACGTGGAGCGCGCCTTCGGGGACGTCTTCACCCGGCTGTTCCCCGGTGGCGAGGGCAAGCTCGTCCTCACCGAGCCTGGCGATTGGCTGAACACCGGCGTCGACGTCGAAGCCCGGCCGGCGGGCAAGCAGGTCAAACGCCTCTCGCTACTCTCGGGCGGCGAGCGCTCACTGGTGGCCGTCGCATTCCTGTTCGCGCTCTTCATCGCCCGCCCGAGCCCGTTCTACATCCTCGACGAGGTGGAGGCCGCCCTCGACGACGCCAACCTCGGGCGGCTACTCAGCATCTACGAGGAGCTTCGCGAGAACTCGCAGCTGCTCGTCATCACGCACCAGAAGCGCACCATGGAGATCGCCGATTCGCTCTACGGCGTCACGATGCGCGGCGACGGCATCTCGACCGTGGTGAGCCAGCGCCTGCACGATTAAGCGCAGCCTTCTGAAGATAGATCAAGTTCGTGGCGGGTAGACGAGCCACGAACTTGATCTATCTTTCGGTTCAGAGCGACGACGCGGCCCCGCACGCCGGTGAGGCATACGGGGCCGCGTCGAGGAAAGAGCGACGTATCAGAGCACGTCGTCGTCTACCCACTCGAAGGTGCGGGTGACGGCCTTCTTCCACAGGCGGTACTGGCGGTCGCGCTCGCCAGCCTCCATCTCGGGCTTCCAGCGCTTGTCTTCGGCCCAGTTATTGATGACGTCCTGCTCGCCTTCCCAGAAGCCGACGGCGATACCCGCGGCGTAGGCGGCGCCCAGGGCGGTGGTCTCGGCGACGACGGGGCGCACCACATCGACATTGAGCTGATCAGCCTGGAACTGCATGAGCAGGTCGTTGGCGGTCATGCCGCCGTCCACCTTGAGCTCGGTGAGCTGCACGCCGGAGTCGGCCTCCATGGCGTCGAGCACCTCGCGCGTCTGGAAGGCCGTCGCCTCCAGCACTGCACGCGCGATGTGGCCACGGTTCACGTAGCGAGTGAGGCCGACGATCGCGCCGCGCGCGTCCGACTGCCAGTACGGAGCGAACAGGCCGGAGAAGGCCGGCACGAAGTAGGCGCCGCCGTTGTCGTCGACGGTTTCTGCCAGCTTCTCGATCTCCGGGGCGGAGTCGAACATGCGCAGGTTGTCGCGCAGCCACTGCACGAGCGAACCGGTGACGGCGATCGACCCTTCGAGCGCGTACACAGCGTCCTGGTCGCCGATCTTGTAGCAGACGGTGGTGAGCAGGCCATTCTCGCTGGGCACGGGCTCGGTGCCGGTGTTCATCAGCATGAAGTTGCCGGTGCCGTAGGTGTTCTTGGCCATGCCCTTCTCGAAGCAGGCCTGGCCGAACGTCGCGGCCTGCTGGTCGCCCAGGATGCCGGCGATCGGGGTATCGATGAGGAGGCCCTGCTTGCGGCCGTAACCGTACACCTCCGCCGACGACTTGATCTCCGGCAGCATCGACATCGGGATGCCCATGTCGGCTGCGATCTCCTCATCCCACTGGAGGGTCTTGAGGTCCATCAGCATGGTGCGGGAAGCGTTGGTCACGTCGGTCACGTGCACGCCATTCTCGACACCACCGGTCAAGTGCCAGATGATCCAGGAATCCATGGTGCCCATCAGCAAATCGCCGGCCTCGGCGCGCTCGCGGGCGCCCTCGACGTTATCGAGAATCCACTTCACCTTTGGGCCACAGAAGTACGTGGCCAGCGGCAGACCGACCCGATCCTTGTACTTGTCCTGGCCCTCGTCGCCGCCGAGTTCCTTGACGATCTTGTCGGTGCGGGTGTCCTGCCAGACGATCGCGTTGTAGACGGGTTCGCCGGTGTTCTTGTCCCACACGACGGTGGTCTCGCGCTGGTTGGTGATGCCCACCGCCGCCAGGCTGTGACGATTGATCTGGGCTGCGCTGAGTGCGGTGGCGACGACCTCACGGACGTTCCCCCAAACCTCCATGGGGTCGTGTTCTACCCAACCTGCGCGCGGGAAGATCTGCTCGTGTTCCTTCTGGCCGGTAGCGACGATCTGGCCCGAGTGGTCGAAGATGATTGCCCGGCTGCTTGTAGTGCCCTGGTCGATAGCGAGTACGTACTTCTTTTCAGTCATCGTTGAATCTCAATTCTTGTAGTTGGTAGGTGGTCAGGGGAGAAGAACCAGTGACGCGAATCCTGCGACGACGCCGCCCAGCAGCGGTCCGACGATAGGCACCCACGCGTAGCCCCAGTCGGAGCCGCCCTTGCCCTTGATGGGAAGTATTGCGTGCATGATACGTGGGCCAAGGTCACGGACAGGGTTGATGGCGTATCCGGTGGGGCCACCCAGCGCGATACCAATCACGACGATCAACAGCGCGACGCCGAACGCGCCCAGCCAGCCCAGGTTCGCCGGACCAACGCCAACTCCAGCTGTGGTCTCAGCGGTGTACTTGCCAGCGCCGATGATCACGAACACCAGGACGAAGGTGCCGATGAACTCGGTGACGACGTTCCATAGCGGGTTGCGGATCTGCGGGGAAGTGGCGAAGACACCGAGCTTCGTCGCGGGATCGGTTCTTCGTCGAAGTGCTGCTTGTAGGCCAGCCAGCACAGGCCGGCACCAAGCAGGGCGCCGAGCATCTGGCCGAGCATGTAGCCGGCAATCTGGCCGCCAGTGAATTTGACGCCGCTGGCCATGAGGCCAAACGTCACCGCCGGGTTGAGGTGGCCGCCGGACTTGTACGAGACGAGGACACCCATCATGACGGCGAGACCCCAGCCCCAGTTTACGAATAGGAATCCTGAATCCTTACCCTTCGACTTCACGAGGGCTGTGCTGGCGACGGTGCCGCCACCCAAGAGAAGCAGCAGTGTCGTTCCTACGAACTCGGAGAGAAAAATAGTTGCGAAGTCCATCGTTGGCCTCTTTGCTCTTGACTACTATGTCGTTGTTTTCCCGGCTGCTCGTCGTTGGATACCGACAGTACCGGGCTTTCGAATATTCAATCACGTAGCCTCACCGAGGCCATCCCTCCTGAACGTTCGTGCATGGTCGGACACCAGTCTATTTCGTTTGTGCAACAACGGTGTCGCCCCGACGAAAACTCGTCGAGGCGACACCGTAGATTGCGCAGCGATCAATTGTCGTTTGCGTCGCTCAACCCCAGCGCTTGGTGCACCAGCATGATGGGATGCACGGCAGTGACCTTGGTGGAGTACTGGATCTGCCAGCGGCAGGTCTCGGTGTCACACGCGACGAGCCCCTCGTTGGTGCGCTCCACCATGTCGAACAGCGGCTTGCCGACGGCTTGCGCGACGTCGTACTTCTCCTTCTTGAGGCCGTAGGTGCCCGCGATACCGCAGCAGGTGGCGTTGGAATCTTGCACCTTGAGCCCGGGGATAAGCCGTAACAGGTCGGAAGCCGGTGCGCCCATGCCCTGGCTGCGCACCTGGCAAGGCTGGTGATAGGGCATCTGCATCTCGATGGGCTGGAAGTCGAACTCCAGTTCGCCCTCCTCGTAGCGGTCCATCAGGAACTCCGAGATGTCGTACGAGCGCACACTCACGTCGTCGAGGACTGGATCGTCGATCCCGAGGTAGTGCTTCGCCTCATGCTTCAGCATGCCGACGCAGCTGCCCGCAGTCGATACCACTGGCAGTTCCTTGCCAGCGCTCGCAAGCGACTTAGCGAGCGCGAGTACAGACTTGGTGGCTTGGTCGAACAGGCCATTGCTCTGCGACGCAAGCCCGCAGCAGCCCTGCTTCGGCACCAGCACCTCGTAGCCCAGATACTCCAGCACCTCGATGGCGCACTTCGCGGCCTCCACCTCGAAGTAGCCACCGGCGCAGCCGTGGAAGTACACCACCGCACCGCGGGTGGGCTTCACAGTGGGCTGCTTGCGACGCTTGAGCCAGCTGTGCAGCGACTGCTTCTGCGCAGGCGGCATGGGAGCGTTCGCGGCGACACCCACCGTCGCTTCCATGATCTTGCGAATGGGCTTGTTCTTCAGCACCGCATTTGCCAGCGGCGCCACCGGGGTCATGGCCTTACCCATGAGCGTGGTCTGGGTGAGCAGCCGGTCGCGCACCGGCCCACCGTGCTCCGCGCGCTTGACGGCCTTGGCGAGCGAGATGATCTCGGCCACCTGCACGCCCTGCGGGCACACGACGGTGCACGTGCCGCAACTGGAGCACCAGTCGATGGAATCGTCGACGGACGCCCCATCGCGGTAACGCTCGCCCTGCGGCCCGGAGTACTTGGGCCCCTCAAACAGCGACGTGACGCCGGAGACAGGGCACGCCGTCTCGCAGATGGTGCACTTCACACAGTGATCGAGGCTGACGCGTCGCACCTCGTTGTCGAGACGCTCGCGCAACTTGGCGGCAGACTTTGCACTCATCGTGAACCTCCCAGGATTGAAGCGGCGGCGCGCCACGCGCTCGCCACAGCGATTCCATCTCCGGATTTCTCTCGCGCACGCTGGGCACCGGCGAGGATGCCGCCGGCCGCGTACAGGTTGTCGTAGACCACTCCCGATTCGTCGACAGGGCGCATGGCCTCGTCGACCTTCACGCCCACCTCGAACAAGGGCTGGGGAACGCTGTGATCGGGAAGCACGAGCCCCTCCATGGTGCTGGCCGTCAGCGGCAGCTCGAACAGACGCTCAGTGATGTTCCCCTTCGAATCGACGGCGAGGGCGCCCGATTCGAAACCACCCGGGGCGTGCACGACCGCGTCGCAGCGGACTCGTTTGGTGTGCCCGGCCGATGCCACCTCGATGGCGGTGACGTGCCCGTCGGATGCCTCAAAGCCCGTAGCCAGTACGCCCTGGATGTGGCGCACTCCGAGCTCGCGTGCCCGTTCCAGCAGCGCACGGAACATGCGCAATCCTGGCATCGATGGGGGCTGCATCGACACCTCGGCTGCCGGCCTACCCACCGCGTCTTGGAAGATTGCCCAGGCCTCGGGATTGTCGAGCCCAACGACGGCTGGTACGAGCAGCACATCCGCGTCGCCGGCGGCGCCAGCCACTTTCTTGGCGAACTGCTTCAGCGCGACCGGATCGTCGAGCGCCTTCGCGAAATGCACGGGGGAGGGGTCTTGTTCGCCCTTGCGAGGTGCGAAATCCACCGACGTGGCCTCCGCGCGCAGCTGCCGGTCGCCGAAGGTGGTGCGATTGAGGTTGCCGGCAATCAATGCGGCCTGGAAATCCTTCAGCTGCTGTACTCCCACGACGGCGAACGACGTGTGGGTGTGCACGTCGGCGCCCGCGAGCGATGGCGCGGCGAGCGCAGTCGGGCGCACCGCGCCGACGGCAGTCGGGAGGTGGAGGTTCTCGTCGACGGAACCCTCAAGCCCAAGCTGTTCACCCAGCCACGTGACAGACTCGCGCACGGTCTGCGCACCGAGCGCCCGCAGCGGATGACCGTCGGGCAGGTCGTCCAGCACCTCGAGCGGCGTCTGCACGCGCTGCGGAGCGTAACCCAACACGTCGACGGTGCCCTGGCCCAGCTGCAGACCGCCCGGCCCCTTCGCGACCAGCGTCACCTGGACGCCGGCCTCGAGCAGCCGGATCGCCGCGGTGAGCCCCGCGAGCCCGGAACCAATGACGCAGACCTTCATCGCACTTCCTCCTGTGCCTCGCCCTTGGGGAGGTGCTCTACGTCGAGCGTCCCCGTGTAAATCCAATCGTCCAACGCCTGCTGACGCACCTGGTCGTCGAGCAGGACAGGCTGTACGCCCTTCCAGCGGCCCTTCAGAAAGGCCTCCAGAAGGTGCGACGCCTCCTCGGCGCTATCCTTCCGCGCACTGCACGCGACGCCGGCGGCGCGCGTCGCGCAGAACCCGCCCTGGCAAGGGCCCATGCCGATGCGGAGCTGGCGACGCAGGTCGTCCAGGTTGCCGTCGGGGTGTGCCTCGAGGGCTTCGCGGAAGGCCGGCTCGGTGACGAGTTCGCACTCGCACAGGAGACGTTCGTCGAAGCGTGTTTCCTCGCGCTCTTCGAGGCGGTCGGTGATCTTGTGGATCTTGTGGTGCTCCTCGGGCACTGCCTCGTCGGCGGTGCGACAAGGCCGGGTCTCGCCCAGCTGGCGGCACATCGCGTCGACGATGTGCTCGGCCATGAGCCGGTAGGTGGTGAGCTTGCCGCCGCCGATGGTCAGGAAGCCGCGCAGGCCGTCGTGCTCGGAGTGGTCGATGATGGACATGCCGCGGCTCATGTGGCGGGTGTCGTCGCTGCTCACGCGCGGGTCTTTCACCAGCGGACGGCTGCCTGCCCAGGCGCGCAGGATGCGGTTGCTGCGGAACCCGGGAATCATGTGCTCGCCCGCGTCCAGCATCTGCTGCACCTCGTCGGCGGGCACGCGGGTGTTGTCGGGGTCGTCGGTGTGCACGTCGGTGGTGCCGATGATCGACACTGTGTGCGCTGGCACGAGGATGTCGCCGTCGGTGGGGTAGACGAGGCGGTTCACGACGGTGTTCACGATGCGGTGGTTCATCGCCACCATCACGCCGCGCCCGGGGATCACTGCGACGGGTTCGCAGCCCGCCATGGCCGACACCTGTCCGGCCCACGGCCCGGCACAGTTCAACACGAAGCGGCAATCAATCTGCACATCTTCGCCGTTGCGCTCGTCGCGACACAGCACCGCGGAGACATGATCGTCTTCGCGAAGAATCTTCGTCACCCTGTGGTAGGTGAGCACCTTGCCGCCGTACTCCATCGCGGAACGGGCGGCGCCCCACACGAGCGCCCAGCCGTCGACGGAAGCGTCACGCACCTCGATGGCTCGCTCGATGCCGGGGTTTAGCCTGCGCTCTCGACGCAGCGCCTCGGCGGCGGGAATTTCTTGGGCTGGAACGCCGGTGGCCGCCGCGCCTTTGAGGAACTCGTCGGCGAAGGCGGGGTCGTCGCCGGGCAGGGTGACGAACATGCCGCCGGTGTCTTCGATGGCGGCGGGCTGGATGCGTCTGAGAATCTCGTTTTCCGCCGCGCATTCCGTCGCCGACTGGGGGTCGCTCACCACGTAGCGCCCGCCCGAGTGGAGCAGCCCGTGGAAGCGTCCCGTCGTGCCGCACGCTAAGTCGTCTCGCTCCACCAGGACTGCGGAGTAGCCGCGCATCGCTGCGTCGCGCACCACGCCCACACCTGTGGAGCCACCGCCGATCACTACAACATCGGCCTTCAGGTGTTGCACCATCATTGGTCCTCTCCGGCAACGTCGAGATACACGTTGCCTATTCCTATCCAATCGTGATTTGACCGGCTTGTGGAGTGATTGCACGAATGATCACTCATAGGTGCGCGGCCTGCACACTTCTTCAATGGACGCCGCCGTAGCTCGGAATTGTCCCGCGCTGCGTTGGGGCAACTACTGAAGATGCCGGGCGAGGGTCCGCGCCGTGGAGTCATCGACGACGAGGTTCGTCACCACGCCTGCACGCAGCGCGGCCAACAGGGCGACGGTGCGGCTCGGGTCGCCTACGACGCACAATCGGTGCTTGATGGAGCGCAACGTGCTTGGGCTCGGGCCCGTGGCGCGAGTGTTGAGATGAACGCCCTCGTGGGAGCCGTCCGCGCGCAGCATGACGGTGCACACGTCGCCGACCGCACCCTGGTTGATGGCGGCGGCGAGGTCGGCGGGCTCGACGTGCCCCGCGGCGTACACGTGCGACGGGATGCGGGCGTGCGGATAGCCGACGCCGAAGAGGGCCACGTCCAGTGACTCAATGGAGGAAAGCACGTTGCGGATCGAGCGCTCGCGCCACATCGCCTCGCGCGTTTCGGGATGGTCGAAAAAGGTCGGCACGGGGAACGGAACGACGTGTGCGTTGCCGTAATTCGTGGCGAAGGCCTGCAACAGGGAGCCGATGTAGGGGGTGCTCGAATCGCGCGCGTGCGTGGCGCCGTTGATCTGCACCACCTCGACTCCTGAGACTGCCTGGGGCTTCAACTCGCGAGCGACGTGCGCGGACGTGACCCCCCACGCGACGCCGAGCGATGTGCCGTCGGTGACGAGCGAGTCAAGGAGCGCCGCGGCCTCGGCAGCGACGGCTCGAAGCCGGTCGCTCGCGGAGGCTTGATCCGGCACGTTCACGATGTGCACGTTGATGCCGAAGGCGTCGCTGATGAGACGTGCGGTGGGGGAGTTCGCGCCGGGCGGTTCTGCCAGGCTGATACGCACGACTCCGGTCTCGCGAGCACGTTGGAGCAGACGGGATACTTTGGGGCGCGAGACGTTCAGCTCGCGTGCGATCGCCTCCATGGTTTCACCGTCGATGTAATGCCGTCGGGCGGCGATGTACACCTGCCGGTCACGCGATTCCTGCATGCCTTTGCTCGTTGGCACTGATTTCCTCTCAGGCGGCCACGGGGCGAGATCCCCGCAACGTGATACGAGCCTACCTCGCGAGGTGGCCACGTGGCTGGTGCCCGGTAGGATCAGCAGCGTGATACTTCTCACTATTGATCAGGTCATATTCTGGGCGGTCGTCGGTCTCGTGGGGCTGGCCATCGTCGTCGGCGGCGTCGTGGTGTTCCGCGACAACAAGCGTGCGCGTTTGGAAAGCCGCGACAAGCCCGAGCTCGATTCCCGCGACGAGGAACCCTCACCCACCGACGTCGAGGCCCCGCCAGCCGACCAAGGCCCCGTCGGTGAAGTTGCTGAAGACGAGCCGCCGCTGGTGGACGTGTCGAGTACGGCCGCGCCCGAGACGGAGCAACCCGCTCCGCAGGCGCCTGCTGAGGCAGAACCTTCCGATGAGGTTGCTGCCCCGGAGGCGCCGCTCGACCAGCCGGAGGCGCCGAAGTCGAGGCTCGCCAGGCTGCGTCGCCGGCTCGCAGGCTCCAACAACGCGCTGGCGCGTGCGCTGGCTGATCTGTTGTCGTCGAACAAGATCGATGACGAAACCTGGGACGACTTCGAGATGACGCTCATCAGCTCCGATTTGGGCGTGGGCCCGACGACGGAGCTCACCGAGGCGCTGCGCAAGGAGCTGGCCGTCGACGGTGTGTCTGACCCCGAGCAGGCCAAGCGCGTGCTGCGCTCCGAGCTGGTGAAGCTCGTCGATCCGACGCTCGACCGCACCCTCAACCTCGAGAAAGACGGCGACAATCCTGCGGTGGTGCTCGTCGTGGGCGTGAACGGCACCGGAAAGACCACGACGGTGGGCAAGCTTGCCCGTGTGCTCGTCGCGGAGGGGAAGTCGGTGCTGCTGGGCGCGGCCGATACCTTCCGTGCTGCCGCTGCAGAACAGCTTGTGACGTGGGGTGAGCGCGTCGGCGTCGACACGGTGCGCAGCAACGAAGGTGCCGACCCGGCGTCGGTGGCCTTCGACGCGGTGGCGAAGGGCGTGGAACAGGGCGTCGACGTGGTCATCGTCGACACCGCTGGCCGTCTGCACACCAAGTCGGGCCTCATGGACGAGCTCGGCAAGGTGAAGCGTGTCATCGAGAAGAAGGCGAAGGTCTCCGAGGTGCTCCTGGTGCTTGACGCCACCACCGGCCAAAATGGCCTCACGCAGGCGCGCATCTTCCGCGAGGTTGTGGACGTCACTGGCGTGGTGCTCACTAAGCTCGATGGCTCCGCGAAGGGCGGCATCGTCGTGCAGGTGCAGCGTGAACTCGGCGTGCCGGTGAAGCTCATCGGCCTGGGCGAGGGCGTCGACGACCTGGCGCCGTTCGACACTGACGGGTTCGTGGCCGGCATCCTGGGGGAGTAACGAGCGCCGTCGCCACCTCTGACGAATAAGGAATGAGGGATTCCACCGAAACAGGTGGAATCCCTCATTCTTTACCGGCTATCGGCCCCGTTACAGCACCTTGGAGAGGAATTCCTTGGTGCGGTTGTGCTGGGGCGAATCGAAGAGCTGCTCGGGGGTGCCTTCTTCGACGAGTTCACCGTCGGACATGAACATCACCCAGTCGGCAACCTCGCGGGCAAATCCCATCTCGTGCGTCACGAGCACCATGGTCATGCCTTCATCGTTCGCGAGGTACTTGATGACGTCGAGCACCTCGCCCACCATCTCCGGGTCGAGCGCCGACGTAGCCTCGTCGAACAGCATCACGTCGGGCTTCATGGCGAGCGCGCGGGCAATCGCCACACGCTGCTTCTGCCCGCCAGACAGCGACCTAGGCATCGCGTCAGCCTTAGCGGTGAGCTGCACCCGATCCAGCAGCTTCATGGCGCGCTCTTTCGCCTCGGCCTTCGAAGATTTCTTGAGCGTCGTGGGTGCCAACATGATGTTCTCCAGCACCGTCTTGTGGGGAAACAGGTTGAAATGCTGGAACACCATGCCGATTTTCTGCCGGATGGTGTTGATGTCGTTGCTCTTGTCAGCAAGATCGGTGCCTTCATAGATGATTTCGCCCGACGTCGCCTCCTCCAGCCGGTTGAGGCAACGCAAGAAGGTGGACTTGCCGGAGCCCGACGGCCCGATCACCACGACCACTTCGCTTTGCCGAATCGTGGTGTTGATCCCCTTGAGTACTTCGTGGTCGCCGAACGACTTGTGGAGGTCGCGTACCTCAAGTACGACGTCCTGGTCGTCACGGTTTTGGTCGGTGGTCACTTGTTGAACCTCCTGTCGAGGAAGTTGGAGAGCATGGTCAAGAGCATGATGACGATGAAGTAGAGCGCGCCGACGATCAGCCACATCTCGAAGGAGCGCAGGTTCTGCGAGATGATCGAGCGCCCGCGATAGGTGAGCTCCGCGAGGCCCAGTACGGCGAGAATCGACGTGTCTTTCAGCGTCATGATGAACTGGTTGATGGCCGCAGGAGTGGCGATCTTGATGGCCTGTGGGGCCACCACCTTGCGCATAGTTTGTGTCCAGTTGAGACCCAGCGAACGCGCCGCCTCAGACTGTCCGATATCGACCGACTGGATACCGCCGCGGACGATCTCCGTCATGTACGCGCCAGCGTTCAATGAGAGCACCAGGATGCCGGTCCAGAAGATGTCGGCCTTGATGCCAAGCACAGCCGGAACGCCGAGGTAGAAGAAGAACGCCTGCACCAGCAGCGGTGTGCCTCGGAACACATTCACGTAGATGTCTGCGATCCAGCGCAGCATCTTCACTCCGGAGACCTTCGCGAAGCCGAACACGATGCCCAGCGCCGAGGCGAACACGATGGCGGCAAGCGTGACGAGCATCGTGATGCTGAGCGCCTGCAGCAAGGAAGGCAGCGTCTCCTTGAGCAGCTCCCAGAAACTCGATTTCTCCTTCGCCGCGCCCTCGCCGAGCCACTTCTCAGAGATCTCGTCGTAGGTGCCGTTTTGCTTGATCGTCTCGAGCCCTTCGTTGAACGCAGCCAGAAGCTCGGGGTTCTTATCCTTGGCGACGGCGAAGCCGAGGTTACCCACAGGGATGGGGTCGAGCACCAGCTCGAGTCCGTTGCCGGTTTGCGAACCGTACGCCAGCACGGGGTAGTCGTCCATGACACCGACGGCACGCCCGGCGAGGACTTCCTCGTACATCGTTGCGGAGTCTTCGAGTGAGCGAACCTTGAAACCGTGCTCCTCGGCGAGTTCGCGAGCGTGCGTCTCACTCAACGAGCCGGTCTTGGCCATGATGGTCTGGCCCTTCAGGTCGTCCCACGACTGGTACTTCTCACCCTCGCCGTCCTTCACTGCGAGAGAGAGCTTGGTCTCCAGATAGGGGTCGGAGAAGTCGAAGACCTGCTTGCGTTCCTCCGTGATGCCAGCGGCGGCCATGAGCCCGTCGGCCTGCCCGGACGTGACAGCTTGGATAGCGGCGTCGAAGCCGAGCGGCTTCCAAGCCACCTTGAACCCTTGAACCTCGGCAATCGCCTCGGCGAGTTCAATGTCCAACCCGCTCAGCTCATCCTTGCCGCCGAGTCCGGGCACGATGTGCGGTGGGAACGAAGTATCAGTGGCGATTTCGTAAGTCTTGCCCTCTGCGGCGGAGGCTTCTCCGTCGGCATGTGCCGGGAGCGGGGAGAGCCCCAGCAGTACGGCGATGAGGCCCGCAATCCAGGCCAGTATGAGGGGTGTATTTCTTGCTTCGGCTCGTCGGCGCATGGATTCCTTCCGTAGATGTACCGTACGTATTGCCTCGATAAGCACCCTATGGGCATGTTGCATGTTTGCGCCACCGCTCATCACAACGCTGACGCCGCAGCAAGCAATGAATTTCAGCCTTCCTGGACGGTAATCCGCGACGAGGTCCGTTGCGCAGAAAATCGGCAGGAACGGTCGGAGAACTCCGACGGTGACGCGGGTGACTGCTCCGATGGCCGGCTCGGGCTATCCTTAGGCGGGTACCCGAATTCGAGAAGGATCCTCCGTTGTTTGACACGCTGCAAGACCGCCTCTCTTCTGTATTCAAAGGGCTGCGCGCCAAGGGCCGGCTCACGGAAGACGACGTGAACTCGACGCTGCGCGAGATTCGTATCGCACTGCTCGAAGCAGACGTCAACCTGGGCGTGGTCAAGGAATTCGTCGCAGCAATTAAGGAACGCCTCGTCGGGCTTGAAATCTCGAAGGCGCTCAACCCGACGCAGCAAATCGTCAAGGCCGTCAACGAAGAGCTCATCAATATTCTCGGCGGGGAAGCGCGCCCCATCCGGTTTGCGAAGAACCCGCCGACGGTCATCATGCTCGCAGGTCTGCAGGGTGCGGGTAAAACCACTCTGGCAGGCAAGCTCGCCCAATACCTCACAAATGACCACCACTCGCCGCTGCTGGTTGCCGCCGACCTGCAGCGCCCGAACGCTGTGAACCAGCTCCAAATTGTGGGTGAGCGCGCCGGCGTGCGCGTCTTCGCGCCGGAGCCTGGCAACGGCGTTGGCGACCCGGTGCAGGTAGCTCGTGACGCGATCGTGCACGCGGAGCGCCATCTGTTCGATGTGGTCATCGTCGACACGGCCGGCCGCCTGGGCGTCGACGAAGAGCTGATGCAGCAGGCCTCGGACATCAAGGCCGCCGTGCACCCCGACGAGACGCTGTTCGTCGTCGACGCAATGATCGGCCAAGACGCCGTCAACACCGCCAAAGCCTTCGACGAGGGAGTTGGCGTCGACGGTGTCGTCCTCACCAAACTCGACGGCGATGCCCGCGGCGGTGCCGCGCTGTCGATCGCGAGGGTGCTCGGCAAGCCGATCATGTTCGCGTCGAATGGCGAGAAGCTGCAAGACTTCGACCTCTTCCATCCCGATCGCATGGCCAGCCGCATCCTCGGCATGGGCGACATGCTCACGCTCATCGAACAGGCGGAGAAGACCTTCGACGCAGAACAGTCGCGCGAGGCTGCCGAAAAGCTCATGGGCGGCAAATCCAAGTTCGGGCTCAACGACTTCCTGAACCAGATGCGCCAGCTGCGCAAGATGGGGCCGCTGTCAAAGATCCTCGGCATGCTGCCCGGTGCCGCGCAGCACAAGGACGCCATCGACGGCATCGACGAGCGTGAGATCGACCGCATCGAGGCCATCATTTGCTCGATGACACCCAAGGAACGCGACGATGTGTCCATCCTGAATGGGTCACGTCGCGCACGCATCGCGAAGGGTGCGGGCGTCGAGGTGTCGGACGTCAACAACCTCGTGAACCGCTTCGTCGATGCCCGTAAATTGATGGAGCAGATGGCCGGAGGAGGGTTCCCCGGCATGGGCGGGATGCCCGGCATGGGAGGTTTCCCAGGCATGCCCGGCATGGGCGGTGGCCGCCGCCAGCAGGCGAAGGCGGCCAAGAAGAAGGGCAAGCAGCGCGGCAAGGGTGTGTCGGGCAACCCGGCCAAGCGAGCGCAGCAGGAGAAACAAAAGGCGCTGGGTAGGCAGGCACCGTCGGGTATGGACGGGATGCCGCCGATGCCACAAAGCATGGACGACTTCGAGCTTCCCCCGGAGCTGCAGAAGATGTTCAAAGACCAGGGCGGTCTATAGCCCGTCGTCCGGCCGTGGCGCCAGGCTGTCTACGTCGGAGGGTAGGCTCTCCACATGGACCAAGCGCTGCATATCAACGCCACCGTGCTTCCAGACGATGAGCCCGTCGACTTCTGGGTTGTCGATGGACGGGTCACGTTCGAGCCAGTGAAACAAGCCACGACGCTCGCCTCCGGTGCATTCGTGCTTCCGGGGCTGGTTGACGCGCATTGCCACATCGGCCTCGGCGTCGAGGGTGCTGTCGACGACGCCACCGCCCGCGCCCAAGCTGAGGCCGACCTTGCCGTCGGCGTCATGCTCATTCGCGACGCGGGCTCGCCGAAAGACACCCGTTCCATGCAGCAAGACCCGACGCTGCCCCGCATCATCCGCTCGGGGCGGCACGTCGCTCGCGCTCGTCGGTACATCCGCAACCTCGCCGAAGAGGTCGAGCCGGAGCAATTCGTGGAGCAGCTGCGCCACGAGGCGCGCAGTGGCGACGGCTGGGTGAAATTCGTAGGCGACTGGATTGACCGCTCCGTGGGCGACCTCGCGCCGAGTTTCCCCGCCGACGTGGTGCGCGAGGCCGTCGCTGCTGCCCACGAAGAGGGCGCGAAGGTGACGTCGCACTGTTTCGCGGAGCAATCCGTCGCGGAGATCATCGACGCCGGTGCCGACTGCATCGAGCACGGCACGGGGCTCGACGACGACCAGATCGCCGTCATGGCGGAACGCGGTGTCGCGCTGGTGCCGACGATGATCAACCTCGCGCGCTTCACCGACTACGCGGCACAGGGTGAAGCCAAATTTCCCACCTACAGCGCACATATGCGCGACCTGCATGCCAGACGCTACGAGACCATTGGGAAAGCCTACGAGGCAGGCATTCCCATCTACACCGGCACCGACGCGGGCACCGTCATCAAGCACGGTCGTGTCATCGACGAGATCGAGGAGCTCGCCAAGGTCGGCGGCGTTGAGTTCGCGCTCGGCGCCGCGAGTTGGCGGGCGAGGGAATGGCTCGGCGTCGACGCCGTCGTCGAGGGGGCCAGTGCTGACTTCGTGGTCTACAGTGAGGACCCGCGTAGTGCGTTGCAAACGCTGCGTTCACCGCTGCACCGTGTACTTCGAGGAAAGGTACTGGCTACACATGTCTGATTTGCCCCCGCCCAACCAGGATCCGAAGAACCAGCCGAATCCTGAGCCACCCACGCAGGCTCCGCAGTCTGCGTCCAGCGCTAGCAGTCAGCCGGGTTCCTGGCAGGCCGACGCGGGCCCCGCGCCGCAGCTTCGCCCGGGGTACGCTCCGAAACCTCAGAAGCAGCCTGGCGGATTCAGCCGTGGCTTCGGGTCCGGTATGGGCTTCGCACTCGGCCTGGGCGTGGTACTCACCGTGAGCTCGATTCTGTCGGGCCTGATCTTCCTCGGCATGCTCGCCGTGTCGTTGAAGGACGTCCAAGGCGACTCGACCACCACGCTCAAGACCATCTGGGGCAATAGCAGCGCGGAGGGGCGTCTCCGCGCCATCTCCATCTCCGGCCCCATCCTCGCCGACGCCAGCGACGGGTCGGTACTGAGCGCCGGCACCTACGGTTACGAGGTTGCCGACATGATTCGCTCCCTCGACAAGGACGACTCGTCGGGCCTGATCTTGCTCATGAACACGCCGGGCGGATCCATCCCGGGCTCCGCAGCGATTGCCGACGCTGTAACCGACTACCAGAAGCGCACCGGCCAGAAGGTCATGGCGCACGTGTCCAGCATGTCGGCTTCCGGGGGCGTCTATTCGACGTCGTCCGCCGACGAGATCTGGGCCGACGAAGGCTCGCTGGTGGGCTCGATCGGTGTGATCTCCGGGCCGTTCCAGCGCTACACCAACGTCACCGCACTGGGCAGCACACTGCTCGAGGCTGGCGTGACGGCTGAGAAGATCGAGCAGGAGTACCTCAGTGCCGGTAAGGGCAAGGCCTTCGGTGATCCGTTTGTGGGCATGAGCGACGAGCAGAAGGCCAAGTGGATGGAGGGCATCAACGCCTCCTACGACAAGTTCGTGCAGCGCATGGTTGAGGGCCGCGGCATGGATGAAAAGGTGATCCGCGAAGAGATGGGCGCCGGCATGTTCAACGGCGAGAAGGCCGTCGAATACAAGCTCATTAACGGTGTGAAGAACCGCGACGAATTCTTCCGCTACGCCGCTGAGCAGGCCGGGCTCGACCCGTCGAAGACGAAGGTCGAGACGGTCGCCGATGACCTCGGATTCCTGGGCGGCTTCCTCGGCGTGAAGCGCGCGTACGGGCAAGCTCCCGCAGTGAAGCAGGGGGAGGGCGTCGTGCCGCAGCTGAGCCAAGCCATCTGCAGCCGCCACGCCATCCTCGCCTACCACGGGGCGCCCACTGCGGCGTGCGGCTAAGTGCATCCAGAGCTGGGTTGGGGCATCATCCCCAGCCCAGCTCGTGCAGGCGTTCTTCCTCGATGCCGTGGTAGTGGCCGAGTTCATGTAACAGCGTGATGGTCACCTCGTCGGCGAGTTCGTCGAGGCTGTTGCACATCCGCGTCAGCGGCCCCTTGAACAGCACGATGCGGTCGGGCAGCTGCCCAAAGTAGCTGCTATCTCGCTCGGTGAGTGCTTGACCCTCGTACACTCCCAGCGTGTCGGAACCATCGTCGGGCTCATCTTCGACGACGAACACGAGATTGTCGACGTGTTCCAGCAGCGCCTCGGGGATCTCGTCGAACGCCTCATCCACGAGCGCGTCGAAGTCGTCGTCGGCGATGTCCATGGGCATGCCGCGAGCCTAACGGCGCGCGACGGACAAGGCCACACCGGCCCCGAGCAGCACGCCCGCGCACACCCAGCTGCCCGTCTGCACCGGCTCCAGCGCGGGCCACGTCCAGATGATCGGCGATCCCAGGGGCAGGCCGCCCATGGACGCCAGCGCCGCCCATCCCACCGCGACGGCGGCGCTGGCCGCGGGGGATGCCGTCGCGGCGCCGAGCAGGACGATGCCGGCGTCACCGAGCATGGTGCGGGCCGCGCCCAAGGCGGCGTCGGTGCCGAGCGCCAGCGCAACGATCCCGTGTGCCACGACGCAGGCCAGGACGAGGGCCACGTCCCACGCCCACAGGTGCCGCGTGGTGCCGCGTTCGAGCTGTGGATTGCGTCGCGCCAGCCCGGCGCAGACCGCCAACGTCGGCGCGAGCGGAGCCAGATACGACACGGGGGAGGGGAGGCCCGGACCACCAGCCAGCGTCGGCAGCACGACGACCACCTTCGGCAGTGTGGCGACCACCGCGAGGGACAGCGCGAGCGCGACGGCCACCGCTGGGACGATCCGACTGCGCAGCCACCACGTCATGGACACCACCACTGGGCCAGCCGAGTGTTGATCAGTGCGGCCTGCTCGGCCTCGGGCAGTGCCAGCGTTGCCTCGAGTGCGGGTGAGGGCGGTGGCAGTGGCGAGGGCGCGGAGGAGTGTGCGATCAGCCACTGGAGAACGTCGTGTTCCTGCAGCTCGTCCTCGTTGACGGTCCCAAGGGGAGGCTGGCAGCCGTCGACCAAGCCCTGCGCCAGGGTTTCGGGATAGGACGCCGGGCCGGCCGTGACATTGATCCGCGCACTGGCGACCTCCTTGGAGGTCCGCTGCGCCGCTTCGCTCCAGGTCGCGGGCACCGCGATCCCCAGGTTACGCCAGTGGCGGATGATGGCGGCGACGTCGTCCGCCACCGGCTGGAGCCCGGGGGCGCGCTCAGGCCACAGGCACACGCGTGGCTCGGAGCCGGTGCAGATGGGACGATCGAGACGGGGCACCCTGGGCAGGTGGCCGGCATCTCCGGCGATGCCGTGGGCGGTCGCACCCGTGCCGACGACGATGACCGCCAGAACCGCCGCCAGCACGAGTCGGCCGGCGCGGCCGTGGAAGCGCAGGGCAATCAGCACCGTCGCGACGGCGATGAGGCCCACGCTGCATACGACGCTGCCCCACGCCACGGTCGGGTCCGGCACCGTGTCCAGGCTGCAGCAGCCGTCCCATCGCCCCGACATGTGGCGCAGCCACGGCGGCTCGATGGCCGGGGTGACCGCCACCCAGAGGTAGGCCGCAACCAAGGCGGCGGGGAGCGCCATCACGACGGGCAGCCAGATGCCGATGGCCAGCCCGACCGCGCTCCACGCGACGAGGGAGAGCACGGCGGTGCCCCACACCTGCCAGGCGGGCGCGCCGCCGACCGAGCAGACGGCGATGAGCAGCAGCAGGCTCGTGGGCACCGCCACCATGGCCACGGGCCAGGCCAGGCGGGTGACCGGCAAGCGGGCCGAGGACACGATGATGAGATTTGCGCGCCGGAGGCGCGTGCCCTCGGCAGCGGCGGCGACCGCCACAAGCATGCACAGGAGCAACAGCGCGTCGGTCTTCAGCGACGCCGCCCAGTACGGGCTGCCGTCACCGTAGAGGAGCTGGTCGTTGCGGAACACCGTGACCGTGTAGGCCATGAGCGGCAGGAGCCAGATGACCAGGCTCGAACGAAACCACGCCCAGATCGGCATGTCACGACCCTCCCACGATGCGCAGGTACGCCTCCTCGGCCTGCTGGCGCGAGGCGCCGGCAGCCAGGCCGAGGAAGTCCTCGGGCGTGCCCGACCACGCGAGCGAGCCGGTGTGCAGCACCGCAACCTGGTGGTAGATGTCTTCGACGTCGTCGATCTGATGCGTGCTGACGACCATCGTCAGGGAGTCGGGCACCGACTGCATGACGCTGCGGAACCGGTGGCGCTGCTCGGGATCCAGACTCGCGGTCGGTTCGTCCAGCAGCAGGACCTGCGGGTCGGACACCAGCGCGGCGGCCAAACCCAGCCGACGCAGCTGCCCACCCGAGAGCTTGCTGGATGGTCGGTCCTGCTCGTCTACCAGCGCCACCTGCGCCAGCGCTCGCAGTGCGGCGGCCTTCGTGTCCGATCGGGACACCCCGCGCAGCCACGCCGCGTACCGGGTGTACTCGAGCGTCGAGAGCCCCCGGATCGGAGCGATGGCCTGCGGCATGAAGGACACGCGGCGGCGCAACTGGCGCGCGGCGACGGGCACACCGTCGAGGAGGATCGCGCCCGAGCGCGCCCGGAGCTCACCCGCGATGATCCGCAGCAGCGTGGTCTTCCCCGCACCGTTCGGGCCGAGCAACACCGTCCGGCCGGTGGGAAACGTCAGATCGAGCCCCTCGTACAGGGGACGCCTGCGGGAGTGGGAGAAGGTCAGGTCAGCGCATTGGATCATCACAGGTAAGCTCCGAGGTGTGGGTGCAAGGGTGCTCAGTAGTTGATGCGGACTCCCTTGGCGGACGCCTTGCCACCTGAACCTTGTCCATTGACGCTTACGATCTGCATCCTGTACTCGTGGTTGCCTTCGTGCCCGCGCCACGTGGAAGACGCACCCTTGGTGCATCGAACCTCGTGATCGCCGAGCGATGTTGCCGGCAACCAATCCGAGTTCCACCTATGTGCACGGTAGGTCACCGTCGTTGCGCTGCACCCATTGACATGCGTGAGCTTGATGGTTCCGGGGGACTTGTCGTTATCCCACCACTTCTGGGACCACCATCCGGGTCCTTGGTTGGAGTAGCTGAACGTGAACGACCCAGATGACGCGAGAGCTGGCAGCGCCATGCTGCCCGCAAGAGCAACTGCGGCGACGAGGGTGGCGCCGACGCGCTTGTAGTTGGACTTCATTGTGAACCTTTCCCTAGGCTGAGGAACCGGGCTGAGCGCTCGGTGAGAGACTACCTGCTCCCTGTTCTGCCTCGGTATCGGCCAAAAGCCGGAAGTTGAAGAGAAGGTGCTGCCGAGCGTCTCGTGGCAGCTACGCGGTCCTGCGTCACTTGATCACGCCAGTTCGGAACCCCCACGCCACGGCCGCGGCCCTTGAATGGGAGTTCGTCTTGCGTAGGATCGTCTCGACGTGCGCCTTGACGGTTGAGCGAGCTAGAACCAGTTGGGAGGCAATCTCACCACTCCTGTACCCGTCTGCGATGAGTTGCAAAACTTCTTGCTCACGGCAGCTGAGGTGCTCATTCGTGCCAGACCTCTCGATCCCCATGACGTCCTCCCAGCGGTTCCCAATCACCGGCACATGGCTCGGCTGCTCCGATGTGGTGCAGCCTGCATGCAGTGTAGGGTTCCCCCCGTCGGCGAGCAAGGGTGCTGTGCGATGTGGCTGTGCGATCGGCTGGCTGCATTAGGCAGATCCACAGGCCTCTGGCACAATGAACGATGCACCTTTTTGTCTGGAGCCCTCTCTCATCCAGTCGGAAGGCCCTCGGTTTGCGGGAACTCGTGCCCCACACGTGCTCTCGCCGCCCCAAACTGCACAACAATAGGAGTATCCACCAACGTGGCAACCAAAATTCGTCTGAAGCGCATGGGCAAGATCCGCTCGCCCCACTACCGCATCATCGTCATCGACGAGCGCAAGAAGCGCGACGGGCAGGCTATCGAGGAAATCGGCCTGTACCACCCCAAGAACGACCCGTCTGTGATCCAGCTCGATTCGGAGCGCGCCCAGTACTGGCTCTCCGTCGGCGCACAGCCCACCGAGGCTGTCGTGGCCATCATGAAGCGTACGGGCGACTGGCAGAAGTTCACCGGCGACAAGTCGCCGTCGGGCATCGACCCGCAGCCGGAGCGTCGCGACCGCGAGGCTGAGTTCGCGAAGGCCCTCGCCGAGGATTCCGACGCCACCGCTCCCGCCATCACCAAGGCACAGGAGAAGAAGGCAGCCGAGGAAGCCGAGAAGAAGGCCGCGGAAGAGGCCGAACAGAAGGCTGCTGAGGAAGCCGCCGAGGCCGACGAGCCAGCCAAGGCCGACGAGGCTGAGGAAGCTCCGGCTGAGGGCGACGACAAGGCCGAGGCCTGATCGTGCTAGCTGACGCTCTCGAACACCTCGTCGCAGGCATCGTCACGAATCCCGACGATGTCTCCGTGCGTGACAAGGACCTCCGCCGCGGGCGGCTGCTCGAGGTTCGTGTCCACCCCGACGACGTGGGCAAGGTGATCGGTCGCCAGGGGCGCACTGCGCAGGCACTGCGTACCGTGATCGGTGCATTGGCCGGACAGGAGCAGGTGCGGATCGACTTCGTCGACACCGACCGCCCCCGCCGCCGCTGATGAACGTCGAGGTCATCGTCGGGAAGGTCGGGCGCGCCCACGGAATTCGTGGCGACGTCTTCATCGACGTGACCACCGATGAGCCGAAGCGCCGCTTCACGACAGGGGCACGGCTGAGGCTCGACGGTGGTACCCAACTGGAGGTGGCCTCCGTGCGTAAGCACGGGGGTCGCCTCCTTGTTGCGTTCACGGGCCTGCACGATCGCACCGCCGTCGAGCAGCTCACCGGGCGCCAACTCTTCGCCGACGTGCCCAGCGACGAGCAACCCAGCGGCCAGAACGAATACTTCGACCGCCAACTCGTAGGCCTCGAAGTGCGCTCGGCCGCGGGGTCACCGTCGGGAACCGTCGTGGGGGTGCAGCACATGCCCGCACAAGATCTCCTGGTGATCGACGTCGACGGCGATGAACGCCTGGTTCCCTTCGTGGAGGCGCTGGTTCCCACCGTGAACCTGGAGGAGGGCTTCGTGCAGCTCGCCGACGTCGGTGGGCTCTTGGAGGACGTCGAGTGAAGATCGACGTCATCACCACCTTCCCCGACTATTTCGCGCCCCTGCAGCTGAGCCTGATGGGCAAGGCGATTGAGTCGGGGCTCATCGAGCTTGGCGTACACGATTTGCGCCAGTGGACGTACGATCGCCATCACACCACCGACGACACCCCCTACGGCGGCGGCGCGGGCATGGTGATGAAGCCCGAACCATGGGGCGAAGCCCTTGACCACGTCGAGGCGTCGTCGCCGGCGGAACCCACCGTCGTGATTCCCACACCGGCTGGC
>NZ_CAMYPD010000013.1 GCF_947286155.1 uncultured Tessaracoccus sp.
TACACGTAAGGAGTCGTCGGCAGCGTCAGATGTGTATAAGAGACAGGTTCAACATTGAACTCAGCACGCGGCAACAGCGCGCGGTATCCGTCCTGGTTGTCTCGCAGATCTACTACTCGAAGCACGCCAAGTGAGTTTACCCGTCGTCATCCTCGGATTCCGGGGCGTCCACAGAGCGTTCTGGCAGGAACGCCGACAGCAACATCACCGGTGTGATGGCGAAGAATGGCCCGACGGCGAGCGCGCTGTGGGCGTGCAGCACCAGATCCATCTGCACGTAGTCGCCGACGTTCGCCATGGCGATGCGATCGGTCAAGCCCGATCCACCGATGAGCTCCCCCACAGGCCAGGCGGTGAGCGTCATCACGAGCGCGCCGATCACGCTCAGCACGACCACATGCCAGCTGCGCCTACTGAACCATGCCCACGTGAGTAACCCGAGTAGCACTCCGACGATGGCGGTAATGATCACGAACATGGCGTCGCCACCGATGATTTCGGCGTACGCGCGCTCGGACATCGTCGCGTGCAAATCCTCGCCGACGAGGTAGTGCGCCCTGGGTGCGAGCGAAACCCATACCACTCCGGCGAGCACGCCCGCTGCTGCGCAGACGATCAGCTGCGCCAGCGCCCGCCAACCGGAGCGTTCCCAAATGCCGCGCCCTGCGTCTTGCCGCATCAGTGCGCCATCCTCACGGAGGTGGGGCCGAGCAGCGCCTTCAGGTCAGCGAACAGTGGGGACGAGAGCTGCACGTGGAACCCGTCGGAGAGCCGGAACACCGTGGTACGCGCCTTGCCCTTCACCTCGACGTGCACCTCGGCGCTGCCGGGATAGGACGAGATGACCCGCTTGAGGTCTGCCACCAGCTTCGGCGTGCAACGCGTCTCAGCCATGGTGATGATCACCGGGCCGACGGCACCATCGCTGTTCACGTGGGGAGCGGTGACGTTCTGGGCGCGCATCCGTCCCCGGTCCTCCCCCGCTTCCACGACGCCTTCGATAGCAACGATGTTGTCCGGCTCCAAGATGCCCGAAACCCGCTCGTACACACGTGGGAACACCGTGACCTCGATACCGGTGGTGAGGTCTTCGAGCGTGACTTGCGCCCAGATGGCGCCGTGTTTGTTGACCCGGCGGTTGACGCTGGTGATCAACCCGCACAGCGTGGTGCTACCCGTAAAGGCATCCTCGCCGGCGGTGGATGCAATCGTGCGGTCGCTGTGCTCGGCGATGACGTGTTCCAGCCCGTTGAGGGGATGGTCGGAGACGTAGAGACCGAGCATGTCGCGCTCGAACGCGAGCTTCGTCTTCCTGTCCCACTCATCCAGATCGGGCACCGCGACGTGTTCCATCTGCTGGGCGTCATCGTCGACGGCGAGGCCGAAGAGGTCGTCCTGCCCGTTGGCGGCGTTGCGTTTCACGTCGATGATGGAATCGACGGCTTCCTCATACACGGACATGAGCGCGCGACGGGTGTGCCCCAGCTCGTCGAACGCGCCGCCGCGGATGAGCGATTCGATGATGCGCTTCGAACAGAATTGGAGCGGCGCCTTGTCGAGGAAATCGTTGAAGTCGCTCGCCGGGCCCAGCTCGTCGCGCTCTGCCAGCCATGCCTTCACCACTTTGTCGCCGACGTTGCGGATAGCGCCCAGACCGAAGCGGATGTCCTTGCCCACCGGTGTGAACGCCACCTCCGACGAGTTCACGTCGGGCAGCAGCACCTGGATGCCCATGTGTCGACACTCGTTGAGATAGATGGAGAGCTTGTCCTTATCGTCGCGCACAGATTGCAGCAGTGCGGCCATGTACTCCGTCGGATAGTGCGCCTTCAGGTAGGCCGTCCAGTACGCGACGAGGCCATAGGCGGCGGAGTGCGACTTGTTGAAGGCGTAGTCGGAGAACGGAACCAGGATTTCCCACAACGTCGTGATGCACTCGGCGGAGTAGCCTCGCTCCTTCATGCCCGCTTCGAACGTGACGTATTGCTTGTCGAGTTCGGCTTTCTTCTTCTTGCCCATAGCGCGTCGCAGCATGTCAGCGCCGCCCAGCGAGTAGCCGGCGACGCGCTGCGCGATCGACATGACCTGCTCCTGGTAGACGATCAGGCCGTACGTTTCGCCAAGGATGTCGGCCAGCGGCTCCTCGAGCTCGGGATGAATCGGCACGACGGCCTCGCGCCCGGTTTTGCGCCTGGCGTACTTGTTGTGCGAATCCGCGCCCATGGGGCCGGGGCGGTAGAGCGCGACGACAGCCGAGATGTCGGAGAACGAGTCTGGCTGCATGGAGCGCAGGAGCGCGCGCATGGGGCCACCGTCGAGCTGGAAGACGCCGAGCGTGTCACCCGCTGCCAGCAGCTCATAGGTGGCGACGTCGTCGAGCGGGAGCTGTTCTAGGTCAATCTTGTCGCCGGTGTTGCGTTCGATGTTCTCGATGGCATCGCCCAAGATGGTGAGGTTACGCAGCCCCAGGAAGTCCATCTTGATGAGCCCAAGCGATTCACAGCCCGGGTAATCGAATTGCGTGATGATGGCACCGTCGGATTCACGGCGCATGAGCGGGATGATATCGATGAGCGGATCACGCGACATGATGACGCCGGCCGCGTGCACGCCCCACTGGCGTTTGAGGCCCTCGATGCCCATGGCGGTATCGACGACGGTCTTCACATCCGGGTCTTGTTGGTACAGCTCACGGAACTCCGTGCCCTCCGCATAGCGCGGGTGGTTCTCGTCGAAGAGTTGCGGCAGCGGGATGCCCTTGCCCATGACGTCCGGCGGCATGGCCTTGGTGATCTTCTCGCCCACCGCGAACGGCATGTCGAGCACACGCGCGGAGTCTTTCACCGCAGCCTTGGCCTTAATGGAGCCGTAGGTGATGATCTGCGCCACCTTGTCCTGGCCGTACTTCTCGGTGACGTACTCGATCACCTCGCCGCGACGTCGATCGTCGAAGTCGATGTCGAAGTCGGGCATGGAGACGCGCTCTGGGTTCAGGAATCGCTCGAAGAACAGGCCGTGTTCGATCGGGTCGAGGTCGGTGATGCGCATCGCGTAGGCACACATGGAACCAGCACCCGAGCCACGTCCAGGGCCGACGTAAATGCCGTTGTTCTTCGCCCAGTTGATGAAGTCGGCCACGACGAGGAAGTAGCCGTTGAACCCCATCTGGGTGATGATGCCCGACTCGAAGTCGGCGCGCTCCTGGACTTCGCGCGGAATGCCGCCCGGGTAGCGGTATTCGAGCCCGCTTTGCACTTCTTTGTGGAACCAGGATTCCTCCGTCTCGCCGTCGGGCACCGGGAATACGGGCATGTAGATGCCGATGCCCTCGTCAAAAACGGTTTCGCAGCGCTCCGCGATGGCGAGGGTGTTGTCGCATGCATCCGGGTGCTCGCGGAAGAGCTCGCGCATCTCCTCAGGAGACTTCAGGTAGTAGCCAGAGCCGTTGAACATGAACCGGTCGGTCTGTGCCTTCCGCGCACCCGATGAGACGCACAGCAGCGTGTCGTGGGCGTCGGCGTCATCCTTGTGCACGTAGTGAAGGTCGTTCGTCGCGACGAGCGGGAGGTTGAGCTCTTTCGATAACCGGAGCAGATCTTTGCGGACGTTTGTCTCGATATCGAGGCCGTGGTCCATGAGCTCGACGTAGAAGTTGCCCTTGCCAAAGATGTCCTGGAACTCGCCGGCTGCTTCGCGCGCGTTGTTGTACTGCCCGAGCCGCAGAAAGGTTTGGATTTCACCCGACGGGCACCCCGTCGTCGCGATCAATCCTCGACCGTATTCGTTGAGCAGTTCGCGGTCGGCACGCGGTTTGTAGAAGAAGCCCTCGAGCGAGCTACGGGTGGAGAGGCGGAACAGGTTGTGCATCCCGTCTTTGTTTTCGGCCCACATCGTCATATGGGTATAGGCGCCCTTGGAGGCGACGTCGTCGCCGGTGCCGTCGCCGAACTGCACGCGCTTGCGTTCGCTGCGGTGCGTGCGCGGAGTGAGGTACGCCTCGAGCCCGATGATGGGCTTGACGTTGTAGTTCTTCGACGCCTTGTAGAACTCGTAGGCGCCGTACAGGTTGCCGTGGTCGGTGATCGCCAGCGACGGCATGCCCATCTTCTCGGCGTTTTCGAACAGGTCGTTCACCCTGGCGGCACCGTCGAGCATGGAAAACTCGGTGTGGTTGTGTAGGTGCACGAACGTGTCGGCCACGACTGTCCTCTCGGTTGGCTGGCGCAGCTACTCTACCTGCTCCATTGCGGGAAGCTCGAGGGCCGGACAACGCGTCGCCGTTGCGCGTGTAGCGATTTCGCGAGTGAGGTCGGCGAGGCCGGCGTCCAACCGCGTCTGCGCCAACTAGACTCATCGCCATGTTGACCACGCCCTGGGGCGAAGCCCTCGACAACGACGCCGTATTGCAGGACTACCCGCGCCCGCAGCTGGTTCGCGACTCCTACCTCAACCTCAATGGCACGTGGGACTACGCCGTCAGCACCGTCGACGACGGTGCTCGCCCCCAGTTCGACCGCTCAATCCTGGTGCCCTTCGCACCGGAAGCGCCGCTGTCTGGTGTGCTGCGCATCCTGCAACCCGACGAATTCGGGTGGTACCGCCGCACGTTCACCCTCCCCGAGAGCTTCGGCGACGGGCGAGTGCTGCTGCATTTCGGTGCCGTCGACCAGGACTGCCACGTCTGGATCGACGGCACCCCCGCAGGCGAGCACCGCGGAGGCGTGCTGCCGTTCACACTCGACATCACCGACCACCTCCATCGCGACGAGCACGAGATCGTCGTGCGGGTTCGCGACGTCACCGACACGTCGTACCGATCCCGCGGCAAGCAGTCGCTCACACCGGGCGGTATTTGGTACACGCCGAGCTCCGGTATCTGGCAGACCGTCTGGCTGGAATCTGTGCCTGAACAGCACGTTGAGGGCGTCGACTACACACCCCGCCTCGCCAGCGACGAGGTTGAGGTCACCGTGCGTGCTCCGAAGCCTGGCCGCGCCACCGTCGCGATCTCCGCCGAGGGCACGCAGCTTGCCGAGGTGGAGATGGACACCAATACCCCCACTACCGTGCGGTTGCCTGGTGCCCGACGCTGGAGCCCGAACGACCCGTTCCTGCACGACGTGCAGGTACGCCTGGGCACCGACGAAGTGTCCAGCTACTTCGGTATGCGCGAGGTGCGCGTGGCGAAGGACCCACGCGGGCACATGCGCGTGTTCCTCAACGACGAGCCCTTCCTCGTGAAGGGCCTGCTCGACCAGGGCTATTGGCCCGACGGCCTGCTCACCGCACCATCCGACGAGGCGCTCGCCTACGACGTCGCACTCGCAAAGAGCCTGGGCTTCAATACGCTGCGCAAGCACATCAAGGTGGAGCCGCTTCGTTGGTATCACCACTGCGATCGTATCGGCATGCTCGTGTGGCAGGACATGGTCAATGGCGGCACGAAGCCGTCGCGACTGCTCCCCCACGGCCCCAACGACGCGCCGAAGAAGGTGGACGATACCCGCCACGGACTCATGGGGCGCAAGGATGCGGCAGGCCGGGAGGAGTATCGCGCGGAGCTGGAGGGCACCGTCGCTCTGCTGAAAGCGTCGCCGTCGGTTGCGGTGTGGGTGCCTTTCAATGAAGGCTGGGGGCAGTTCGATGCCCTCGACGCCGCCCGCAGGCTGCGCGAGCTGGACCCGTCGCGCCCCGTCGACCACGCTTCCGGCTGGTTCGATCAGGGCGGCGGCGATTTCCGTAGTCAGCACGTGTACACGAAGGCGTATCGCCCCACCGCCGACGACTTTACTGACGGCCGAGCACTCGCGCTGACGGAGTACGGCGGCTACTCGCACCGCGTGCCAGGGCACGTCGCCGTCGAAAAGGAATTCGGTTACAAGCGGTACGTCAGCGGCGGCAAGTTCGAGCTCGCCTACGAAAAGCTGCACCGCACCGAAATCGCTGATGCCGTGGAGCGCGGATTGAGCGCCATCATCTACACGCAGCTGAGCGACGTCGAGGAAGAGACGAATGGCCTGGTCACCTACGACCGGCGCGTCGTGAAGCTCGACGAAGCCCGCTCCCTGGCCATCATGGCATCCCTTGACGAGGCCTTCCGACGCTCGCTCGGCGAGGAACCGCGCGCCTTCCCAGTCGCTGAGCGTGAACTCACCGAACCGGTGAACCTCACCATGCCCGACGGCACACTCAATGCCTCCGCCGTGGCTTGGAGCAGGGCTCCCCTGGTGCGCACCGACGGCATCGGCGGGCTGCGTCGACCCGGGCGCAACAAACGGTGGGAGCACTGGGGTGTGACCACGCCGACGCACGTGCTCGGACTCACCATCGCGCACCTCGACTACGCAGGCGTGCTCGGCTTCTACCTCGCCGATCGAGCCACTGGCCAGGAGTGGGTCGCCGACGCGACCATCCCGCTGGGTGGGCAGATCGAACTACCCGGCACGATTGGCGAAGGACGCAGCTACGGGCGCACCCGGAAGCTCATGCTGCGATTCGACGAAGTATCTTCCGGCGCGCGTCTGCGCGGCCAAGCGGGCGATGTAGCGTTCGACATCATCGCGCACCTCGATGAGGAGCGCGACATGCTCGGCGTCGTCGTACCTTGGGATGAGCAGACCTTCCAATACACGGTGAAGGATGTGGGCCGACGCGCCACGGGAACCATTTGGATTGGGAATGAGGCGCACAACGTGTCCGGCCCGGAGGCCTTCGCCACCCTCGACCACGGTCGGGGCCGCTGGCCCTACTCGGTGCACTGGAATTGGGGCGTGGGTGCGGGCAGGCTCGGCAAGCAACACCTCGCCATTCAGCTCGGCGGCAAGTGGACCGACGGTACCGGCAGCACCGAGAACGCCGTCGTCCTCGGGAACACCCTGCACAAAATCAGCCAAGAACTGCTGTGGGACTACGACGCCACGAACTTCAAGCAGCCCTGGCGGGTGCGAGGCGAAGGCATCGATCTACGGTTCAAGCCGTTCCACCTGCGCACGGCGTCCACGCAGCTCGGTGTTCTCTCCTCCAACACGAATCAGGCGTTCGGCACCTGGTCAGGCTCGCTGCGCCTCGACGGCGAATCCATCCGCGTGGATGGCCTCACTGGGTGGGCAGAGGATGTTCGCAACCGCTGGTGAGGTTAAGCCTCGGCGATAAGACGCTCGTAATCCTCGCGCAGATTCCCCACGTCGAGCCCTAGCGTGGTCCACACCACGTGCACTCGCTTGTCGCTGCCAACGCCGAGCACTTGCGTCGAGTGATCCACCTCGTACCCGCCGCTCGGCAGTTGTTTGCCCTTCTCAATCGCGATATGGAGTTGGTTGCCTGCGTCCATGATCGTGTCGAGGTCGCCGGTGAGGCCGACGAACGTGTCGTCCACCCGGGCGAGGTATTGGCGGAGTGCGTCCGGTGTGTCGCGGGCCGGATCCGTGGTGACCAAGATGGGTGTGATTTGCGAGGCGTCCCCGAGGCGCCGCTTCGCCGTAGCCATATCGGCCATGATGCCCGGGCACACGTCGGGGCAGTTGAGATACCCGAAGAACAGAGCGGCGGCGGGGGTGCTCCAACCGGTGCGGAGATTGAACGGTTTGCCGTGCTGGTCGGTGAGTTCGACGTCGGGGAGCTCCCACCCGTCAGGAATCTGCGTGCCGTGGAAGGCGCTGTCAGTGGAGGCGCCTTCCACGGTGGCCGCACCCTTGTCAGCGTCGCTGCAGGCGGCGACGAGGGAGAGCCCGGCGGCTCCGGTGATGAGGTGGCGTCGCGAAATCACTGTTTGCTCCCGCCCGCAGCGATGTCGCCAGCAAGCGCGCGTAAATCAGCAAGCCCGGAGCTGAAATCTGATGCGTTCTCGATCGTGGCGATGAGCGCCGAGCCCACGATCACGAGGTCGGCGAATGCGGCTGTCTCGTGCGCCTGCTGGCCGTTCGAGATGCCGAGTCCGATGCCCACCGGAATGGTGGGGTCCGCTGCCCGCGCCCGCTCGACGATGCGTGGCGCCGCCTCGGACGTCTGCTGACGTGCACCCGTGACGCCCATCACTGACGTGGCGTACACCCACCCGCGCGAGGCCTGCATCGTCATCGTGAGCCGCTCATCGGTGGACGACGGAGCGATGAGGAAGATGCGGTCGAGACCGTGCGCGTCGGTGGCCGCCATCCACTCTTCGCAATCGTCGGCTGGCAGATCAGGGGTGATGACTCCCCCGCCGCCCGCGTTGGCGAAGTCACGCGCGAAGGCGTCGACGCCGTAGGCTTCGATGAGGTTCCAGTAGGTCATCGTGAGCGGCGTGGCGCCTGCCTGCGCCACGCGCTCGGCGGCGCGGAACACGTCGCGGGTGCGTACCCCGCCCTGCAATGCGTGGGTGGCGGCGCGCTGAATAACTTTGCCATCCATCAGCGGGTCGGAATACGGGATGCCGATCTCCACCATATCTGCGCCGCGTCCGTCGCTGCCTTCGACGATGGCTTCCATCGCCTGCATGGAGCGTTCGACGTCGGGATATCCAACCGGATAGTAGCCGACGGTCGCCGCGCGGCTTTCGTCGAGGCAGCGCGCGACGATGCGCCCGGACTTACCGAGGCGGTGTTCGGGGTACGCCATGTCAGGCACCTACCTTCAGGTCGGGCTCGCCGGTTAGCCCGAACCAGTCGAATGCGGTCGATGTGTCCTTGTCGCCTCGCCCCGACAGACACACCAGGATGCGGGGTGTCGTCGACGGTGCCTCCTCGGCCAGCCGACGGCCCAGGCGCAGCGCGCCGGCGAGTGCGTGCGCCGACTCAATGGCCGGGATGATGCCCTCGGTCTGGGTGAGCAGTTTGAAGGCGTCCATCGCTTCGGTGTCGGTGACCGATTCGTAGATGGCGCGCCCGGTATCGGCGAGCCACGCGTGCTCTGGGCCAACCCCTGGGTAGTCGAGGCCAGCGGAGATGGAGTGCGATTCGATCGTCTGGCCGTCCTCGTCTTGCAGCACGTACGTGCGGGTGCCGTGCAACACGCCGGGCGAGCCGGCACCAATCGTGGCGGAGTGGCGGCCCGTCTCGACACCGTCTCCCCCCGCTTCAATACCCAGCAGGGCGACGTCGTCGTCGATGAAATCGTAGAACTGGCCGATGGCGTTGGATCCGCCACCCACACACGCGACGACGTGGGTGGGCAGGCCGCCGAACCGCTCGAGCATCTGCGCCCGTGACTCCGTCGAGATGACGCGCTGGAACTCCCGCACCATGGTGGGGAACGGATGCGGCCCGCTGACGGTGCCGATGAGGTAGTGGGTGTCGTCGACGGTGGTCACCCAGTCGCGCATGGCTTCGTTCATGGCGTCTTTCAGGGTGCGCGAACCAGCGGCTACGGCGACCACTTCGGCGCCGAGCAGCTGTATGCGTGCGACGTTGAGCGCCTGGCGTTGCGTGTCCACCTCGCCCATGTACACGCGGCATTCGAGCCCGAACAGCGCGGCAGCGGTGGCCGTCGCGACTCCGTGCTGCCCAGCGCCAGTTTCAGCGATCACGCGACGCTTGCCCATGCGTTTGGTGAGTAGCGCTTGCCCCAGCACGTTGTTGATCTTGTGCGCGCCGGTGTGGTTCAGATCCTCGCGCTTGAGGTACACCTCGGCGTTGCCGGCGTGTTCGGAAAAGCGCTTGGCGAGGGTGACCGGTGTCGGGCGACCAGAGTAGTCGTGTTGGAGCCGACGAAGCTCCTCACCGAAGCTGGGGTCGGCCTGTGCGTCGGCGAAGGCCTGTTGCAGTTCCAGTAGGGCGGCTTGCAGCGCTTCGGGGACGAACTTGCCCCCGTACCGGCCGAAGTGGCCCAGCTCGTCGGGAAGTGAAGTCATGGAGGCAACACTAGCTGTACTTGCCGGCGAGGTCGTGGATGCTGTCCGTTGGGGTGCGGGCTGAAGCAGCGGTGTGGAAGCTGCCGGTACGTAGTGGAGTGCCTCCAGAAAGGCTGCTCGATTGATTCCAGTTATGCCAGTATCGACCGTTGGTTTCACCTCTTGAGGTGACGTATTGTGTACACATAGATACACGAAAGGAGTCACCATGAGTAGCTCTGTAGGCATCAGGGAATTCCGGGCTGGACTAGCCCATTACATAGCTTCGTCCGAGCCCGTGGCAGTGACTCGCCACGGAGTCACCGTCGGTTGGTTCATCCCAACAGCTGTTGACCGAAACACTCAGGTCGCCTCGTTACGCTCGGCAGCGCACAAGCTGGACACGCTCCTCGCACAAAACGGCGTGACCGCTGATGAGGTGGTGGCCGACTACGCAGCCGCTCGCAGTTCGCAATGACAGATTCCCGTCGCGCCGTCGTTGTAGACGCCAACATCCTGATCCGTCTCGTGCTGGGCACCCGGGTGCGAGAACTCGTTCTGGACCATCTCGACGCCGTCGATTTCTTCACACCACAAGAATGTTTCGACGACGCGCGCCGCTACCTTCCCGGCCTGCTTGAGCGTCGCGGAATCGACCCCGCTGCTGCGCTCGAGGTGCTGGATCAGTTCGAGGCCCTGATCTTCCCGCTCTCCGAAGCAACATACGCTGAAGCTCAGTCAGACGCGATGGCTCGCATTGGCGCGCGCGATGCGAAGGACTGGCCGATCCTCGCCGCAGCACTCACCCTGGGCTGCCCGATCTGGACCGAAGACCAGGATTTCTTCGGTACGGGGGTCTCCACCTGGACCACTGATCGGGTCGCTCTTTTTCTCTCGGAAGCGACCTCCTGACGTACCTCTGAACATGCGAGGACTACCCAGCGACTAGTTCGAGGAATCACCCAGAGCGATCTATCACGGCCATCTGTGCCCGAAGGCTCTTCTCAATAACATGCTCGTTGCTGGCAGTAAGTGCTAGCTGGCTTCGGTAATTGCCTCGACGCCCGCATGTACTTACGGGGTAGCCCTTGTGATAGTGGCGCGTTTCCGAAGCAGTACGGTGATCTTGTAGAGAGCGACGACAATAAAGATGCTGAACACGGCAACGGGCAGGAACTGGGGCCAGAACGCCACGACCAAGACGATCGACGCTGCGAGGATCACCGTCCACTTCGCCAGCAGAAACCGCAACTCAGCCGTTCGAGACATAGGTGCCTCCTCCAATCTGGAGCGTGCCGTCGGTGACTCAACCCACAACCGTCGTGGGCGACGAACCAGGCATGTCGCGCATGGTTGATGCAAAAAATCTACAGCTACCCGGCACTCAGCGCTCTGACGGCCTGTCTCGGCTGGCCGTGCCGAACGAGCGCCTCGCCGACGAGGATCACGTCAGCGCCCTCGTCGCGCACGCGGCGGGCGTCGTCGGGGGTGAAAATGCCCGATTCGGCAACGCGGACCACGCCGTCGCCGATGTGGCTGGCGAGCCGGCCAAAGTTGGCGAGGTCCACGTCGAGGGTTTTCAGGTTGCGGTTGTTGACGCCGACGAGTTCCGCTCCGGCAGTGAGCGCGCGGTCGGCTTCCTCGACAGTGTGCACTTCCACCAACGGGGTGAGCTGCAGATCGTGGGCCAGCTGGAGGAAGCGAGCGAGCTCGGCGTCGGTGAGCGCTGCGACGATGAGGAGCACGAGGTCAGCACCATGCACGCACGCCTCGAGGAACTGGTACTCGTCGACCATGAAATCCTTGCGCAGCACCGGGATGTCCACGCGGGCCCGCACGGCGTCGAGGTCGTCGAGCGAACCGCCAAACCGTCGCTGCTCGGTGAGCACGGAGATGGCCGACGCGCCGCCCGCCTCGTACTCGTGTGCCAGCGCGGCCGGATCGTCGATGGCAGCGAGCGCGCCCTTCGACGGCGACTTGCGCTTCACTTCCGCAATGACGCTCAGTCCATCACCGCGAAACGCGGGCATAGGATTGCGCGTTGGCGGGCACGCCTCGAGCTGCTCCTCGAGCGTCGTGAGAGGGACGCGGTTCCGGCGTTCGTCCATGTCGACACGAACCCCGGCGATGATGGAGTCGAGGACACTCACGGCTGGCCGAGGCCCATCGCCTTCATCACCATCGTGACAAGGCCGGCGAGCAGCACCACGCCACCACCGATGATGACGACCACCCAGGAGGGGCCGAGCATGACTCCAATGAAGGCGATGATAAAACCGATCGCTGCCAGAATGCTGCCGGTCCAAGCCGCGGGGCTCTGACCATGGTGGTAGTAACGGGCTGTGCTCGCCATCCTCATCCCTTTCTTCGCTACGACCAGGACAATACCGCAACTGACGCGGATGCGACGGCGCATGCACGCCGCCTAGAGTGATCCCCGATGACCGACCCCTACAGCCTGCTCGCTCCTTGGTACGCGCAGTATGCCCGCGACCTGCCATGGCGGCGCCCGAACTTTCCTGCCTGGGGCACGCTGGTGAGCGAGATCATGCTGCAACAGACGCAGGCCTCGCGGGTCGCCGTCGAGATTGATCAGTGGCTCACGAGGTGGCCGACGCCGGCTGCCCTGGCCGCAGCTCCCACCGCTGACGTGCTGCGCGCGTGGGGAAATCTGGGCTATCCGCGCCGTGCACTGCGCCTGCAGCAGGCTGCGCGGGAGATCGTCGAGCGACACGACGGCGAGGTGCCCGACGACGTGGAAGCCCTGCTCGCGTTGCCCGGCGTCGGTGATTACACCGCGCGCGCCGTCGCCGTGTTCCACTACCGTCAGCGACATCCTGTCGTGGATACGAATGTTCGACGAGTGGTGGCTCGTTACGTGCATGGCCTGGCCAATCAGGCCGGTGCGAGGCGGAGCGACCTGAGTGATGTGGAACGGCTGCTACCCGCTGATCCGGATGAGGCAGGGCTCGTCGACGCGGCGCTCATGGAGCTCGGTACACTGGTGTGCACGAGCAAGTCGCCGGCTTGCGACGCGTGTCCGCTGCAGCTCCGATGCGCCTGGGTGCGGGCGGGCAAACCGGACAATGCCCCAACAGGGAGGCCGCGACAGGCGAAGTTCGAGGGCAGCGACCGTCAGGCCCGTGGGAAGGTGTTGGGGGCGTTGCGGGCGGCCGACGGGCCGCTTGCCGAAGCCGATGTCGAGGCGCTGTGGCCCGATGCTGTGCAGCGCGAGCGCGCAGTGGCGTCGCTCGTGGCCGATGGGCTCGTGGAAAGCACCCCGGAGGGGCTCAGCCTGCCGCGGTGATCTCCAAAAAGTGACCGTTATCCTCCACGTGCGGAAATAATCGGCGCATTCTGGGCAATATTTGCCGCGTGTGGAGGATAACGGTCGAATTCTCGACTTGCGCCGGCGGTTACCCCACTACCGGGCCTATCTTGTACTGCTCGAGCGTGGTGTGCGGCCGCTGCTCTTCGCCGTGCTTCTTAGTGAACTCGGCAGTGGCGTCAGTGCCGCAGATTCGACCGATCTTGCTGGGGCCACCCGGGTGGCGAGGCAGCCAGTCGCTCAAGTCGTAAGCGTTCCCGGCCACAGCAACCCAGCAGTCGTCGGGGGAAGCATGCTTGGACACTTCCAGCATGGTGACGCCGTTCGGGGCCGTCTGCGTGGGCTTGCTCGGAGGGTTGACGACGTCCATCCAGGTGGCCTGGGCCCCGAGATGCCCGACGGTGACTGTGAGTGCCAACACGCCGAGGCCGATGAACGACGAGATCATTCCCCCGAGCAACTTCATCCGGGCGGTTTGGTCTGATTTACCGGCGATACGTACGTCGTGGCGTACCCACCACAACCAACCGCCCCCGACTACGAGGAACAGCAGCGAAGCCCACACCAACCAACGCCCTAGTTCGGCGTGGGTGGTGGGTTCGCCCCCGACGTATGGTGCAAGCGCCTCGCCGGTCTGTTTCGCGATGATCGTCGAGATGAACCCCACCGCGAGTACGACGATGGTCGGCACCGCCATGCGTCGGCGTGCCTTCGGCTGAGCGGTGAGGAAGATGATGCTCAGCGCGGCAAGCGGCAGCAGCACGACGGGAAGATGCACGATCAGAGGGTGCAGGGGAAGGCCGGCAAGAATAACCATGAGTGAAATCGTAGTGGCTCACAGCGTTGGGTCTTCGCCTTTGTCTAGCTCCTCCCACAAGCTGCGTTGCTGCACCCGCGGAGGGCGCTGCGTGCGCCAGGTTGGTCCAACAGTGACGAACAGCACGGATGCCACGAACAGCGCCACGAAAGCGACCACGACCCACGGCTGCTCCATCACGGATACGACGATGCCCGTCACGCTAAGCAGCGCGAGCACGACTCCCAGCACGCGCAGCCCACGCCCGTGCAGCATGAGGCTGAGCCCAATCGCAGCGAGTCCTGCCCAGGCGACGCCGCGCGTGGTCGTCGCGTCGAGGAAATTGCCAGCGATCGCCGCGCCACCCGCGCCCACCAGGCCGATGATCGTCGTCGATGCACGCGAGGTCAGCGCCACGACTCCGCCTTCTGGATCGCTGTGATGACTGCCCTGGCTTTGTGGGAGCACTCGGCGTCCTCGGCCGAGGGCACCGAGTCCTTGACGACGCCGGCGCCCGCCTGGACGTGAGCGATGCCGTCGGCAATCACGGCGGTGCGAATCGCGATGGCGACCTCGGCGTTGCCGGCGAAGTCGAGGTAGCCCACGACACCGCCATAGAGGCCCCGACGAGTGACCTCCAGCTGTTCGATGATCTCCATCGCTCGCACCTTGGGCGCACCGGAAAGGGTTCCCGCCGGGAAGCAGGCAAGCACGGCATCGAGGGCGCTGCAGTCGGCGCGCAGCTTCCCCGTCACCGCAGCTTCGAGGTGCATGATGTGCGAGTAGCGATGCACCTCGAGCATCTCCTCCACGACGACGCTGCCGGGCTGGCAGATGCGCCCCAGATCGTTGCGCCCGAGATCGACCAGCATGATGTGCTCTGCGCGCTCCTTCTCGTCTGCGACGAGTTCTTCGGCGAGCTGGCGGTCTTCGTGTGGGGTGGCCCCACGAGGGCGCGAGCCGGCGATGGGGCGCGTGGTGGCGACACCGTCGCGCACCTGCACCAGCGCCTCGGGAGATGCCCCGACGATCGAGAACTCGTCGAGGCTGAGGTAGTACATGTAGGGGCTGGGGTTGGTGGTGCGCAGCGCGCGGTACACGTCGAAGGGGTGCGCGTTGGTGGGGATGTCGAAGCGTTGCGAGGCAACGATCTGGAACGCCTCCCCCGCCGCGATTTCTTCTTGTGCCTGCCGCACGATGGCCTCGAACTCGGCGCTGGTGCGCTGGCGTCGGATGTCTACTTCGGCGGGCTCGGTGGGCGTCGCGGTGAGCGGGCGTCGGGCATCGCACACTCGGGCGCGCATGTCGTCGATGGCTTGCACGGCGCGCTCGTAGGCTTGGTCGACGCGTTCCGGTGAGCCGTCCCAGTTGATGGCGTTGGCGACGAGCCAGAGTTCGCCTTGTTGGTGGTCGAGGATGGCGACTTCGCTGGTGAGCAGGAACAGCAGCTCGGGGAGGTTGAGGTCGTCGACGGTGTGCTCCGGCAAGCGTTCGAGGTGGCGGACGATGTCGTAGCCGAGGAACCCCACGAGGCCTGCCTGGAAGGGTGGCAGGTCGGGGTCTGGCTCCGTCGCGAGTTCCTGCAACGCGTCGCGCAACAACGTCAGCGGGCTGCCATGGTCGTCGAGGCCCGCGATGTCGCGCCCACTCCAGTGGGCCTCGCCCGCCCGCGAGGTGAGCGTCGCCTCGGAGCGCACGCCGACGATCGACCACCGCCCCTGCGCTCCGGCTTCCGCGGATTCGAGCAGGAAGGTGCCCGCGCGGTCGCGGCAGAGTTGGTCGAACAAGGCGACGGGGGTCAGGTCGTCGGCCACGAGCTTTTGCCACACGGGGATGACGCGACGATGGCTTGCCCGGGCGCGGAATTTGTCGAGGGTGATCATGCTTGCACCTCCAAGGGGTTCGAGAAGCAAGTGCGGGTGCCGGTGTGGCAGGCGGCGCCCACTTGGTTGACCTTCATGAGGATGGTGTCGCCGTCGCAATCGAGCCACAGCGACACGACCTCTTGGGTGTGCCCGGAGGTTTCGCCTTTGACCCAGAGTTCCTGGCGGCTGCGCGACCAGTAGGTTGCGCGCCCGGTGGTTTGGGTGAGGTGCAAGGCTTCTTCGTTCATCCAGGCCATCATGAGCACTTCGCCGTTGGCGGCGTCTTGCGCGATGACGGGGATGAGCCCGTCTTTGTTGAAGGTGATCTCCGGCATACCCCCCATTCAACCGCAGGTAGACTGCAACTATGACTTTTGCCCGCCGCCAACGTCGTCAATTGCTCGATGTCATGCGTACCGCTGGTCCACTTGCCCCCACAGCCTGCGAGGGCTGGCTGGTGCAAGACCTCGCTGCGCATCTGTGGGTACGAGAGCATCGCCCGTCTGCGTTGCCGGGCATCGGCGTGTCGCGCTTCGCAGCACACACCGATCGGTTGCAGATGGAGGGGCTGCACCGGCTGGGCTTCGAGGGGCTGCTCGAGAAGCTTGAGCGGCCTGGCTGGGTGATGCGTCTCGTCGATCCGCTCGTGAACGGCGCTGAGTTCTATCTGCACCTTGAAGACGTGCTGCGCCCGCGCGGTGAGCGCGCGGAGCTGAGTTCTAGCGACCAGGAGTATCTGCGCAAGATTGCGCTGCTGCTGGCACGCAAGACGCAGCTGGGTAAGCCGTACCGCCTGGTGGTGACACCCACCGACGGGCACACCAAGTCGTTCGGGAGTGGCGAGCAGGTGGTCTACGTCGAGGGCGCCCCCAACGAGCTGCTCCTCCACTTCAGCGGCCGCGACGCCGACGTCGCCATCACCACCGACGACGAACCCGCCTACCGGGCTTCGATCGCGGGACTGTAGTTGCTGCGTCTCGATACGGCCCTTCGGGCCTACTCGACGGTCGGTAGAGCCGGCCCCGGTGGTTGAGTAGCGGGTGCGCGGCCCCCAGTGGTTGAGTAGCCGCCGCAGGCGGCGTATCGAAACCACACGCCGATGATTTCGATACGCGCCCTACGGGCGCTACTCAATCATCGACTCGATGCAGCTACGTGAGCTTCTCCAGAATCAGTTCACGCACCTTGGCGGCGTCAGCCTGGCCGCGCATCGCTTTCATCACCTGGCCGATGAGCGCGCCGGCAGCCTGCACCTTGCCGCCGCGAATCTTGTCGGCGACGTCGGGGTTGGCGGCGATGGCATCATCGACGGCGGCAGCGAGCGCGCCCTCGTCAGACACGACCCCCAACCCGCGGGCATCCACAACCTCAGCCGGTTCACCCTCGCCGGCGATCACGCCGTCGATGACCTGGCGAGCCAGTTTGTCATTGATCCTGCCTTCGTCGACGAGCTCCTGCACCGCCGCGACCTGCGCGGGCGTGATACCAACGGCGTCGAGCTCCACGCCGGCCTCGTTCGCGCGTCGTGCCAAATCGGACACCCACCACTTTCGCGCCGCAGCGGGCGTCGCACCGGCGGCCACCGTGGCGTCGACGAGGTCGAGCGCTCCGGCGCCAACGATGCCGGCGAAGTCGATATCGGAGAAACCCCACGCCTCTTGCAACCGAGCTCGGCGCTGGGCGGGCGGCTCGGGAAGCGTGGCGCGCAGCTCCTCGATCCACTCCGGGCTGGCAGCCACGGGCAGCAGATCGGGTTCGGCGAAGTAACGGTAATCGTCGGCGTCAGACTTGGGCCTACCCGAGGTGGTGGTACCGGACGACTCGTCGAAGTGCCGCGTCTCCTGGAACACGCTCTCGCCGGCCTCGAGCACGTCGGCCTGCCGCTCGATCTCGGAGCGGATTGCCCGCTCGATGGAGCGCAGCGAGTTCACGTTCTTCGTCTCGGTGCGGGTGCCGAGCTCGTCGGCGCCCTTCCGGGCGATAGAAACGTTCGCGTCACACCGCAGCGAGCCCTGCTCCATACGCGCATCCGAGATGCCGAGCGCCTTCACCATTTCTCTGAGGTACGCGACGTAGGCGCGCGCCACCGCGGGCGTGTGTTCGCCTGCGCCAAGGATCGGGCGGGTGACGATCTCAATGAGCGGCACACCGGCGCGGTTGTAGTCGAGCAGCGAGTACTCCGACCCCTGGAGGCGCCCCGTCGAACCCTGGTGCGTCGACTTGCCGGCGTCCTCCTCCATGTGGGCGCGCTCAATCTCGACGCGGAAGGTCTTCCCCTCAACCTCGACGTCCACCCAGCCGTCGTGACAGATGGGTTCGTCGTACTGGCTGGTCTGGAAGTTCTTCGTCATGTCCGGGTAGAAGTAGTTCTTCCGGGCCATGCGGCTGTACGGGGCGATCTGGCAGTTGAGCACCAGCCCCAGCCTGATCGCGGACTCGACGGCCTTGCCGTTGATGCCGGGCAGGGAGCCGGGAAGCCCCAGGCACACCGGGCAAGTGTTGGTGTTGGGCTCGGCGCCAAAGGCGTTGGCGCAGCCACAGAACATCTTCGTCTTTGTGTTCAGCTCGACGTGCACCTCAAGGCCGACGGCCGGATCGAAGAGCTCAAGTGCAGAATCGAAATCCATCTCATGCGCCTTTCGTCTCGAGCTGCGGTGCCTGATCGAGCAGTGGACCGCCCCAACGCTGCTGCAATGCCTGCTCCAGCGCGCCGCCCACCTGGTACAGACGAGCATCTGCCCCTACCGGTGCGATCACCTGGATGCCGACGGGGAGCCCGTCGGCGAGACCGATCGGGAACGACGCCGACGCGTTGCCGGCGAGGTTCGACGGTGTGGTGCACAGGTCGGACATGTACATCGCGATCGGGTCCGCCGTTTTCTCCCCGAGCTTGAACGCGACGGAGGTGGTCGTCGGGGAAATCAGCACGTCGCAGTGCTCAAACGCGGCCTCGAAATCCTTGATGATCAGCGTGCGCACCTTCTGCGCCTGGCCGTAGAACTGGTCCGCGTACCCGGCCGACAGCGCGTAGGTGCCGATAATGATGCGCCGCTTCGCTTCCTTGCCGAACCCTTCCTCGCGGCTGAGGCTCATCACTTCCTCAGCCGAGTGGGTGCCGTCGTCGCCGGCGCGCAGGCCGTAACGCATGCCGTCGAAGCGGGCCAGGTTGCTCGACAGCTCGGAGGGCTGAATGAGGTAGTAGGCCGCCATTGCGTAGTCGAACTTCGGGCACGACACAGTGGTTACCGACGCGCCCAGTTCCTGCAGCAGCGCGACGGCCTCGTCGAACCGGGCCTGCACGCCTTCTTGGAACCCTTCGCCAGTGAACTGCTCGACGATGCCCACGCGCAGGCCCTCCAGCGACGTGGAACGTGCCGCGTCGGCGAGCCCGTCGGTGCTGAGGTCGTGGCTGGTGGCGTCCATCTCGTCGAGGCCGCCAATGATCTCTTGCAGCAGCGCCGCATCCTCCGCGGTGTTCGCGCAGGGGCCGGGCTGGTCGAGCGACGACGCCATCGCCACAACCCCGTACCGGGAGACACCACCATACGTGGGTTTGATACCGACGGTGCCCGTCACCGCCGCGGGCTGCCGGATCGAGCCGCCGGTGTCCGAGCCGAGCGCGAGCGGCACGAGCCGCGCTGCCACCGCAGCCGACGAGCCGCCGCCCGAACCGCCAGGGATGCGGTCGGTATCCCAGGGGTTCCGGCTCGGCCCGAACGCGGAGGTCTCCGTCGACGACCCCATCGCGAACTCGTCCATATTGGTTTTGCCGACGATCACCAGGCCGGCGTTGCGTACACGCTGCACCACCGTCGCGTCGTAGGGCGGGGTCCACCCTTCCAGCATGCGGGAGCCGCAGGTGGTGGGCATGTCGACGGTGCAGAAGTTGTCCTTCACTGCGATGGGCACACCCGCGAGCGGGCCGAGCTGCTCGCCAGCGGCGAGGCGCGCGTCGACATCGGCAGCGGCCTTCAGTGCGCCGTCGCGGTCGACGTGCAGGAACGCGTTCAGCGTTGGGTTGAGGGCGTCGATGCGCTCGAGGAATGCGCTGGTGACTTCGACGGAGGTCACTTCCCCGCCGGCGATCATTCGGCCGAGTTCGGCAGCGGTCTTGGTGGTCAGCATGCTCATTCCTCCCCCAGGATCGCCGGCACGCGGAAGCGTCCGTCCTCGGCGGCGGGCGCGCCGCTCAGCGCTTGTTCAGGCGTGAGGCTCGGGCGCACGATGTCGTCGCGGAAAATGTTGGTGCGGGGGACGGCGTGCGTGGTGACTTCGACGTCGTCGCCGGAAACTTCGCCCACCTTCGCCATGGACTCCAAGATCAGGTCGATTTCAGGTGCGAGCTCGGCGCATTCTTCGGCGCTCAGTTTCAGCCTCGCGAGTCCTGCGAGCCGAGCGATGTCGTCGGGTGTCACAGCCACGTCGATTCTCCTTCCGCTGCCAACCCGCCCCATCTTAGGGGCTTCGCGGCAGCCGGGGCACGCGCCTCACTGGCCGGTGAGCATCAGGTAGAACATCCGCCCCAGGAAGAACACGCCGACGGCGATCGCGACGGTGACGATGGGCACCAGGATGCGCACGGTGCGCTTGAACTTCGTCGTGTGCACCCAGCGCGGGCCTTTCCCGAACGCGGGGTGGGCGCGCAGCGGTGCATCGCCGCTCAGGTCCAGGTCGGAGAAGATCGCCATGAGTGCGAGTCTAATGGGCGCAGGCGAGCACGCGTATCGCTCAAGCGCGGTCTTGGTCGAGCAGCTCGCCGGCCCGATGCAGCTCACTCAGCTGCCACATCACGTCACTGGGGTTCCATCCGGCGAGCCCACACGACGGGGCGAGGGTGAGCCAATCGCCGACCCCCAGCTCTCGGGTGACGCGCTTCGCCGTACGAACCAGCTCGTCCACCGGCTGTCGCGTGCGCCGGGCGGCGTCGACGATGCCGAGCACCACGGCGTTGCCGACATCAATCCATTGCCCGAGCGGGTCAATACCGACGAGAGCCGCGTCGGCGTGGATGGTGGTGAAGCCGGCGCTGGTGGCAACATCGAGCCACGCCCCTGGCGCGCAGCAGTGCAAGATGGCGTCGTGGAACGGCTTCAGCGCTTCCGCGAGCTGCGGCACGTCGACGCTGCGATGCTTGGAGAACCCCGACGCCGTCGGCACCCGGCCATCGCGTACAGCAACGAGTGCGGGTTCGTCGATCTGCCATCGCATCTCCACGCCCGGTAAGCGCCGCCGTAGCTCTGATGCGAGCCGCTGCGTACCCTCCTGCAGCGCCTGGGCGACGTCCCGCCTGGCGCCGTGGTCGGCGAGCAGCCGGTCTCCCCTCTGACGCTCCACTGTCGACGCGAGCGTCCACGGGCCGGCCACCGCCACTTTGAGCACGCCGTCAAAGGCTTGCAGCAGCTCCTCTGCGTCGTCGAGGTCGCGACGCCAGAGTGCGCGAGCTTTGCGGTGGGCGGCGTCGGAGTGGTTCGTCAACCGCCAGCCGGCGGGTTGGAGGTCGAAATGCAGGTCGTCGATCAGCCCCAGCGCCCGCCCGATCATCTGCGACTCCACGCCGCGCGCGGGCAACTCAGGCAGGGGCGTGAACTCAGGCAGCGCTTCGGCCATTGCGCTCAGGGCGCCACGGAAATCGTCGCCGGGCAGCGAGCCGGCAGCGGTGATCATCATGGCGCAGTGCCCGCGATCACAGCGCTGCCAACGACGCGGTCGCCGTCGTAGGCGACGACGGTCTGACCGGGGGCGACGCCACGCGCCGGGGCGGCGAACTCGACGTCGAGGCCGGATTCGCTGGGGCGGAACCACGCATCGACGGGGGTGCCGTGCGCGCGGAACTGCGCCTGACCTCGCCATGGCGCATCGACTGCGGCGAGTGTCCACGTCGGGCGAATGCAGTGCATGTGTCGCACCGCGAGCTCGTCCTTCCCACCGACGACGACGGTGTTCGACGCGGGCTCGATGCGCAGCACGTACCGGGGGTTGCCGTCGGCGGCGGGCACCCGCAGGTCAAGGCCCTTGCGCTGCCCGACGGTGTAGCGGTGATGACCCTGATGTTCGCCCAATACGGCACCGTCGGCGTCGACGATGGGCCCAGCCTCGTCGCCCAGATGGCGCGATAGGAAACCTTGCGTGTCGCCGTCGGGGATGAAACAGATGTCGTGGCTGTCGGGTTTCTTCGCCACGCCGAGCCCGAGCGCTGCCGCCTCTTCCCGCACGACGGGCTTCTCGACGTCGTTCAGGGGGAAGATGCAGTGCGCGAGCTGCTCCTGGTTCAGCATGCCGAGCACGTAGCTCTGGTCTTTCGCCTGGTCAGCGGCGCGATGGAGCGTGACGCGGCCCTCCGCATCGCGCTCCAGTCGCGCGTAATGCCCCGTGGCGACCGCGTCGAAGCCGAGGTGGATGGCGCGGTCCAACAGCGCGGCGAATTTGATCTTCTCGTTGCAGCGCAGGCAGGGGTTGGGGGTGCGTCCGGCATGGTACTCGGCGACGAAATCCTCCACCACGTCGCGGTGGAACTCCTCGGCGAAATCCCAGACGTAGAACCCGATGCCCAGCTTGTCTGCCACGCGCCGGGCGTCGTGGGAGTCCTCGAGCGAACAGCAACCACGCGCCCCGGAACGATAGCTCTCGGGGTTCTTGCTGAGCGCGAGGTGTACGCCGGTCACCTCGTGGCCGGCTGCCACCATGCGCGCCGCCGCCACTGCGGAATCGACGCCGCCGCTCATCGCTGCTAGTACCCGCATGCTCACTCCTTTCCGGCGCCCCACTGTACGCGACGTCAGAAGGCCAGCTGCGCAAGCTGCAGGCAGCGGCGCAACTCGTCGCACAGTAGATCCACCTCTTCGGCGGTGGTGCTCCATCCCAGTGAGAACCGCAGGGTCGACGCGGCTTCGTCCTCAGTGCGACCCATGGCCATGAGCACCTTCGACGGCTGATGCACGCCCGCGCGGCAGGCGCTCCCCACCGACGCCTGCACCCCGCGCTGGTCGAGCAAGAAGAGCAGGTCGCCGGCCCTGATCTGTGGGAACGTGGCGTTCACGATGTGTGGCGCGTGCGGCGCCTTGGTCGTATTCACCGTCGCACCGAGTGTTTCGAGCGTGTCGACGATCTGCGCCTGGAAGGTGCGCAGCCGTGCCGCTTCTTCGTCGAGTTGTTCGACGGCCACCCGCGCTGCCGCAGCGAAGGAAGCAGCCAGCGCCACCATGGCGGTACCCGAGCGAACCCCTCGCTCCTGCCCGCCCCCGAGGCCCAGGGGCGTCGGCTGAATGCTGCGACGGGCGATGAGCGCCCCGATCCCTACCGGCCCGCCGAGCTTGTGCGCCGACAGGCTCATCATGTCGACGCCCATCTGGGCGAAATCCAGGGGCACATGCCCGAGTGCCTGCACGGCGTCGGTGTGCATCCAGGCGCCGTATTTGAGGGCCAGCCTGCGTACGGCGTCGACGGGTTGCTCGATGCCGGTTTCGTTGTTCACCGTCATCACCGACACCACGCCGACGCGGTCGTCGATCAATGCCTCGGCCGCCCCGACGTCGACCACGCCTGCCCCAGTGACCGGAATGACATCGGCGCCACGCTCGATGGCCCCCAGCACCGCGTCGTGCTCGATAGCGGACACGACGCACCGCTCGCGCCCGCTGGTGCGCCATCCGCCGAGCACGGCAATGGAGTCGGCCTCCGAGCCCCCGGAGGTGAAGATCACCTCCGCAGGTTGGCAGCCCACCACCTGCGCCAACTGCTCGCGGGCCTCTTCCAACGCCGCCCGGGCACGCTGCCCAGCGCGATGTAGTGCCGACGGGTTTCCCACCACGTCGAGGTGCTCGTTCAGCGCCGCGATGGCTTCTGGACGCATCGGCGAGGTGGCAGCGTGATCCATGTACGCGGTGCCCACGGTGAACCTCCAATGGAGAGCCTCGTGTAGTTCGTTCTTCCACCATGAGTCTGGCAGAATCGCCAAGTTGTCAGCACGTTATCCCGGAGGTTTCATGTCCGACGTCCATACCGAAGCTCCGCTCGGGCCCCGGTTCATCCCAGGCGGTGTCGAGTTCTCGCTGTGGGCGCCGGACGCCACCCAGGTTGAGCTGTTGCTCGTCACAAACCACCCGCAGCCCACGCTGCTCGCCATGCAGCGCGAGGCCGACGGAATATGGCGCCTGCGCGTGCCCGGCGTGACCGCTGGGCAGCTGTACGGCTTCCGCGTCGACGGCCCCTGGGCGCCCGAGCAGGGTCAGCGCTTCAACCGCAACAAGGTGCTGCTGGATCCGTACGCGCGCGCCATCAGCGGCGGCGTCGACTTCCGCGCAGACATCCGCGCATTCCGCGATGACGCACCCCATCTCATGGATGAGAACGATTCACTGGGCTCCGTGCCGTTGGGTGTGGTTGTCGCAGACACGCCACCGCCCACCCCCATCGCGCGACGCAAACCCTTGGCAGAGTCGGTGATCTACGAGATGCACCTGCGCGGCTTCACGAAACTGCACCCGTTCGTGCCGGACCACCTGCGCGGGTCTTACCTCGGCCTGGCGTATCCCGACGTGGTGGACTACCTCGTCGATCTTGGCGTCACGGCCGTGGAGTTGCTGCCAATCCAGCATTTCGTCTCTGAGCCCTTCGTCGCACTCAAGGGGCTTCGCAATTATTGGGGCTACAACACGATTGGTTTTTTCGCCCCGCACGCGATGTACAAGGCACATGGCCTTGCCGGCTCGCAGGTCGATCACTTCAAGCAGATGGTGTCGACGCTGCACGAGGCGGGCATCGAGGTGCTGCTCGATGTGGTGTACAACCACACCGCAGAAGGCGGCGTCGACGGCCCCAGCCTGTCGTTTAGAGGCCTCGCGCAGCAGGATTACTACCGCATGGACCGCGGCCACCACAGCGACTACGACGTCACCGGTTGCGGCAACTCCCTCGACACCTCGCATCCCATGGTGCGGCGGCTCATCCAAGATTCACTGCGCTACTGGGTGCACGAGATGGGGGTTGACGGCTTCCGCTTCGACCTCGCCACCACGCTGTTCCGCGACGAGAACCACCACGTCACGCACGAGCATCCCATGCGGGCATTGCTTGACGACGACCCGCAGCTCGCCGACATCAAACTCATCGCCGAGCCGTGGGATATCGGCCCGTTCGGCTACCAGGTGGGCAACTTCGGCAACCGGTGGGCCGAGTGGAACGACCGGTTCCGCGACGAGACGCGCGATTTCTGGCGCGGCCACGCGGGTGGTGTGAGCGGCTTCGCTACCAGGTTGGCTGGCTCTGCCGACCTGTTCGACCGCCCCGGCCGAAGCCCCGAGAGCAGCATCAACTTCGTCACAGCCCACGACGGGTTCACTGCCCGCGACGTGGTCAGCTACGACGTCAAGCACAACCAGGCCAACGGCGAGAGCAACCGCGACGGCTCCGACAACAACCGCTCCTGGAACCACGGTGTGGAAGGCGAAACCGACGACGCTGCCATCAACGCGCTGCGCCGCCGTCAGGTGCTCAACCTCATGGCGACGCAGCTTCTCGCCGTCGGCACGCCCATGCTGCTCGCAGGCGACGAGTTCGGGCGTACCCAGCAGGGCAATAACAATGCGTACTGCCAGGATTCTCCCTTGTCGTGGGTGGATTGGGATATCTCCGACGAGTGGCGCGCCAACCAGCAGCGCATCCGCAGCCTGATTCATCTCCGCGCGGCCAACCCCCTGCTGCGGCGCGGCAATTACTGCTACCACGAGGAGATCGTCGATGCCGACGACGTGGGGCTCGAGCGCATCGACCTCACGTGGGTCGACCACGACGGCAGGCTCATGAGCCCCAATGCCTGGAACGATGCGTCGCGCAAGCATCTGGGCATGTACGTCTCCGACGCCACCGACGCCTTCCTCATCTGGTTCAACGCCGACGAGAACGCGATCGAAGCCACCGTGCCCGCCATCGAGATGGGGCGCACGTTCGAGTGCCTGTGGAGCAGCGCCGACGACGGTGAGCTCCCGTCGGATCCCCTCCCGGCGGGCGGCGACTACACAGTGCCGGCGCGATCCGTCACAGTGTTGCGTGCTGAGGTCGCGGCCACCGCGGCGGAGCTTGCGCGCTGGCGCAAAGAAGCAGGTGAGGAATCCGGGCAAGCGTGAATGCTCGGCAGACGGCTGCTTCGCCAGGTAGGCTGGGCAGCGTGAATGCCCACAAGCGCCTCAATCGTACGCCCGGCGGCTTCGGCCGCATTCCCGTCACCGGGGTCTCCCCCGCCATTGAAAACGGGGCCTACCCCGTCAAGGCCGTCGTCCATGAACGGATCCGCATCACTGCGAACGTGTTCCGGGAAGGCCATGATGCCGTCGCCGCGTCCGTCATCCTCACTTCCCCGACGGGGCACCAGCGCCGCGTCGACATGCAGCAAATCGAGCCGATGGGCCTGGATATCTGGGAAGCCCACGTTCGCATGGCTGAGGAAGGCGAGTGGACCTATCGCATCGAGGGCTGGTCTGACCCCTGGACCACCTGGGTGCATCACGCCACGAAGAAGCTACCGGTCGGTGTCGACGTCGAACTCGTGCACATGGAAGGCAATGCGCTGCTCACACACGCCGCCGAGCATGCGGAGCGCTTGGGCGTCGAGGGAGCTTCTCAGCTGCTCCGCGGCACGGCAGCCTCAATGGCCGACCCCGAGTCAACCGCGACGGACATCGTCGAGCTCGTCACGGCGCGCCCTGTGCAGCGCGCGATGGCCCGGTTCGGCCCTCGAGAACTGATCTCCCCCACCCAGGAGTTCCCCATCCGTGTAGAGCGGAGGCGGGCGCTGTACTCGTCGTGGTACGAGTTCTTCCCCCGCTCGCAGGGCGCGTGGCAGGACGAGGACGGCCACTGGCACTCCGGCACGCTGGATGCATCCCACGAGCGGCTCGAGGCAGCCGCAGCGATGGGCTTCCACGTCGTATATTTGCCACCTATTCACCCCATCGGGGAGGCCTTCAAGAAGGGGAAGAACAACACCCTCGACGCCAACGAGGAAGACCCCGGCTCGCCGTGGGCGATAGGGTCGCCCGAGGGTGGTCACGATGCGATCCACCCGGACTTGGGCGATTTCGATGCGTTCGACCGGTTCATGGCCCGAGCGAAAGAGCTCAATCTGGAAGTTGCGATGGATTTCGCGTTGCAGGCTTCCCCGGATCATCCGTGGGTGACGGAGCATCCTGAGTGGTTCACCACACGCATGGACGGCACCATCGCCTACGCCGAAAACCCGCCGAAGAAATACCAAGACATCTTCCCCATCAACTTCGATAACGACCCGGTGGGCATCTACCACGAGGCGCTCAGGATTCTGCGATTCTGGATCGATAAGGGCGTCACTATTTTCCGCGTCGATAACCCTCACACGAAGCCGATCGATTTCTGGGATTGGCTCTTGAACGAGATCTATGCGACGAACCCTGAGGTGATTTTCCTAGCCGAAGCCTTCACTCGTCCGCAGATGATGGCCACTCTCGGCAAGGTGGGCTACCAGCAGTCGTATACGTACTTCACCTGGCGTAACACCAAACAGGAGCTCACCGAGTATCTGACGGATCTTTCGACGCACATGGCCGCCTACTACCGGCCGAATTTCTTTGTCAACACTCCCGATATCAATCCGTTTTTCCTGCAATCCGGCAACCCGGCTGCGTTCGCGATTCGCGCAATTCTTGCTGCGACGACATCGCCGTCTTGGGGTGTGTATTCCGGGTTCGAGCTCTTCGAGCACGAGGCGAATGCGCCTGGCCGAGAAGAATACCTGGACTCGGAAAAGTACGAATACCGTCCCCGCGATTTCCAGATGCAGCCCAATTTGAATGTGCTCATCGGACGACTCAACGAGATTCGGGAATCCCACCCCGCACTACAGCAGTTGCGTGACATTCATTTCCACGATGTGCCTCACGACGAGATCATCGCGTTTTCCAAAGTGGACGACCGAGACATTGTGCTCACCGTGTGTTCGCTGAACCCCGACCACGATGTCGTCTCCGAGCTGCACCTCGACTTCGATGCGCTGGGTCTTGACCCCGATCTGCCGGTTGAAGTCACCGACGAGCTCTCCGGCGAGTCGTTCACCTGGGGCGCGTCGAACTTCGTGAAGCTCTACCCGTCGCAGCCCGCACACATTTTGAGGGTTTCCCAGTGAAACTTGCCGAAGCGCTGTGGGAGCTGACGGCTCAGGCTCGATGGTTCGGCGGGCGCGGCCGCAACGGCAAGCTTGCTCGGGTGCGTTCGCTCGACCCGGTCGGCGACGTGCAGTCGTTGTTGCTTGAGGTGGCGTACCCCGCGAGCGAGACAGAGATGTACCACGTGCCCGTCCTGCACTCGAAGCTGCCGGGCCTGGCCGAGGCCGTCGACGACGGGCTCAGCCTGTGGCCGCCGTTTGAGGCGAGCGACGGCGGGTTCACGTTGATCGACGATCTCCCCCGCCCCAGCGCGGCAAGGCGCTTTAAAGGCGAGCAGTCCAACACGAATGTGTTTTTCGACAACGCCACTATGTTGAAGGTGCTGCGACGTGTGGAGCCAGGCGGGGGCATCGAGGCGGAGCTGCTTGGCGCCCTGCGCGGTTCCGGGGTGGCCCCCGAGCTGCACGGCACGTGGGCGCATGATGATCTCGCTCTGGGTGTCCTCGTGGAAGCGCTGCAGGATCCCGAGGACACCTACGACGTGGCCTGCGATGCCGCCCGATCCGACCGCGAGTTCTCGTCGGAGGCCCACAGCCTGGGTAGAGACCTGGCGACGGTGCACTCCTTGCTGCGCACTCACCTGGCCAGGGGCGTCGCCGACTCGGCTGCGAAGGCCGACGCATTCCGCGAGCGGTTTGATGCGGCGGTGCGAGAGCTTCCGGTGCTGGGAGAGTTCCGCGAAGGCGTGCAGCGCGTGTACGACCGCGTCGGCGCAGCTCGCATTGAGACGCAGCGCGTGCACGGCGACTGCCATCTCGGCCAGGTGCTGCGCAGCCTCGGCCAGTGGAAGTATGTCGATTTCGAGGGCGAACCGATGAAATCACTCGAGGAGCGACGAGAGCTCGATACGCCACTGCGTGACGTCGCGGGCATGCTGCGTTCATTCGCCTACGCGCGCGCGGCTGGGGATGCGTCGTCGCAGTGGCTCGACGCCTGCCGCGAGGCGTTCCTCGACGGCTACGGCGTGCGCACCGACCCTGTGCTGGACGCCTACGAGCTCGACAAGGCAGTCTACGAGGCGCTGTACGAGGCCCGCTTCCGCCCGCATCTCGCCGACGTGCCCATCGCCGCCATCCGCAACCTCACGAGCGCGTAACGCATCCCGTCGCACCCTATCGTCGCGTTATCTCCCGCACCGGGCACACGTAACCTGTGCGGCTCTGTCCCGGAACAAGTGTCACCTGCCTAGCCGCGCCGAGGCGCCGTCGGGAGGCAGATGAGACATGATCCGCTCAGTTGCCGCACAGGTTGCAGGTGCTTGGGCGGAGCCACAACACATGCCCGACGAGTTTCGCGCCGGGTAGGCGGGCGGAGGGCACACCTGACGGGTCACCGCACGCGGGAAACTGGATGACGGTACATTGGGGGCCAGACACCGATCTTCGAGGAGAAGACATGGCACACGACAAGTTCGGCGGACTGACGGGTTGGGACTTCGAGGGGTTCCACAATGGCGGCGACACGGAGATCTGGAAGCGCCTCGGATCGAAGGTTGTTACCGTCGACGATGATGAGCGCGGGCCAATCACAGGCGTGCGGTTCGCCGTCTGGGCACCGAACGCGCGTCGGGTACTCGTCACCGGCCCATTCAACTACTGGGAGGGCGACGACATGGAGCTCATCCCCGGCTCGGGCGTGTGGGGTCTGTTCATTGAGGGGCTCGGCGAGGAGACCCTGTACAAGTACAAGATCGAAGATCAGCACGGCAACTGGCACGAGAAGGCCGACCCCGTCGCGAAGTTCTCCGAGCAGGCGCCCGCCAACGCGTCGATCGTCTACGAATCGAAGTACGTCTGGTCCGACGACGAGTGGATGGCCAAGCGCCGCGAGGCCAAACCGCACGCCGAACCGATGAGCATCTACGAGGTGCACCTGGGCGGATGGCGTCGTGGCAAGTCGTACCTCCAGCTGGCCGAAGAGCTCGTCGAGTATGTGAAGTGGCAGGGCTACACCCACGTCGAATTCATGCCGCTGGCCGAGCACCCCTACGCCCCCAGCTGGGGTTATCAGGTCACTGGCTACTTCTCCCCCACATCGCGCTTCGGTAAACCCGACGACCTGCGCTACCTCATCGATCGCCTCCACCAGGCCGGCATCGGCGTCATCATGGACTGGGTGCCCGGCCACTTCCCCAAGGACGCCTTCGGGCTCGGCCGATTCGACGGCACCGCACTCTACGAGCACGCGGACCCCCGCCAGGGCGAGCACAACGACTGGGGCACCTACATCTTCAACTTCGGCCGCAATGAAGTGAAGAGTTTCCTCGTCTCCAACGCGCTCTACTGGGCTCAGGAGTTCCATATCGACGGGCTCCGCGTCGACGCCGTGGCCTCCATGCTCTACCTCGACTACTCCCGCAACGACGGCGAATGGGTACCCAACCAGTTCGGCGGCCGAGAGAATCTTGAGGCCATCGACTTCCTCCGCTACGTCAACACGCACCTCTACGAGCGCGAGCCCGGCATCTGCATGATCGCAGAAGAGTCGACGAGCTTCCCCGGCGTCACGAAGCCCGTCGACGCCGGCGGTCTGGGGTTCGGGCTCAAATGGAACATGGGCTGGATGAACGACACCCTGCGCTACCTGGAGCTCGATCCGGTCTACCGCCAATACGAGCACAACCTGCTGACCTTCGCGATGGTCTACGCGTACTCGGAGAACTTCGTGCTGCCGATCAGCCACGACGAGGTTGTCCACGGCAAGGGCTCGATGATCAACAAGGTGCCCCAAGACGACTGGCGCAAGTTCGCGACGCTGCGCGCCTACTACTCGTTCATGTGGAGCTTCCCAGGCAAGCAGCTCATCTTCATGGGCTGCGAGTTCGGTCAGCGCCCCGAGTTCAACGAAGCCGTGAGCCTCGAGTGGTGGGTCTCCGACATGTGGGGTCACGGTGGCCTCCAGCGCCTGTTCCGCGATCTCAACACCATCTACCGCGAACACAGCGCCTTGTGGGAGCTTGATAATGATCCTGCCGGGTTCACGTGGATCAATGCCGACGACAACAACCACAACACCCTCAGCTGGGTGCGTCAGGATTCGGAGGGCAACCACGTCGCGTGCATCACCAACTTCTCGCCCGAGCCGCTCGTCGACTACGAAATCGGCCTGCCCACAGGCGGCGATTGGAAGGAAATCCTCAACACCGACTCCCCCGTCTACGACGGCTCGGGCCAGTTCGGCAACCTCGGCGAAGTGCATGCCAAGGACGAGCCGTGGAGCCACTTCCCGGCGCGCGCCAACGTCACGATCCCTCCGCTCGGCTCTATCTGGCTTGAGCGCAGCGCGCGCTGATGTCGTCGGAGTTTCGCGTCTCCGTCTCGCTCGCGGGCGACGGCACCGGCAAGCTGTCGTGGTCTGAGCAGGTCGTCGACGTCGACGTGCTCCAAAAGGGCATCAGCCTGGCCGCCGACGACGCCATCCTCGGCCACGACCTGCGCCGGCTCACCGTCGAAATCCCGGCCACCGACGCCCCCGCCCGGGTGGCACTCCACCAGGCCGGGTTTCGTCGTGAGGGCAGGCTCCGCGAAGCCGTGCGCACCGCCGATGGAAGCTTCGTCGACGTGCTCGTCTACGCCCGACTCGCCACCGACGTGGTGTACGGCCCCGTCGGTTTCTCGTCAGTGATGAACTCGGTGCTGCCTACGAAGCGCGTGATCGGGCATGCGCTGTGCACGAATCCCGACGGCGAGGTGCTCCTGCTTGAGACGAACTACAAGTCCGATTGGGAGCTTCCCGGCGGCGTGATCGAGCCCGGCGAGCCGCCGAGGCTCGGTGCCGAGCGGGAGATCTTGGAAGAACTGGGCATCGTCGTGGAGCTCGGGCAGCCCGCGCTGGTGGACTGGATGCCCCCGTATCTCGGCTGGTCCGATGCCATCGAGTTCCTCTGGCGCGTGCCGCCCTTCGACGCCGACGTGGCGCGCGAGCTGCGGCCCTCCGACGCGGAGCTCAAGGCCCTCCACTGGGTGCACCCCGACGAGGTGCCGCAGCACGTCACGGAGCTCTCCGCACGACGCATCGCCAAGCTACTCGCCGGCGAGACGGGATACACCGAAGCTGGTTACTAGCCCCAGCGATCGCTCCCCTAGCCAAGCAGCACCGTCGGAGCACGTCGAAGGCGGCGGCACACGTAGAACATGCACCGCCGCCTCGCGTTCATCGGCTATGCGCCGGTCCTCGGCATCCCTGGGCGAGGAGCTGGCAACGATGGACCATACGGTGACGGATTCCCGGGCGACGGGTCATCTGGGCTATCCGGGCTGCCCGGAGCGTCCGGGTCCACCGGATTCGGCACCAGACCACCGCGTTCTGGTTGCGGCTTCACGACGACATCGAACGTCGCCTTGAACGTCTTCCCGTCCTTCGTCCACGTGACCGTGAGGGTCTGGGTGCCAAGCTTCGACTTGTCGTAGCCGGTCACCTTCAACTCTTCAGCGGGGATCTCCGTGAACTGTCCGTCGCTCCACTGCGCAGACACGACGAGCCCGGTGAGATCGAGATCGTTGGACTGCTCGTAGGTGGTCTTACGCGGCGGGGATGTGACGACGATCCTCTCAAGCGTCGCCGGCTTGTCCGTCACCTCGACGGTGAGCGAGACCGACTGCGTGGTTTCGCCGTCGTCGACGGTGACCCACACGGTGTAGGTGCCCGGCTTGGCGAAGGTATGGGTGCCCTTCACCTTGCCATCGGCCACTTCGTCGGCCTCAACCACGTCCGAACCGTCGCCCCAGTTCACGTACGCCTTCGCCCCGTTCGCACTGTGGCCACCGGCGACGACCGCCAGCTCAGCGCTCAGTGGCTCGCCGGTGGTGGCCTCGAGGTCTTCGCCCGGCTTCACCGTGAGCGCCTCGAGCTTCGAACGGTCGCCGTCGGAGGCCACCGCGAACAAGTGTGTGCGGGCCCACTTGCCATTGGAAGCGTTCTTCTCCTTCGGCATCGTGATGCTCACCACCTGCTTCGGCTTGCCACCATCTCCCTTGTAGAGCGCCACCGGAGCGTGGAGTTCCACCGGGTCGGTAACGTACACTGCGGTGAACTTCTTCTGTCCCTCAATCTTGGTGCCCGAGGTGCGGTCGTCCGAGGAGCCGACGAGGGTGTTGCCCTTGATCGGCTTCTTCGCTGCGCCCACCCAGTCGCCAACCTTGTAGGGCACTTCCTGCGAGGAGCCATCGGCGAAGTTGAGGGTGAAGACGCCCTCACGGTTGCCTTCGTTGGCCGTCACCACGAAGGCAACCTTGCTCGCGCCTTTGCCGAGATTGATGGTGAAGCTCTGTCCTTCACCAGTGATGTTGTCCGGGTCGCCAGGCTTGACGTCGGGAAGGTCGAAGGACATGCCGTCGCCGTCAGGAACGCCCTCGGGAAGTTCCACCGTCTCCCCAAGCCTGAACCCGCTCTCCACCAGCTGGTCACGGATGAAGCCGTAGTTGAGGCCGTCGCAGTTCGCCGCAGCCACGTCAGGCACACCGATGCAGGTGTTGTTCATCTGCCCGGCGAGCGTGTCGTCGCGGTACACGCTGACGCGCACCTCGGCCATAGCCACCGAACCGTCAGCGGCGGTGGCGGTCACCGCCGCGGTGTATTCGCCGGGCTTGTCGAACGCATGCTTGGCATTCACCTTCCAGGTGCCCAGCGCACTCTTGGCGAGCGCGGCATCTTCCGGCTTGCTGCCGTCGTTGAACTGCACCTTCACGACGGTATCCGCGCCGGCTGCTTCACCGGTCAGCGTGGCGATCTGACCGTCGAGCTCGCCGCCTGCCCGCACGCGCAATTCGTCGGCTGGCTGCAGCTCGATGCCCTTCGCGCTCGCAGGCTTGGCGAAGAGCTCAATCTCTGCCAGTCCAAGCCGCGTCTTCTCCTTCGACGAGATCGTCAACCGGAAGTGGGTGAATGCGGGCTGTGCTGGGTTGTTCGTCGCTGCACGTGCTTTGGCCTGCTGCTGACCGTCGACGAAGAACGGGCGCAGCTGCGTGCCGAACGGGAACGTTTGGTTGGCGCGTTCGTCGATAGTCGTCCAATTGTCGCCATCCATCGAGCCTTCGAGCTTCCACTGTTCCGGCGCACCAATGTCCTTGCCTTCGGTGCTCGTCAGCGTGTAACCGTCGAGGCTCATGGGGCCCTGCTTGGACTCCCACACCAGTTCGGCGGATTCACTCGGGAACGTCACCGCGGAACGCATGTCGTTGTCGACGAGCGCACCCACCGGCACCGCCTTCGTCGAGGCGAGCTTCCCGAACGGAGCTCCGGATGCGTCTTCGAGCACCTGCGGAACCTCGAGCTTCTCGTTGAAGTCCTTGTCGCCCCACGTCTGCGGCTGATCGCTCATCCTGAACTCGAGCGCGCCGCCAGAACGAATCAGGTCGCCGTCGACGACGACATCGTTCAGCGCCTGGCCGTTGTGGCTCACACCGGCGACGTAGCGCTTGCCCTGGCTGGCGCCGGGAGCAGAAATGGTGAGCGTCTTGTCACCCATGTGCACCTTGGCTGACTCGAACATCGGCGTGCCGATGGTGAAGTCGCCGGTGCCCAGCTGCAGCGGGTAGAAACCGAGCGCGGAGAAGATGTACCAGGCGGAGAACTCGCCGTTATCTTCATCACCCGGGTAGCCCTGTCCGATGTCGTAGCCCACGAAGGCGTGTCGCTGCGCCTCGGCGATAATCTCCTGGCCAAGCGACGCGTCGCCGGCCTGCACCGCAACGTACGGGATGTGGTGAGCGATCTGGTTCGACAACCCGAGCATGCCCATCCGCAGGTCGCGTGCCTCGCGGGCCTCATGCATACCCGCGCGATCTCCGCGTTCCTTCTCAGTCAGGAACTCGTGCAACTCGTCGTTGATGCCCTGCCTGCCGCCGTACAGCGCGGCCAGTCCGTCGACGTTGTGCGGCGCGTGGAAGGCGAACGTCCAGCCGCTAGCCTCGGTGTATGCGCCGCCCCAATCCTTCTTGTCAGGGTTGTCCCACGAGCCGTTGGCGTGGCGTGCCGTGAACACCCCGACGTTGGGGTTGTACATCTCGACGAAGTTGTTGGCCCGGAACGAGAAGTACTTGGCCTCTTCGCGGAGTTGTTCGACGCGCTCCTTCGGCGTGTTCGGATCGTCGGCGAGTTTCAGCGCCATCTTGGCCATGCCGAAGTCGTTGATGAATCCTTCCAACCCCCACGACGCGGACTGGTGCGTGGTGGCGTCGGTGTAGCCCAGGTAGGGGCTGCGTTCCAACCCCTTTCGCCCGACGGCCGCCGTCTCGGGGCGTGCGGTGCCGTTCTTGAGCGCCGCGTCATAGGCCTCGAGCGCCACCTCGCTGGTGAGCGCGCCCTGAATGTAGGCGTCGGCGAAGGCCACGTCGGAGCTGGTGCCGGTCATGAGGTCGGCGTAGCCCGGCGACGACCAACGCGAGATCCAGCCAGCATCGCGGTAGTGCTCCACGAATCCGTTGACCAGCTCGTTGGTGAGGTTGCTGGGGTACAGCATGGAGTATAGCGGCCACGCGGTGCGGTAGGTATCCCAGAAGCCGTTGTTGACGTAGAGCTTGCCGTCGCCGATGGGCGCGTTCGTCTCCGTCGCGGTGGCCTCACCCTTCGTCTCTCGGAATGGGCTGGCGTACTGATACTTCGGCTTGTCAGCGCTACCGACGTTCTCAAACTGCGAGTTGGGGTACAGGTTCAGGCGGTACAGCCCTGAATACAGGTTCACCAGCTGCGCCTCGTTGCCGCCCTTGACGTCGGTGATGACGCCTAGGCGCTTGTTCCACGCGTCCTTGACGGCGCCCCGCACCTCATCGAACGAACGGCCGGTCACCTCGAAGTCGAGGTTCTTCTTGGCCTGGTCCTGCGAAATGAACGATGTCGCAACTCGCAGCTCGACGGTCTTCGTTGCGGAGGTATTGAACCGGGCGTACTTGGCGGACTTGCGTTCGCCCTTGGTGTCACCCTGCGCGACGGGCTTCGCGTCGAACTTGCCAGCGACGAACATGCGCGTCTTACCTGGCCAGCCGGATCCGCCGAAGATCCAACCAGACACGGTGCCGTCGTCGGAGATCTTCAACCCCGATTCGCCAACACCGCGGTCGACGATCACGCTGCCTTCGTCACCGGTGAAGGTGAACCGGAAGATGCCGCCGTGGTCCGTCGGGGTGGCTTCCGTGCGCATTCCGTTCTCGAACGTGACTCCGTAGTAGTCGGGGCGTGCCACCTCGTTGTCGTGCTTGAACGCCAATGCGCGCTGCTTCACGTCGCCCTGTGGAACGGAATCAGTCGACGGCTGGACGACGAACTGGTTGCGGTCGCCCATCCAGATGCTCGGTTCGTGGCTGAAGCCGATGCCCTGCAGCTCGGGTAGGTTCTCGTCGTTGTTGTGGGCCTGGTAGGAGTACAGCGTGCCGACGGTGTCCGCGTCGGTGAACGGCGTGATGAAGTTGAAGCCGTTCGGCCAGGCAGCCGCTGGGAAGTTGTTGCCGCGCGAGTATCCGCCGCTGCTGTTCGTGCCGCGCCTGGTGTCGACGTAGCTCACGAGCCCGTCGGAAGTGTCGAGGGGCTTGGGCACGTCGATGCGGATGTCGTCGACGAACCCGCCCACCGGCGTGCCCGCTTTGGCACCCTTCTGCGAGTAGCGCAGCAGCACCTGCTTCACTGTCTTACCTTGGGCGGCGGCGAGGTCGATCTTCACGGAGTTCCACTGGTCGGGATACAGCGTTTTGCCCTCGCCCTGCGCTTCGGGAGTTGCTGCGATGCCGTAGATGTCGCGTGCGCCGCTGTCGGAGAGCGTCGACCCGTCGTCGAACAGCAGATCGACGACGACGTGCGTCGAAGCGTAGGTGAGTTCTCCATCCAACTCTGGGAAGATCTTGTAGCTGAGCTGTGCGCCCTTTGCTACCTTCACGTCCATCTCCAGCACGACGTTGCTGGCGCTCGAATCGCCGTCTTCGATCACCTGCCCCGCATACCGCAGCGACTTCACGCCCGTCCATCCGACGCGTGGCTTGGCGGTGAACGATGACCGCGGGCCGCCTTTGACACCCGTCGCCATGGGCATGGCTTCGTCGAGCTCGTCGTTCTTGCGGTTGGCGTTGATGAGTTCAAACTCAGCAAGCTGCACGATGTCGGCGCCGTTCGTCGCGGTGATATCCAGGCGATAGAACTTGTACGCCTCGGTCTCAGCCTTGAGCTTGAATTTCTTCTGCGAATGACGCTTGGTGTTCATCGGCGTCGCCCAGGTGACTCCGGTTTGAGCGTCGACATCCACCCATGTCTTGCCATCAGTGGAGGCCTGCACCTTGAAGTCTTTGGGGTCACGTTTGGGCTCGTCATTCGCGGACGTGATGCGGTACTCAGTGATCTTCTCCGGCTGTGCCAGTTCGTAGGTCAGGGTGCCCTTGGGGGCGAAACTCAACCACTTCGATTCAGCCCGGCCGTCTGCGGCGTTGGATGCTTCCTCTCCAGAGGGGCTCTTGCCGGTGCCGGTGATCTTGGTCACCTCGCTGTGCAGACTTTCGGTGGCAAACACCTGGCCCGTGAAGTTCGACGGTGGTGCAGCCTGCCGGTTCGGCAGGGCCTGTGGTTCTCCTTCCTCGAACGAGGTATAGAACGCATCCTGTTTGGGGGCCGCAGTGGCAGGGGTGGGTGCGAAGATCACCCCAGCGCTCATCAGCGTGGCGCTCAGCGGAACGATTAAGGCTCGAAGCCTTAAACCGCGCTGCTTGGATGGACGAAAACGCATGCGCAACTCCTATGTTGCCAAGGCCGACGAAGCTGGCGGCCAAGCTATGAGGGACCGGAACTCTCACTGCCAAGGCACGCGCGCATCAGCGCAGACAACGCGCGAGTTTGAACAGCGCCAGCGACGCTACCAAAAAGCAGGGGGTCAAGCCCCTGCTTTCGAAAAGAAAAAACTCCGTGCGGTGCCGCATCTGGGGCTGTGCACAGCCTCGGACAGGCTCAGAACAGCACGGTCGCGAGGCGTCGCCTTGCCTTTAGCACGACGGGGTCCGTTCGGCCGATCACTTCGAACAGCTCCAGCACGCGCACGCGCACTTCCTCCTTTTCTTCGGGTGACGCCGTCGCCGCGAAGTCGAGCAGTCGTTCGAGTGCCTGCTCATTTGCGCCCTGGATCACCTCGAGGTCGGCAGCCTCCAGCTGTGCTTGCAGGTCATCGCTGTTGCCGGCGTTGGCCACCACCTGGGCGGGATCGAAGTGCGTCGAGCGTTCGAGCAGGCTCGCCTGAGCGCGCCCGGCGATCACTTCCACATCGTTGGGCGTGTTTTGCAGCAGCTTGTCGAACTCCTCGACGGCCTTGGCGTAGTCACCGGCCTCGAGCGCCGCGTCGGCGGCCGCAAACTTGGGGTTCGCGGCCTGCGCCTCTTCAACGCCAGACGACGCGCCTCCTCCGACGGGTTCCGCGCGGCCGGTCATGCCGTTGGCGACGGCTGCCTGCGCCACCTGCTCCAACACGGCCTTGATCTCTTCGGCGCTCTTCGTGCCCTGGAACAGCGGCGCCATCTGGCCCGCGATGAGTGCCACCACCGTCGGCACTGCCTGTACGCCGAGCGCCTGGGCGATGCGGGGTTGCTCGTCGACGTTGATGCGCCCGAGCAGGAAACGACCAGCCTCCGCGTTGACGGCGTTTGCGAGCGCCTTGGACACCGCCTCGCCGTTCGGGTCACGAGGCGAGTAAAACTCGAGCACGACGGGGTGCTGCGTGGATTGGGCAGCCACCTGCTCGAACTCGGCCTCAGTGATGGCCATAACGTAGTTCCCGTCAGCGGCTGCACCAGCCGATTGCGACAAATGGGACAGATCGACGGCGCCAGGACGGTTGAATTGCTCGGAAGTCATGCCTCTATATTCCTAGCCCGCTCGCAGTTCTTCAAACAGCCATAGGATGAAGGCATGGCACATGAACGCGCGGGCCAGGTGGCCCAGGAATCCGACCTCATCGACGTCGATGCGCTGCTGGGCGCATACTACGACCTCACCCCAGACCCCAAGAACCCCGATCAGCAGGTGGTGTTCGGCACCTCCGGCCACCGCGGATCCAGCCTGGATACGAAATTCAACGAACTCCACATCGCCGCGACAACGCAGGCCATCGTCGAGTATCGCGCGTCGCAGGGCGTCACCGGTCCACTCTTCATCGGCAAGGACACCCACGGGCTCTCGCTTCCCGCGTGGAAGACCGCCATCGAGGTGCTCGCCGCCAACGGCGTCGAGGTGCTCGCCGAGCGCGAGGACGAGTACACGCCCACACCAGCGGTGTCCCGAGCCATCATTCGCTACAACCGTGAGCATGACGCGAAGGCCGACGGCATCGTCGTGACTCCCTCCCACAATCCGCCTCGCGACGGCGGCTTCAAATACAACCCTCCGCACGGTGGCCCCGCTGACACTGACGCCACGTCGGTCATCGCCGCGCGAGCCAACGAGCTCATGGCAGCGCCCTCGGGCATCAAGCGCGTGCCTTATGAGCAGGCGGAGGTGCAGCGCTACGACTACCGCACGCCGTACTGCGAGGAGTTGGCGCTCGCGATCGATTTCGACGCGATCAAGGCCGCAGGCCTGCGCCACGGGGCAGACCCGATGGGCGGCGCGTCGGTGCAGTACTGGCAGTTCCTGGCCGAACAGGGCCTGCCCATCGAGGTGGTGAACCCGACGGTCGACCCGACGTGGCGCTTCATGACACTCGACACCGACGGCAAGATCCGCATGGACTGCTCCTCCCCCAATGCGATGGCCTCGCTCGTGCAGCAGCGCGACAAGTTCTCCGTCGCCACCGGTAACGACGCCGACTCCGACCGTCACGGCATCGTCACCCCCGATTTCGGGCTCATGAACCCCAACGCGTACCTCGCGGTGGCAATCCACTACTTGTTCTCACACCGTCCGGGATGGAGCGCCGATGCTGGTATCGGCAAGACCTTGGTGAGCTCGTCGCTCATCGACAAGGTGGCAGGCAAGCTCGGCCGCACGCTCGTCGAGGTTCCCGTCGGCTTCAAGTGGTTCGTTCCTGGCCTGATGTCTGGCGACATCGGCTTCGGCGGCGAGGAGTCTGCAGGTGCGTCGTTCCTCGACAAGCAGGGTATGACGTGGACGACGGATAAGGACGGCATCCTGTTGAGCCTGCTGGCATCTGAGATCATCGCGGTCACCGGGCAGTCTCCCAGCGAGCACTACGCGCTACTGGAGAGCGAGTTCGGTAAGTCGTACTACGCGCGCGTCGACGCGGAAGCCAACCGCGAGCAGAAGGCACGACTCTCGAAATTGAGCCGCGATGACGTCACCGTCGAAGAACTCGCCGGCGAACCCATCACGGCCGTGCTCTCGCACGCGCCCGGCAACGACGCGGCGATTGGTGGCATCAAAGTCACCACCGAGCACGCGTGGTTCGCCGCGCGCCCGTCAGGCACCGAAGACAAGTACAAGATCTACGCGGAGTCGCTGAAGGACGAGGCTCACCTCGCCGAGGTGCAGGCAGCCGCCAAGGAGATCGTCGACGGCGCCCTGGCCTAACGCGGTTCACCGCCGGCAGCGCTATCCGACCCCGACGTCAATCAGTTGCATCTATGTGGAAAGCTGGAGCTATGGAGAATCAAGATCTGTTCATCTGCATCGATCACGTTGGCATCGCCGTCCCTGATCTGGACGAGGCCATCAAGTACCACGCCGAGAAGTTCGGCTGGCGTGAACTCCACCGTGAAGTGAACGAGGAACAAGGCGTTGCCGAGGCCATGATTGGTACCGGCACGCAGGGCGAAGAGAACGCCAAGATTCAGCTGCTCGCTCCGCTGAACGAGGAATCCACCATCGCGAAGTTCCTCGACAAGAAGGGGCCGGGTCTGCAGCAGCTCGCCTACCGCGTGGCGGACATCGATCACGTCATGGAGGTACTGAAGGAGCGCGGCGTGCGTCTGCTCTACCCCGAGCCGAAGCGTGGCACCGCGGATTCCCGCATCAACTTCGTGCACCCGAAGGATGCCGGCGGCGTGCTCCTCGAACTCGTGGAGTTGAAGAAGTAAATTCACTGAACATCGGGTTTCAGAGGGTGGACATCCACAAGGGTCCACCCTCTGTTCTTGCACCGGGGTAGATATAAGCTGTCCTTGCAGCCCACACGATGCGTAAGGAGACTCACGTGGTGGACCCATCCCGCGACATGGAATCTGAAGAGACCGGCCTCAACCTCTTCGACGACAAAGCGACCGCAGCCGGCAGCTTTCCGGCCTCAGTGCTCGGTTACGAGCGCCATTCGGTGGACACGTACGTACGCGAAGTCGAATACCAAGTCAGCGACTTGAAGCAGCGCCTACGTTCGCTGCAGCGGGAGATGGCCTACATCCGGGCCGAAGTTGGCGAGACGGATTTTGAGAAGCTCGGTGCGCACGCGACGGGGCTGTTGCGCGCGGCTGAGGCGCAGGCCAAGGACATCGTCGATCGCTCTGAACGCGAGGCCGAGCGCATCGTCACTGAAGCGCGACGCTCCGCTAATTCGCTGCGTGACTCCGCGCAACAGGAAGCTGACGATATCCGCTTGACGGGTGTCGCGTCGCTGCGTGATCTTCGCACGGAGCAGTCCGCCGCGTGCCAGCAGGCTCTCGACGAAGCACGCGCCAGCGCCGCCAAGATCGTCGAGGACGCCGAACAGCAGCGCGACACCTTCATTGCTGGTGCCCGCTCCGAGGCGAGCAGCATCGTCGAGGCGGGGCGCGTCGAGGCGGAACGTCTCCGCGTGGAGGGCGAACGCGACGCGTCCGCTATCCGCGAGCGCGCATACAAGGAGGCAGAGCAATCGCTGGCCGATGCCAGTGCTGCCGCCGACGCTGCCGCAAACGCCATCTCCGAGCACCGTGCGCTCAACGAAACCGAAGCAAAGCAGGCCGCAGACGAGGTCGCCGCCGCCCGCACGAACGCCTCCGAGATTCGCCAGACCGCGCTCGAGGATGCCGAAGATATTCGTGTGACCGCGCATCGTGAAGCGGAAGCCATCATGGCCAACGCACGGAATAGGGCGAAGGAAGTACTCACGAACCTTGAAGAGCGCGCGGAGTGGCGCAAGGACGAACTCCAGCGCGAGGTCAGTGTGCTCGAGGCGCGGAAGCGAAGCGCCGTGGCGCAGCTCGCCAACCTCCGCGCGCTCGCAGCCGAGGCCGACGAAGAGTTCACCAGAACCGAAACCGAAGCTGCGCTGGACGACATCGTTGAGGTCCCAGACGAGGTGTTGCCGGAGGCCGGCCCGGAGGAACCAACGACCGAAGTTCGGTTGAGCGATGCCGCATCTGCGGAGGCATCCGATGCCGAGGTCACGGAGGAAACGAGCCTCACCGAACCAGACACGTCCCCTGCGGATGAAGATGAGGACGACGAAGCTGAGTTGGAGAACGCCGAAGACGAGGTGGATTCGGTGGACGGAGAGAACGCAGCCGACGACGAACCCTCGACGAAAGCATGAACGAGGAAACGAAACCTCAGCGGAAGTCGGTGCTCAAGAAGGTGCGCTCAGCCCTCGCACCCGCACCCGTCGAGGAAGAACCTGAGCTGCCGGAGCTCTCCGACGAGCAGCCGCACGACTCCCCTCAACCGGGTCCCTTCGCGAAGGGGTTCTTCGGAGCACTTGGTGTGCTCGTTGCCATCGCGCTCAGCCAGGCGGTGCTCGCGGTGCAGAACATCGTCGTACTCACCGTCTTGGCCTTCGTGCTGGCCCTCGGCGCAAGCCCGTTGATCACCTTCCTGCAGCGCAGGATGCACAAAGTGGTGGCGATGGCCCTAGTGACGATCACCGTGTTGGGTATCGTCGCACTCGGCTTCGTCACGGTGGTGCCGCTGCTCACACAGCAGGTGACGCTCCTGGTGCGCAACCTTCCGCGCATGCTGAACAATCTGCTCGCCAACCGACAGATCAGAAATCTCAACGAGCAGTACGGCATCATCGACAAGGCCCAAGCGGCGCTACAAACCAACAACATCGGCCATCAAGTCTTTAACGGCGTGCTTGGCGCTGGTGCGGTCGTGGTGAACTTCGTGTTCTCCCTCATCATCACGCTGGTGCTCACCCTGTATTTCATCGGCTCGCTGGATAAAATCAAGCAGCTCGTGTACAGCCTGGCTCCGGCCAGCAAGCGCGCCTCAGCCAAACGCATCGCCAATCAAATTTTCGCCGGCGTATCGGGCTACATCCAGGGCATGATCATCATCGTGCTGCTCGCCACAAGCTCGGCCTTCGTGTTCCTCTACTTCGCGGGCATGCGTGACTACGCCGTCGCGTTAGCGTTCATGCATGGGCTCCTGTGCTTCATCCCGGTGATTGGCCCGCCCACCGGCGCAGTCATCATCACGCTCGTGGCGTTCACGGTGAATCCGACAACGGCCATCGCCGCCATCATCTTCTTCGTGGTGTATCAGCAGGTAGATGCCTACGTGATCTACCCCCGCGTGATGAACCACACGGTCAAGGTGCCCGGGGTACTCGTCATCCTCTCTGCCCTTGTTGGCGGCATTCTCTTGGGTATCATCGGCGCACTGTTGGCGATTCCGACCGCCGCAGCGCTCATTCTCATTTTCAAGGAAGTGGTGAAGCCAGCGCTGGATCGTCGCTAGTTAGGGCCGGTGCGTGCGACGCTGGTAGCGTTGCCTGGGTGAGATTGGTGATTGCGCAGTGTCAGGTCGACTATGTCGGACGCCTCACCGCCCACCTTCCAATGGCCAAGCGGCTCCTACTTATCAAAGCCGATGGCTCGGTGTCCGTCCACGCCGACGACCGCGCCTACAAGCCGCTCAACTGGATGAGCCCGCCGTGCACGCTCACGGTGCAGGACCCGGAGCCGACGACGGCTGAGGAACTCGGCGTCACCGAGGAATGGGTCGTCCGTGCCGCCCAAGGCGACACCCTGCACATCAAAATCGGTGAGGTATTCCTCGATACGGCCCACGAACTCGGCGTCGACCCTGGGCTTGTCAAGGATGGCGTCGAGGCCCACCTGCAAGCGCTGTTGGCCGAACATCCGTCGACGTTTGGGGAGGGCTGGAGTCTGGTCCAGCGCGAGTTCATGACGCCGATCGGCCCTGTCGATTTATTGCTGAAAGATGCGGAGCACCGCTACGTCGCAGTCGAGGTGAAACGCCGCGGCGAAATCGACGGCGTGGAGCAGCTCACCCGTTACCTCGAACTGATGAACCGGGACCCGCAGATAGCGCCGGTACGCGGCGTCTTTGCGGCACAGCAGATCAAGCCCCAGGCCCGAACGCTCGCCCATGACCGAGGCATCGAGACGCTCTTGGTTGATTACGATGCGCTGCGTGGGCTCGACAACGCAGACGAACGGTTGTTCTGATGGGGCGTAAACGTCCGTCGAAGCATCTACGTTCCCCGCGTCCACTGCGTATGGGGCAAGATGTGCGGCGCCGCATCGTCGACGGAAGCTCCTTCTTGAGCCGCACGATCCGTCCCGGACAATCCTCTAAGGACTACCGTTGTCCTGGCTGCAATCAGTTGATTCGGGCAGGGCTCGGACACGTCGTCGTCTGGCCTGAGACTCCCCCGCTGGGCGCGGAGTCCGGCATAGATGTGCGACGTCACTGGCACTCGAGTTGTTGGGAGCGCGTATGACCCTCTACACCCGAACAGTTGGCGACGGGCCCGTCGACGTCGTCTTCATGCATGGCCTATTTGGTCAGGGAAAGAACTGGTTTACCGTCGCACGCGCGCTGGGCGCGGTGGCTACTTCGCACCTGCTCGACATGCCGAACCACGGCCATAGCCCCTGGACGGTCGAGTTCGATTACGACGAGATGGCGGACATCGTCGGCGACTGGATTCTCGATACCTTTGACCACCCGGTGGTCGTGGTGGGGCATTCGATGGGCGGAAAGATCGCGATGCGTTTCGCGCTGCAGCGTCCCGACGCAGTCGCCGGGCTGGTCGTCGTCGACATTTCCCCTGCCCGCAACGATTCAGCGCTCAATTTCACCTCGCTGGTGGCAGGGTTGAAGAGCCTCCCACTGGACGACGTTGTGAGTCGCGGCTGGGCTGATCGGGTGCTGGCCGAGCGGATTCCCGACGACGACATCCGGCGCTTCCTGCTGCAGAATTTGCAGCGCAAGGACGGGGCGTGGAGTTGGCTGCCCAACTTGGACTTGTTGGGCGACAATCTCCATGCGGTTGCCGGGTGGAAACCAGCAGCCGGGTCGAGCTATGAAGGTCCGACGTTGTGGGTGGCCGGTGGACGCTCCGACTACATCAAGGAATCACACGACGCCGTGATGCGCGAACTGTTTCCTGCTGTGCGGATGGTGACCGTGAAGCGGGCTGGCCACTGGGTGCATGCCGACGACCCAGACACGTTCGTGCAGACGCTCCGCCTCTTCCTGAGCGAACTGTCTGACTAATCAGCCCAACGTCACGCTCTTGATGTGCGCTTCGGCGTTGGGTTTCTCGGGGCCTGCATCGCCCGTTCCTGCCCTGGCAATGCCTCGCACCACTTCGAGCCCAGCATCATCCATCGTCGCGAACACGGTGTAGTCGGGGGGTAGCGCGGAATCGTCGAAGACGAGGAAGAATTGTGAGCCGTTGGTGTCTGGGCCACGGTTCGCCATAGCAACCACGCCCGAGATATAGGTGAGGTCGTCGGTGGTCTCGTCGGCGAAGGAATAGCCGGGCCCACCCATGCCGGTGGCGGTTGGGTCTCCGCATTGCAGGATGAAGATGCCCTCGTCGACAAGCCGATGGCAGTCGGTGTCGTCGAAGTATTCCTGTTCGGCGAGTGAGAGGAAACTATTGACAGTGCAGGGAGCTTTGGCACGATCCAAAGTGAGGTTGATGTCTCCGGCAGTGAGCTGCAGCGTCGCGCTCACGGTGGCTTGATGCTGCACATTCGTACCCGGCGGTGGGTCTACCGGGCGGGCCGGTTCCATCTGGTCAGAGGGATACTCGCACTGCGTTGCCGTGCTGACGGATTCCCCGTCGCCCGAGTTGGACGCCGACTGGTTAGCATCCGCACACGCTGACAACGTGAGCGCTACGGCCACGGACACCAAGATCACCTGAGATGTACGCACGTAGGGCAGCCTATCCGCTACTAGGCTGGCAAGCATGGTCACACTCTCAAAGATTTACACTCGCACTGGCGACGGCGGCGAAACCCGCCTCACCGACAACTCCGTCGCTCGAAAAACCGACCTGCGCGTAGAAGCCTACGGGCAGGTGGATGAGGCGAACTCCGCCATCGGGCTCGCAGTTGCGTTCGGGCTCCCTGAGCGCATCGTGGAAATGTTCGACGTGGTGCGCAGCGAGTTGTTCGACCTCGGCGCAGACCTCTCCAATCCGCTGAGCGAGCACCCCAAATGGGAGCCGCTACGTATCGTCCAAAGTTCAATCGACCGGCTCGAAACATTTTGCGACGAGCTGCAGGAAGGGCTGCCCGTGTTGCGGTCGTTCATCTTGCCGGGTGGTACCCCGGCCGGCGCGCAACTCCACGTCGCCCGGACCTTGGTGCGCCGTGCGGAGCGCACCGCTTGGGCATGCGTCGAGACGTACGGCACCGAGCCCAGCGACGAAGATGGCAAGGGCGGGGTGAACACGCTGGCCGTCACGTACCTCAATCGGCTCTCGGACCTGCTGTTCGTCATGTCGCGCGTGACGAACGGGACGGACCACGAGACGCTGTGGGTGCCCGGCACGGATAGAGCCAAGCCCCCGCAGTAGCCCGGGGATCATCCGACGAGGCACACACCTCAAAGTGTGAGATCTATTGCGGAAACCCGCAACAACTCTCACACTTTGAGGGACATCGTCCGAGTTAGCCATCGTGCAATCCAATGCGTCAGGAACTGAGTAGTAATCTCACGATCATCCTCCACTAGGACGCGTTGCTCAGGCTGATGCCGACAAACGTGATGATCACACAGTGTCCCCGCTGTGTTACTAAGCGCCCACTGGAGCACGGCTTGCAGAATATGAGCATTGCCAGTGCAGCTGCGAGGTTGGAAGCCGATCAGGTTGCGGGAGTTATCCGCACAACACCAACTCAAAGACCCCGCACGACGCTACGTCGTGCGGGGTCTTTGAGTAGTATCAGTAGCCTCTCTTTCTGTTCGCGTTCGCGATCCACCACCAATAAACGAGGTTGCCAAGCCCTGCGGTGAGCAGGAAGAGAATGATATGGACGACAAGGCTGTGGCGCTTCTTCGGGAGTCGCCCGTATCCGGCGGCTGCCGATGCCGAGGCCGCTGCAGAGTTATTGATGATGATGGGGGGACCTTGATATCCCTGTTGGGAGGTCTGCTGTGACGTCTCCCGCTCGTCGAACTTCAAAATCCGTACGCAGATGAGATGAAGGGCCCGATTTAGGGGTGTTTGGTCAAACTGCGTACGGATTTTGAAGTTTTTCACTCGCTGCGTCTCGATGCGACGACTGCGTCGCCTACTCGATAACCGGGGCGGAGCGCGCGTATCGACGGTGGTTGAGTAGCGCCCGGAGGGCGCGTATCGAAACCACACACCCCGCAGGATCTACTCGGGTGTGGCTGGCCCCGACGGTGGGTACAACCCTGGAGGTGCGGCTTCCATCCAGCTCATGAGTGCGGTGGCGACGTCGCGTTCTACCCCAAAGTAGTAGCTGCGTCCGCTCACGGCGTCTCGAACAGTGAGGACGCACGAGTTGTCGTACAGCAGAAATGAGTCGGCACGGCTGGGTTCCCTCGCTGCGCTGGAGTGAATCTGTCCTCGCCGCAGCCGCAATGCGGGGCGCATCGAGAGTGAGAACGCGCGAAACCATTGGAGCTCTTCCCCGCGGTACCTCCCCATGCCCAAATGCCAGCGAAAGGTCGGGTCCTCTCCCACGCGCCGCATCGCGCAGTCGAACGCACCGCCCTGGCCGGTGAGCCAGCGTCGCCGGGCATAGAGAAAGACCAAAGGCACGATGATGAGCGCAACGAACAGCAAGACTGCCCAACCTACGTTCCACCACATCGGCGCGCTCACCTCCTTGATCGACTCAGGGCAGCCCCCACATCGTGTGAGGACCGCCCTGAGTATTGACTACAACTGCTACTTCGACGCGTACTGCTCAGCCGCGGCGAGCTGCGCCTTCAACATGTGAATGCGATGACGTTCAGCGTCGCTCTGCTCTCCCGCTTGGTACTTGAGCATGAGCTCGTCCAGTTCCTTTTGTGCCTCAGCAGTGGAGATCTCATCGCCCAAGGACGCCGTCTGGGTGAGGATAGACACGCGCCCATCCGCACAAGAGATGAACCCTTCGTCAACGTACAGCGCTTCCTGTCTGCCATCGGCAGTGACAATCTGGACTCTGCTGGGGACGAGCAGCGCGAACACCGGCTCGTGCCCGGGCAGGATACCCATGTCACCTTCGACGGTGCGCACAATCACTTGCACCGCCTCGCCGGACCAGACACGTCGGCTGGCGGACACTACTTCAAGCTTCAGCGGAGGACGTGCCACGATTAGGCGTCCTTCTTCATCTTGTCGTAGTTCTCCATCACCATGTCCATGCCACCGACGTTGAAGAACGCCTGCTCAGGCACGTGGTCGACGTCGCCACGGCAGATCATCTGGAAGCCCTCAATGGTGTCAGCCAGCGGCACCGTCGAGCCCTCAATGCCAGTGAACTTCTCGGCCATGTAGGTGTTCTGCGAGAGGAACTGCTGGATGCGACGTGCACGGTTCACCGTGATCTTGTCTTCCTCAGACAGCTCGTCAATACCGAGGATGGCGATGATGTCCTGCAGTTCCTTGTTGCGCTGCAGAATCTGCTTCACCTGGGAGGCGGTGTCATAGTGCTCCTGACCCACGTACTGCGGATCAAGGATGCGCGACGAGGACGTCAGCGGATCCACTGCCGGGTAGAGACCACGCGAAGCGATCTCACGCGAGAGCTCCGTGGTGGCGTCCAGGTGAGCGAACGTCGTCGCCGGGGCCGGGTCGGTGTAGTCGTCGGCCGGCACGTAAATGGCCTGCATCGACGTAATCGAGTGGCCGCGGGTCGACGTAATGCGCTCCTGCAGCTGCCCCATCTCGTCTGCGAGGTTGGGCTGGTAGCCAACCGCCGACGGCATACGTCCGAGCAGCGTCGACACCTCGGAGCCGGCCTGGGTGAAGCGGAAGATGTTGTCGATGAACAGCAGCACGTCCTGGTTCTGCACATCACGGAAGTACTCCGCCATGGTCAGGCCGGTGAGCGCGATACGCAGACGCGTGCCCGGGGGCTCGTCCATCTGGCCGAAGCACAGCGCGGTGTCCTTGAGGACTCCGGCCTCCTCCATCTCGTTGATGAGGTCGTTACCCTCACGGGTGCGCTCACCAACGCCGGCGAATACCGAGGTACCACCGAAGTTGTGCGCAATGCGGTAAATCATCTCTTGGATGAGCACCGTCTTACCCACACCAGCGCCGCCGAAGAGGCCGATCTTGCCGCCCTTCACGTACGGGGTGAGCAGGTCGAGCACCTTGATGCCCGTCTCAAGCATCTCCGTACGCGATTCGAGGGCGTCGAACGGCGGCGGATCGCGGTGGATAGGCCAGCGTTCGGTGACCTCGACGGTGGCCGGGTCGGCGTTGAGCACGTCGCCGGTCACGTTCCAGACGTGGCCCTTGGTGACATCGCCGACAGGAACCGAGATGGGTGCCCCGGTGTCCACCACTTCGGCGCCGCGACGCATTCCGTCGGTAGGCTTCAAGGAGATGGCACGCACGATGTTGTCGCCAACGTGGAGCGCCACCTCGAGGGTGATCGTCTGCTTGATGCCCATGACGTCGGTCTCCACCTTAAGTGCGTTGCCGATCTCAGGGAGCTGATCAGCCGCGAACTCGACGTCCACCACAGGGCCGATGACTCGGGCGACGCGCCCGGCTGCCGTGGTCTGTGCAGTAGTTGTAGTCATTTCCTACCTCATTGGTTTCAGGCTGATTCGGACAGCGCCTGTGCGCCACCCACGATTTCTGTGATTTCTTGCGTGATCTCGGCCTGTCGGGCCTGGTTTGCCTCGCGAGTGAGCTGCTCGATGAGGCTCTGCGCGTTGTCCGTCGCCGACTTCATGGCCTGCTGGCGAGACGCAAGTTCCGACGCAGCCGCGTCCAGCAGTGCGGTGTGGATGCGGTCGGTCACGAACATGGGCAGCAGCGCGTCGAGCACTGTCTGTGCGTCGGGCTCGAACTTGTAGAAGTGGTTGTCGCTCTCGTCCGGGAAATCGTCCGGATCGGCATCCACTACTTCCAGCGGAAGCACCCGCAGCGCGTTGGTCTTCTGGGTGATCATGGACTCAAAGCGGGTGGTGATGATGTGAATCTCATCGACGCCGCCCTCATCCGTGGGTTTCAAGAAGGCATCCAGCAGCACCCGAGCGATTTCCTTCGCATCCTGGTACGAAGGACGCTCGGAGAACCCCGTCCAGCTCTGCGTGATCTCATGGTCGCGGAACTCGTGGTACGCCACACCCTTCTTGCCCGTGAGGTACAGCTGCACTTCCTGATTCGCGACGGTACGCAGATGCTCACAGACTTCCTCACCGAGGCGAATCACATTGCTGGAGTAGGCGCCAGCCAACCCGCGGTCACCGGTGATCACCAGCACCGCAGAGCGCTTGGGCACCTCGGCGCGCTGCAGGAACGGGTGTTCCAGATCGTAGGCGCCCGCCAGCATGGACACTGCCTTCGTCAACTCAATGGTGTACGGCAGTGCTTCACGCTGGGCCTGCTGGGCCTTCACGATGCGCGACGAAGCAATGAGCTCCATCGCCCTCGTGATCTTCTTGGTAGCCGAGACGGACTTTCGTCGCTGTCTGAGCTCCCGGAGACTGCTGCCCATGCGCCGATCAGCCCCGCTTCTTGCGGACGATCTTCTGCTGGTCGATGTCCTTCTCGTCGAGGGCGTCGAACTGCTCGACGCCGATGGTGTTGCCCTCGGAATCCTTGAACGTGCGCTTGAAGTCAGCAAGCAACCGCAGCGTGGCGTCCTTATCCTCGTCCTCGAACACCTTGCTGTCGGCAACGTGCTGCAGCACTTCGCCGTTGTGGCGGAGGTACTCGAGGAAGTCCTGCTCGAAGCGCAGGATGTCCGCAACCGGCACATCGTCCAGGTGGCCCTCGTTGCCGAGCCACACCGACACCACCTGGTCTTCCACCGGGTACGGCGCGTACTGGCCCTGCTTCAGCAGCTCGGTCAGACGCGCGCCGCGCTCGAGCTGACGGCGGGAGGCCTCGTCGAGATCCGATGCGAACATCGCGAATGCCTGCATGTCGCGGTACTGCGCCAGGCCAAGCTTCAGCGTGCCGGAGACCTTCTTCATGGCCTTCACCTGCGCAGCGCCACCGACGCGAGACACCGAGATGCCAACATCGATAGCGGGGCGCTGGTTAGCGTTGAAGAGGTCAGACTGCAGGAAGATCTGACCGTCGGTGATCGAAATCACGTTGGTCGGAATGTAGGCCGATACATCGTTGGCCTTCGTCTCGATGATGGGCAGACCCGTCATCGAACCGCCGCCGAGCTCGTCGGAGAGCTTCGCACAGCGTTCCAGCAACCGCGAGTGGAGGTAGAACACGTCACCGGGGTACGCCTCACGGCCCGGGGGGCGGCGCAGCAGCAGCGACATCGCGCGGTACGCCTCAGCCTGCTTGGTGAGGTCATCGAACACGATGAGAACGTGCTTGCCCTGGTACATCCAGTGCTGCCCGATGGCAGATCCAGCGTAGGGAGCGATGTACTTGAAGCCCGCGGGGTCGGAGGCGGGGGCGTGCACGATGGTGGTGTATTCCATCGCGCCGGCCTTCTCGAGCGTGCCTTTCACCTCGGCGATGGTGGAGCCCTTCTGACCAATCGCGACGTAGATGCAGCGCACCTGCTGCTTCGGGTCGCCCGACTCCCAGTTCGCGCGCTGGTTGATGATGGTGTCGATCGCGATGGCCGTCTTGCCGGTCTTGCGGTCACCAATGATGAGCTGACGCTGGCCGCGGCCAATCGGGATCATCGCGTCGATGGCCTTAAGGCCGGTCTGCAGCGGTTCGCGAACTTCCTGGCGGTCCATCACGCCCGCGGCCTGGAGCTCCAGTGCACGGCGGTCTTCGATGTCCTTGATCTCGCCTAGACCGTCGATGGGGTTACCCATCGCATCGACGACACGCCCGAGGTAGCCCTCGCCCACCGGCACGGAGAGCACGTCGCCGGTGCCGTGCACCGTCGAGCCCTCGTCAATGCCTTCGGAATCGCCGAGCACAACAACGCCGATCTCACGCTCATCGAGGTTCTGCGCGATGCCGAGCGTGCCGTTCTCGAAGCGGAGGAGCTCGTTTGCCATCGCAGAGGGCAGGCCTTCCACGCGTGCAATACCGTCGCCCGACGTGACAACCCGGCCAACCTCAGTCTTGCTGGCACCTTCCGGCTTGTACGCAGCGACGAAGTCGTTCAGCGCACCGCGGATCTCGTCTGGACTGATGGTCAGTTCAGCCATTGGGTCCTACTTTCGCTTAGGAGTGGATGAGCTGGCGCCGCACGTCCTCGAGGCGGCCAGCAACTGTGGATTCGTAAACGTCGTGTCCGATAGCGACGTTGATGCCCCCGAGGATGTCGGGGTCGACGCTCATCTGGACCGACACGGGACGCCCGGTCTTGGCCGCTAGTGCAGCGCGGAGGCGTTCGAGCCTCGCCTGGTCGAGCGGTCGGGCCACGGTGACCTTCGCGACGAGGGCTTGCGAGATCTCCGCTGCCTCATCGAGGTAGTCATCGATGGTCTTGGTGTAGCTGCGACGGTGTCCGCTCACCGCACGTGCTGCGAGCAACGCGGTCACCGGGTGCACATCGGGCCCATGCAGCTTCGCGATCAAGCCGCGCCTGGATTCCAAGCTGAACGTGCTGTTGCGCAACGTGGTGGTGAGCTCCGCGGAGCTACCCACCGCATCACTGATTACGTGCAGCTCGCTCGTCACCCGCGTCAACGCGTCTTCAGCCTGGGCGCTGTGCAGCGCGGCCTTGACACCGTCGAGCTCGACAGCTCGCATCATGTCGTCAGCGTCGCGCCACGGTGCCTTGACCACCCGCTCCAGGCAGTCAAGCGAAGCGTCGCTCACGCGCGACCCAAACAGCTTGCGAGCCAGCTCAGCGCGCCGCTCGGGCTGGGCGGATGGATCAGACAGCGCGCGACGCAGCATCGGCTGGCCGGCGAGCACGTCGGTCAGTTGGAAGAGTTCGTTGGCTGCGTCGAGTGAAGTCATCGGGCTGCGCCTGCCTGCTCAAGCTCGGCAAGGAAACGATCCACGGTACGCAGCGCGCGGTCATCGTCGTCGAGCGACTCTCCGATGATCTTGCCTGCGAGTGTGGTGGCCATGCCGCCCACTTCGCCCTTGAGCTCGTTCATGAGCTGTGCGCGCTCTGCCGCGAGCTGTTGACGACCTGCCTCCAGGATGCGGTCCGATTCCTTGGTGGCCTTGTCGCGGGCCTCAGCGAGAATCTGGGCGCTCTGGTTCTTGGCGTCCTCACGGATCTTGGCGGCCTCTTCGCGTGCTCCCGAGAGCTGATCCTGGTACTGCGCCCTGGCTGCCTCGGCTTCGGCCTCAGCGGCAGCAGCACGCTGCATACCACCTTCGATCTTCGAAGAACGTTCCTCGTACATCTTCTCGAAGGCTGGAACAATCGCCTTCGCCATGATGAGCCAGAGGATCAGCAGCAGGGCGATGCCCCCGATGATCTCTGAGAGGTAGTGAGGCGCCAAGGGACCAAAATTGACCTCTTGGGGTACCCACATGGTGGAAACCATTCGCACGGCCTCAGTTCAGGACGAACGCGAGGGCGATGGCAATAATGGCGAGGGCCTCAACCACGGCGAAGCCGATGAACGCGGTGCTCATCATGGCGCCACGGGCCTCAGGCTGGCGGGCAGTACCGTTAATCACCGAGGCGAAGATCCATGCCACACCCAGTGCAGGGGCGATGGTGGCGATGGCGTAGCCGATCATGTTGATGCTGCCGTTGATTTCGAGGAGCTCCATTTGATTACCTTTCGGATGTGTTCTTCTGGTTAGGGAAGAAGAGTGTGGGTCAGTGTTCCTCAGCGATGGAGGTGGACACGTATTGGGCGGAAAGAACGGTGAAGATGTAGGCCTGCAGCGCGCCGATGAACAGCTCGAGCAGCATGATGATGAGGCTGAACAAGAAGCTCACGCCGCCGGAGATGTTGTAGAACAGGTTGTCCTGGTACGTCAGCAGGAACCCGCCACCGACGACGAACACCATCACGACGAGGTGACCGGCGAACAAGTTGGCAAACAAACGCAGCGCCAGAGTCAGCGGGCGCGTGATGAAGGTGGCGAGGAACTCGAGGGGCATCACCAGCGGCAACAGGTAACCGGGGACGCCGTCGGGGATGAGCGACTTCTTCAAGAATCCGAGCACACCCCACTTCGCCATGCCCGCCCCGACGTACACGCACCACGCGACCATAGCCATTCCGTAGGCGAACCCCACGTTGGAGAACGTCGGATACATGAACAAGAACAGCTGGCCAAACCAGTTGTTGAACAGCAAGAACGTGAACAGCGCGAGCAAGAACGGCAGGAACTTGCGGTACTCGGCGTGCAGGATGTCTCGCGCAATGCCGTTGCGCACGAACTCGTACACGAACTCAAAGAAGTACTGGCCTTTGGACGGCTGCACCTTGAGCTTACGTGAGCCGATCCACCAGAAGATGATGACCAGCAGGCAGCCAATGATGGCCTGTGCGAGGGGCTTGTTGAACCAATCCGGAAGCACTCCGGGCCAGATGGAGCCCCACTTGAAGTCGTCGACTCCAGGCGGCGTGTAGCCACCACCCTCCATTGGAACCAGGCCAATCGTCACTTGACGCTCCCGTAACGCTTGTAGATCAAGTAGATGCTAGCCACAAGTCCTGCGATGAGGCCAATTGGTAGCAGCCATGAGGTACCCAAGAAATGATCTCCAAGCCAACCCAAGGCGCCGTAAAACACGATGCCGGCAAGGATGTAGCTGATTGCCACCATGCCATCTTCACGGCCGGTGGGAACCTGGCTGCCTGCCTTCGACGGTGACGGTGTGGTACCCATGACGAGCCCGATGCTAGCAGGAAATCTTAGGTTTGCTCATCTTCCGAAATAGCTGGGGCAATCTCGTCGTAAATGGGCACGCGTTGACGGCTCGCGACGATCACTACTCCACCCACCCAAGCGAACACGGTGGCGGTCATGGATGCGACGAGCCACCCGTCGACGATGTGGGGGGCGACGGCGTCGAGTGACAGGATCCCCCAGAGCCCAGCCGCGATGCCGACGACCCTCACCGCATAGCTCACGAGGACGAGCGCAAGGCCCTGCATGGGCTCCATGTCGGAGGCGATGGCCTCCAACCACTGCCCTATCCCGTAGAAGATCACCACGGTGGCGAAGCCGAGCACCGAGGTGAGCACTCCGTCGGCCCCGGAAAGAATCGCCGCAAGTGCGATGACGATGAGTCCGGCGACGTGCGCGCCGACGACGCCGCCGATCATCATCTGCTTGGCCCGTCGAGCGGCCCCGCTCACAATGCGCTCAGCGGCTGCCATCGTCGCCTATCGGGGTTCGGGAGGACCGAATGGGACGCACCGTCCAGATCAAGACGATGACGAGGAAGGCGACGATGCCCCAGCCCACGAGCGCCGAGTCGCTCAGCCCAATGGCTACCAGGCCTCCCGAGACAAGAGCCGTCCAGGAATACATGAGCAGTACGGCGCCACGGATGGAATGCCCGCGTGCGACGAGGCGATGGTGGATGTGGGAACGGTCGGCGACGAACCAGTACTGGCCGTTCATCGTGCGGCGAATGTAAGCCAGACCGAGGTCAAGTAGGGGCAGCACCAGCGCTGCGAACGGGACGAGAATGGGAAGCAGCGCGGGAAGCACGTCGGCACTGCCGCCAGTGAGCGCTGAGGGGTCGATCTGCCCGGTGAACGAGATGGTGCTCATCGCCATCAGGAGGCCGAGCAGCATGGAGCCGGCGTCGCCCATGAACATCTTCGCCGGGTGCCAGTTGTGCAGGAGGAACCCCAGACAGATGCCGGCGGTAGCCACGGTGATGAGCGACGCCGTCGTCGCGCGCACCAGTTCGTGCTCGTAGGCCAGGAAGTATGCGTAGGAGAAGAACGAGAGCGCTCCGATGGCGACAACGCCCGATGCCAACCCGTCGAGGCCGTCGACGAAGTTCACGGCATTCGTGCACAGCGCGATGAAGAACATGGTGATGAGGATGCTGCTCGCATCGTCGAGAGCGATGATGCGGTCGGGCAACGGAATCCAGTAGATGCGCACGCCTTGCAGCACGACAATGCCCGCGACGAGCCCCTGGCCGCCGAGCTTCACCAAGGCCGGGAGGTCGATTTTGTCGTCGATGGCACCGATCAGCGTGAGTATCAGGCCCGCAATGACGACGGCAAACGCGTCGTGAGCGACGATGGGGTGCCGCCCGAGAAAGGGCATCTGCACCCCAAACAGCAATGCGACGGCGAGCCCAATGAACATGGCGACCCCACCTAAGTACGGGATCGGCAGCGTGTGCATGTCTCGTGCTCGAACTTGCGCGAACATGCCGATGCGGATGGCGATGTGGCGCAGCAAGCTCGCGGCCAGGAACGTTACCGAGGCCGCGACGAGGAACACCAGCAGATATTCACGCATCGTTCGTAGGCGGTTCCTCAGCATCGTGCTCGGTTTCGACGGGATCCGCCTCTGTCGCGGACTCGTCGGGATTCTGCTCTGGGGTCGCCGGCTCCTCGTCTTGGGCGTCCGGCTCGGGAGCTTCGGGTAGGCGAACGCTTGGCACTGCTTCTTGGAGTTGTTCGAGCGAGAGTTTGCCGAGTCGCAGCACCACGCCGTCGGGGTCCGAAGAACAGTCGACGATCGTGGAAGGCTCCGGGCCAGGTGTTGGCCCGCCGTCGAGAAACACTGCGACGGACTCCCCCAGCTGCTCCTGCGCGTCGGCGCAGTTCGTGGCCGACGGCTGCCCCGAAATGTTGGCGGAACTCACGGCGAGTGGGCCGGTGCGTCGCAGCAACTCACGGGCACCGTCGTGATCGGGAACGCGCAGCGCTACAGTGCCGCGAGTCTCCCCTACCTGCAAGTTCACTGACTTCTGCACGTCAAGTATCAGCGTCAGAGGGCCGGGCCAGAACGCGCGGGCTAATTCCTTGGCACTCTCGGGCACCTTCGCCACCAGCGCGCGCATCATCGATGGTTCGGCGATGAGCACCGGCGGTGGCATGTCTTGGCCGCGGTGCTTCGCGTCGAGCAGGGCCTGCACGGCTTCGGCGGAAAACGGATCCGCGCCGATGCCGTAGACGGTGTCGGTGGGAAACACGACGGTGGTGCCGTTCCCAATGGCAGTCACAGCAGCAGCGAATCCAGCTTCGCCAAGATCAAACGACTCACTCACGGGAACTATCCTGCCACTTGCTGTCCGCACTTGGGCCAACCCACTCGGCGGTCACGAATCTGTCGCGCCCTGCGAGGTCGCGGTGGCCCTCGATAGCGACGAAACCAAGCTGTTGAACGATCTCGATGACGCCTGGTTGGTGGGACTCGTCATGCTCGACGACGAGCACCCCGCTTGCTCGTAGCAATCGCGCGGCGGTCGTCGCCACCACTGGCATGGCATCCAGACCGTCTGGCCCTGCGAACAAGGCATCATCCGGATCGCGCCCCACCACGTCTATGGGCAGTGTTTCTCGCAGGCGTTCGGGAATGTAGGGCGGGTTCACTACGACGAGGTCGACCGTGGCGTCCAGCGTCGAGAGGGCGGTTGCCATGTCTCCGATCTCGACGGTGACGTCGACATCGGCAAGGTTTCGACGCAACCACGGTTCGGCGTCCGTCGAACGTTCATTGGCGAACCCTTCGACTCCCCCAAGCTCGCGCACGATGGAGCGGGTGATGGCTCCGGAACCGGCACACAGCTCCACGACCCGCCGGCGATCCGAGGGTCGCGCGGCAAGCAGCTCAATGGCCTTGCCTGCGACGAGTTCAGTCTCGGGGCGAGGGATGAACACACCCGGCCCGACGTGGAGGGTCTCGTAGCGAAAGTAGGCCTTGCCGGTGATGTGTTGCACCGGTTCCCCTTCGATGCGGCGGCGAGCCAGCGCCCGAGCGCGCTGTGCTTCGTCGGGGGTTATCTCCCAGCGTGTCAACAGCTCGCTGATGTCGGTGTCGCAGGCTTCAGCGACGAGCAGCCGCGCGTCGGAGCCTGGGCTGGGGAAACCTGCGGATGCGAACTCGTCGGCGAGTTCGAAGATGAGCTCCGTGGGCCGCATCACTGGCCCACGCTGGCCAGCCGCTCGGCCAAGTCTTGCTCAGCGAGTGCGTCGAGCGCAGGCCCGAGCTGTCCGTCGAGCACTTGATCGAGGTTGTGAGCCTTGAAACCGATGCGGTGATCGGTGATGCGGTTTTCGGGGAAGTTGTAGGTGCGGATGCGCTCGGAGCGGTCGACGGTGCGCACCTGCGATTTGCGACTCGCCGCAGCTTCCTCGGCGGCCTGTTCTTCCGCAATCTGGATCAGCTTCGAGCGCAGCATGCGCATGGCCGATTCCCGGTTTTGAATCTGCGAGCGTTCGTTCTGGCAGCTCACGACCGTGCCTGTCGGGAGGTGGGTGATGCGCACAGCGGAGTCGGTGGTGTTCACGCCCTGGCCGCCAGGCCCCGAGCTGCGGTACACATCGATGCGGAGGTCGTCGTCGTTGATCTCGATCTCGTCGGGTTCGACGTCGGGTGAGACGAGCACGCCGGCAGCGGAAGTGTGAATCCTGCCCTGCGTTTCCGTTACGGGCACGCGCTGAACCCGGTGCACGCCACCTTCGAACTTGAGTCGACCATACGGAGCGAACTCCGACTGAGCAGTACCCTTCACCGCGAGCGTGACAGACTTGAAGCCGCCCAGATCCGTCTCTTGCGCGTCAAGCACCTCAATCTTCCAACCCACGTGTTCCGCGTAGCGCTGGTACATCCGGAACAGATCGCCCGCGAACAGCGCAGATTCTTCGCCACCTTCGCCAGACTTGATCTCGAGAATGGCGTCATTGTCGTCGTTCGGGTCGCGAGGAGCGAGGAGGCGGGTGAGCTTCTCGGTCATGACCTCAAGCCGTGCGTCAAGCTCGGCTACCTCACCGGCGAACGCCTCGTCCTCTTCGGCGAGTTCCGCAGCCGCCTCACGGTCTTCCACGAGGCGTTGATATTCCTCCACGCTCTCGACGATGGGCCGTAGCGAGGCGTAGCGACGCCCCACCTTGCGCGAGCGGGAGAGGTCGCTCAGCACCTCTGGGTCAGCCAACTGCCCCTCGAGCTCATGGAATTCTTCAACTAAGGGGGCTGCGTTCTCGAACATATTGCTCCGACGTGAAAGTGGTGAAGGGGCACCGAGCTGCTACTCAGTGCCCCTTCAAAAATGATAGGTCGGTTCGGCAGCCAGAAGGCTGAGGAACCGGGCATCCGTGACCGCCCTTGGGCAGCGGCGGCACACGGAGTACTGCGACGCTCGCTCGTGGAGCGTGCAGCACGATCACTTCTTGGCGTAGCGGCGCTCGAAGCGGGCCACACGACCACCGGTGTCGAGAATCTTCTGCTTGCCGGTGTAGAACGGGTGGCAGGCCGAGCAGACGTCAGCGCTCAGCGAGCCGGACTCGGCCGTGCTGCGGGTGGTGAAGGTGTTCCCGCACGTGCACGTGACGTTCACCTCGTGGTAGGTGGGGTGGATTCCCTGCTTCATAGTGTTCTCCTCGTGGTGTGTTTCCCCGGGTCGCGGGATGGCACCCCGCGTGAACCGGCACAGCGTTTAAGTATGCCGCGAGACGCGCTCGAAACGAAATCGCCTCGCTGGTTTCATATGTTTGCTCATCACAATCGAGGGTGTAGTTGGTTTCTGAACCCGCCGCTTTCGAGGAGTGATCGGGCGATGTAGTTGGTGAGGTTTCGGAAGCACCTTCTATATGTCCGAATCCGAAGATGCAATCGCATGTCCAGCCACCGCACTACCCCTGTCTCTTATACACATCTGACGCTGCCGACGACTCCTTACGTGTA
>NZ_CAMYPD010000014.1 GCF_947286155.1 uncultured Tessaracoccus sp.
GGCTTCTGAACGCGGCCCCTGCCGGGCAGGTGCAACCTGTGCGGGCGGGCAGCCCTCTGAGTGATCCTGCAAGATACATCCTAGAACGCCTGTAAAACACGGCCTAGAAAGCCTGCAGAATCCGTTCTACTGTAAGCTTGCAGCATGGATACGCGCGACGTCCTCGGCCAGCCCTACCGCCCCCGGATCATCGACGAGGTGCTCGCCGATGCGCTGCAAACGGCCGGAGCCGTCGTGATTGAGGGGCCGCGCGCCTGCGGCAAGACCATGACTGGCCTGAATGCGGCCGCGTCGTACGTGTTCATGGACGACGACGAAGCGCAAGCCAGGCTCGACGTGGCCCCTGCATCACTGCTCGACGGCGCATCTCCCAGGCTGCTGGATGAATGGCAAGTAGCGCCTGGGGTATGGAATCGCGTGCGTCGCCGCGTCGATGCGCAGGCCAAGCCTGGCCAGTTCATCCTCACCGGTTCGGCGGTGCCGTTCGACGATGAGTCCAGGCACACCGGAGCTGGGCGCTTTCTGAGGCTGCGGCAGCGCACGCTGGCTTGGGCTGAGCAGCCAGTGGGCGAGCCGACGGTGAGCCTCCAGGCCCTCTTTCACCAGGAAGCGCCGCCGACGTCGGCCCCGCAGCTGACACTGACGCAACTCACCCAGCAGCTCGTCACGCCGGGGTTTCCTGCTATGACGACGTTGCCCCCAGGTCGGGCGGCTCAACTACTACGCGCATATCTCACCGAGACCGCGCGCGTCGATGTGGCCCGGCTCGCGAATGTGCGGCATGACCCATCCGTCATGGAGCGTTTGATTCGAGCGTTGGCTAGGGCAAGTGCGTCGGAAACGACGTTCCAAACGCTCCGGGCGGATGTGGCGGCCATTGCACCGAGCATCACCGTCGACACGGTCGCCGGTTACGTCGGGCTGCTTGAGCGCCTCTTCGTCGTCGAGCAGCAGCCAGCGTGGGCACCGGGATTGCGCACGCGAGCGCGACTGAGGACCTCGCCGCGTTGGCATCTCGCTGACCCGGCACTGGCCGCCGCCGCGTTACGGGCAGATCAGCACGCGCTCTTCGAGGATCTGCTCACGACGGGAGTCTTGTTCGAAAGCGCAGCGGTGCACGACTTGTCGGTGTTGGTTGAGCCACTGGGCGGGCGTGTCTATCACTATCGGGACTCGAACGGACACGAGATCGATGCCATCGTCGAGTTGCCCGACGGGCGCTGGGGCGCCATCGAGATCAAGCTGGGGGAGAGACAGGTGCCCCAAGGTGCAGCGACGTTGGCGAAAGCCGTCGCGCAGATTGACAGCGAGCCGGCCTTTCGCCTCGTACTCACTGCACTGGGCGGTACGTACTGCCTCGACGACGGCACCGTTACGTGCTCCTTGGCTGCCCTCTGCCCTTGAGTGTGCCGCATCGTGGGTGTCCCGGCCCAGGCAGGCGTAACCTGTGCGGCTCTGTCCCGGAATAGGTGTCACTTGCCTAGCTGCGACGAGGCGTCGTCGGGAGGCAGGTGACACTTGATCCGCTCTGTTGCCGCACAGGTTGCACCTGCCCGGGCGCGCCGGGCACCCCCCACCCCCACCCACACCACCCGACGACGCCGGACGCCGCGCGCAGGTTCCGGGTAGGCTCGCGGGGTGCACTATCTGCTTCCCGACGACACCGTGCCGGGTGCGTTTCGTGTGATGTTCGGGCCGACGCAGCAGTCGTGGGTCGACCCGTCGCGCCCCGACTTCCTCGTCTTCGAGTACGTCCAGCAGATCGCCCTCCTCCTCGACCACACCGCCCTGCGCGCCCCCGACAACAACCGTCTCCGCATCGTCCACATCGGCGGCGGCGGTCTCACCATCCCGCGCTGGGTCGCGTGGCGCCGCCCGCACACCGCGCAGGTGGTGTGCGAACCCAACGTCGAGCTCACCGAGGAAGTCCGCCGCAAAACTCCGCTGCCGAAGCGCTCCGGCATCAAGGTGCGCGACGTCGACGGGCGCACCGGGCTCCAAGCCATGCCCGACGAGTGGGCCGACGTGGTGATCGTCGACGCGTTCAACGGCGCTCAGGTACCGCCGGAGCTGGTCACGTCGGAGGCGTTCGATGAGATCCGACGGGTCACCCGCGGCGAATCTGTGGTCATCCTGAACTGCACCGACCGCGCCCCCTTCACCTGGTCGAAGCGCGTCGCGGCGGGCATCCAACGGCGGTGGCGCCACTTCCTCGTCGGCGCTGAACCTGCCGTTCACAAGGGTCGACGGTACGGCAACCTGCTGTTCGTCGGAGCCCTCGAGCAGCCGGACCTCCGCGGCATCGCCCGCGCATCCGCCGGGCTGTCGGCGGGGTATCGTTGGTTGTCCGGCAAGGAAGCGGCCGCCTGGCCCGGCGGCGCGGACCCCTTCGTCGACGACGATTCTGAGGCCTCGCCCGAGCCCATCCACTCCAAACTCTGGTTCTAGTCTCTCCGCGGCCCGGCGGGAGTGCGCCACAATAGGCCCATGGCCGATGAGACGAAGCGCGGAGTCACCCCAGGCAGGATGCTGCTGGCGCTGGGCGTCCTGATCCTCGTCGCAGTGCTCGCGGTTGCGGGCAGGGCGCTGTGGTTGTTCGTCGGCACGAACATGGCCGCACAAGGCCCGACAGCAGACGCGCTCAAGCGAGCCGAATCCGCCGTCGCAAAGCGCCCTGACAAGGCCAAATCCGAGGCCGAGCTGCCCCTACCCACCGCCGGCGAGCCCACCTGGGTGCTGGAGATCCCCAAACTCCACCTCCGCACCGCCATCATCGCCGGCACCACCCCCGACGACCTGCGCCGCGGCGTGGGCTGGTACCCGACGACGAACCTCCCCGGTGAGATCGGCAACATGGCTATTGCCGGGCACCACACCACCGACGGCAAACCCTTCGCACGGCTGCAGCACCTGGTGAGCGGCGACGAGGTCATCGTCGAGACGAGCCTCGCGCGCTATATCTATGAGGTGCGCGTGGCGCCGAACGACCTCACCGTGCAGCGCGACGACTCGTGGGTGCTCGAGGCGGTGCCCGGCCAAGACGAGCCGCCGCAGCAGCCCTGGCTCACCCTCACCACCGACCAAGACCTCATCCCCACCGACGATCGCTCCGTGGCGTTCGCTGTGCTCACCCGCGAAGAGCGACGGTGAACCGCGGAGCGGGTGCATCGAGACGCGGGCTCGGCTGGGGAAACTGCAAAACTCGCCATCAGACGCAACCCTCCCCGCTCACGCAAGCGTGAGGCTCTCAACTGATGGCGAGTTTTGCAGTTTGGTGCGGGATGATTGCGACTCGCCGCCCTCGACGACGGCTCAATCATCGGTTGCAAGCCTCCGCTGCTCAACCACGGGGGAGATCGAACCAGGCCCCCGACACTAGGGAGACGCGTTGCTCAGCTGCTTCAAGACAGATAAACTGTGCAACAACATGACCGGTTCCGCTGCCCGCCTCGGTGGGAGTCCAGGGCCGGTCTTCGTTTAGTCCCCGCAAGGAGCGCGCGTGCGGCAAGCCAAGCAATTCAAGACCTACGCCGAACAGGTCGAGTTGCTCCGAGCGCGTGGCATGTACGTCGCTGACCCGCAAGAAGCAGAGCGTTTCTTGGCTCACCTGAACTACTATCGTGTGTCGGGCTATTGGTATCCGATGCGCCGTTTTCGTCCATGCGACGGGGGTAGCTCTCGATGAATTCGTCGACGGCGCATCGTTCGACTTGGTAGTTGCGCTGTACGAGTTTGATGAGCGGCTACGCCATGCCGTATTCATCGAGCTAGACCGGGTAGAGATGGCTGTGAGAGCCACGCTCGGTTATGAACTAGGACGGATAGACCCCCTTGGTTACTTGAACCCGCAGCGCCTAGGTGCTCGAGCCCGCCGTCTGCGCCACGATGGGCGAAGTGCACACGATGTGTGGTTGGGGAAGTATCACTCGGCGCTCAAGACGTCGAAAGAGGTTTTTGTGGCTCACCACAGAGCCAATTACCGAGGTGAGTTGCCCACTTGGGCAGCTGTGGAGGTTATGAACTGGGGGATGCTGTCTCATTTGTTCGGGATGGCTCCAAACGTCGTCCGTAACCGCGTGGCCGTGCAGTGCGGCGCGAGCGGGCCTCAGCTGGAGTCATGGCTGAAATCCTTGAACATCGTCCGAAACTATGCGGCGCATCACGCTCGTATGTTCAACCGTGTGTATGACATCAAGCCCAAGTTAAATGACGACCCAAGGCTGGCGGCAGTTGCCGATTCGGTAAACCGCGCCTTTGGCCAGCTATCCCTGATCCAGTACCTACACCGCCAGTTGAAGCTGTCGGACGCTGACCGGCTGCCGAGGGTATTGGCTTCGTACCCAGATAATGCGATTGTTCCGCTGGTGCGAACCGGGGCTCCAGCAGGATGGCGGCAGCTTGCCCTTTGGGCATACGACGACACCGGCCCGGCCTTCTGATTTCGACTCGCCACCTCCGGCGGCGGCTCAATCATCGGTTGCAAACCCCCGGTGGTTGAGTAGCGGCCGTAGGTCGGGTATCGAAACCCCGCCGACAGACGGAAGGCAACCCCACCCGACGACCGCGGTAACGCACCCACCCGCTGGTACTCTGGAAATGTACAGCCACTGAAGGAGAGATTTCGTGGACCTCTTGATTCAAATTCTTCTCGGCATCCTTGCCCTCGTCGTCATTTTGGCCATCGTCGTTGTCATCTGGTGGATCTCGACGCACAACAGCCTTGTGCGCGGCCGCAACACCATTCAGGAATCGTGGCGGCAGATCGACGTCGAGCTGTCCCGTCGCTACGACCTCATCCCCAACCTGGTCGAGACGGTGAAGGGGTACGCGACGCACGAGCGTTCCACGCTGGAGTCGGTAATTCAGCACCGTAACCAGGCGTACGCGGCCGCAAACGCGGCGGGCCATGGGCCGTCGGAGGAGCGCGCTCAGGCGGAGTCGAAGCTGAGCCAAGAGGTGCGCAACCTGATGGTGTCGGTTGAGGCGTACCCTGAGATCAAGTCCAACCAGAACTTCATGCAGCTCCAGCGCCAGCTGGCTGACACCGAAGACCGCATCGCGAACAGCCGTCGCTTCTACAACGCGAACGTGCGCGACTACAACACCCGCATCGAGTCGGTGCCCAGCAGCATCGTCGCCAACGCGGGCAAGTTTGAGAAGGCCACGTACTTCGAGATTCAGGATCCGACGGTACGCGAGGCCCCGCGCGTGAGCTTCGACAACTAACACCGCCCATCCCCGCATCTCCCGTCCGCCCCGTGCCGCACGGTACGGGGCGGAATCATGCTCCGAAGATCATCCCCGACGAAAGGCGCCCATGAGCAGCACCGACGAACTCCCTCGCCCGACGGTGGGTGGCATCATCTACAACGCCGTGCGCGGTGGTCTGATTGGGTTGGCCGAGCTCATCCCGGGCGTCTCCGGCGGCACGATCGCCCTTATCACCGGCGTCTACGAGCGCGTGCTCGACTCCGGCAACCACCTCATCAGCGCGGTGAAGACGCTCATCGTGGGGCCTGATCGTCGCAAGGGCTTCGTCGCAGCGTGCAAGCGCGTGGACTGGTGGCTGCTCATCCCCATGCTCATCGGCATGGCGGCGATGGTGCTCTCACTCGCGGGGGTGATGGCGGCGTTCGTCACCAATACCCCGACGTTATCCCGCGGCCTATTCATGGGCATGGTCGCGGCGTCGGTGGTAGTTCCCCTGCTCATGATCGACCGCCGCAGTGTGCGGCGGGAGCGTCTGTGGGTGTACGCGCTGGTGTTCGTCGTGGTCGCCGTCGCGGCGTTCCTCCTCACCTCCTCCGGCGCGGGTGCAGTGGTGCAGCAGCCGCCGCTGTGGATGGTGTTCTGTGCTGCCGCGGTGGCGATCTGCGCGCTGGCGCTGCCGGGTGTGTCGGGCTCGTTCTTCCTGCTGGTGGTGGGGCTCTACGCGCCAACCCTGAACGCCATCCACACCCGCGACCTCGGCTACATCGCCGTCTTCGGCCTCGGTGCGCTCACCGGCCTCGCGCTGTTCATCCGCGCGCTGCACTGGCTGCTGGAGCATCACCACACCGCGACGATGGTGGCGATGTCGGGGTTGCTGCTCGGTTCGCTGCGTGCGCTGTGGCCATGGCAGAGTGCCGACGGTGGTTTGCTCTCGCCGGGCAACGATGCTGTGGTCGTTGGGGGGTTAGCCCTGGTGGGTGTGGGCATCGTCGCGGCACTCGTCGTCACAGATCGGGTGTTGTCACGTCAGGCTCCCGCAGCCGATGGGTAGTGACGGCATCGTCGAAGAAAGAATGAGGGATTCCACCGAAAATGGTGGAATCCCTCATTCTTTGTTTGAGGTGTGTCTCGCCCGGTGGTTGAGTAGCGGGCGTAGCCCGCGTATCGAAACCCCGGGGATGATTTCGATACGCACCCTGCGGGTGCTACTCAATCATCGAAATGAGCGCTTGGACTCCTGGTAGCCGAGCTGGCGCACTTCGTCGAACGGGGTCGGCGGTTCGACGCGGTGCTGAATCGCGTACGTCACGAACTCCTTGGCGGTCTGCACGGCGTCGGGCACCGTCGCGCCCTTCGCGAGCTCTGCCGTGATCGCCGCCGCCAGGGTGCAGCCCGCGCCGGTGACGTAGCGCTCACCAATCTTCGGCGCACGGTACTCGGTGAAGGACTCCCCGTCGTAGAGCACATCGACGGCGTCGTCGCCCGGCAGCAGCGCGCCACCCTTCGCGACGACGTACGGCACGCCGCTCTCCTGAATGGCCTTCGCGGCCTCCTTGAGCGACTCCACGTCGGTCACCTTGATGCCCGACAGAATCTCCGCCTCGATGGCGTTCGGGGTGAGCACGGTGGCGTGGGGGAGGATGCGCTTGCGCAGGAGGTCGTCGGTGGCCTTCGCGGCGGTGGCGGTGTCCTCCTTGCAGATGAGCACCGGGTCTACCACGACGTTGCGCCACTCGCGCTTGCCGAGCTCGTCGGCCACCGCGTCGATGGTGTCCGGCGCGCCGAGCATACCGATCTTCACCGTGTCGACAGGGTGCACGGCGGTGATGGCCTCGATCTGGTCGCGGATCACCTGAGCATCCACCGGCACGAAGCGGTGCCCCCAGCTGTTCTTCGGGTCGAACGACACGATGCACGTGAGCGCCGCGACGGCGAACGTGCCCAGCTCGTGGAACGTCTTGATGTCGGTTTGAGCTCCCGCGCCACCCGTGGCCTCGGAGCCCGCAATCGTAAATGCGTAATTCACCATGCGGGAAATCCTAGTGCCGCCCGACGCATCCGCGCCTCTTCGCCCAGCCGGTGTCGTCACCGTATGCTGAGCCCGTGACTACCCCCGACGATGACCCCACGGCGCCGAACGTCGGCGTCGGCCCGCACCCTGAGCCCTGGCCCGACGACCCGCGCCTCGACGCCACCCTCCTCGCCGAGGGCGACCGTCGCAACGTGCTCGACGAGTTCCGGTACTGGAGCGTGGAAGCCATCGTCGCAGAGCTCGACAAGCATCGTGCGCCGCTACATGTCGCCATCCAAAACTGGGAACACGACTTCAACATCGGCTCCATGGTGCGCACCGCCAACGCCTTCAACGTCGCGGGCGTGCACATCGTCGGGAAGCGACGGTGGAACCGCCGCGGCGCGATGGTCACCGACCGCTACCTCCACGTCCACCACCACCCCGACGAAGCCTCCCTCTTCGCGTTCCTCCGCGACGCCGGCATCACGCCCGTGGGCGTCGACAACCTGGTCGGCTCCGTGCCGCTGGAAACCACTGTTCTGCCCACGCGCACCTGCCTCATCTTTGGCTCCGAAGGCCCAGGCCTCACCGACGATATGGTCGCCGGCTGCGAGAAACTCGTCGCCATCACGCAGTACGGCTCGACGCGCAGCATGAACGCCGGCGCCGCGGCCGCCATCGCCATGTATCACTGGCGCCTGCACCACGAATGAGCCGGTAGCGAGGAGCACCGGCGAAGAAGGGGGCCGGTGGTCGGCCCACCCGTAGGCCCTCGTCGCACTAGAGTGAATCCCATGCAGGAACGGTTTTCGGTGCACCTCACGCCGATCCCCACGTCGTCGCGGGTGGCGCGCCAACGCCGCACGTTGCGGTGGCGCTGGCTGACGTTCGCCATCTCGACGGTGATTCTCGCGGTGATCCTGATCTGGTTCCGCCCCGACTGGCCGACGCCCTGGATCGTCCTCGGCGCCGTGCTGTGGGTGGGCAGCTCCGTGTTTTGGCTCGTGGTGAGCCTCGTCAGCCTCAGCAACGCGAAGAAAGACCTGACGCGCATCCCCGACGGCGTCGCCTTCCACATCGACCCGGAGGGGTTGTCCTTCGTGTGGCCGAAACGAGTGGCGGTGCCGTGGTCCAAGATTGAGCGTCTCCCCGTCGTTGGAGGCTCGGGAGGTGCGGGGCCCAGGATCGCCGTCGACGCCGACGGCCAGCGCGCGGTGGAAGTGCCGCTCAGTTTCCTCGACGCGAGCCCGGCGGTGCTGGATTCAATGATTACCGCCTGCTCGCTCGGCGAGCACCACCTCGACGCAGCCAAACTCGAACGTACTGCGTGAGCCCACCCTGTCGCTGCCTTTCGCCGGGCGATAAGCTGGGGGATGACACAGTCGGCTAGTTCTAGGAAAAGAGGCCCCCATGCCCATTGCAAGCCCTGAAGTTTACGGCGAGATGATCGACCGCGCGAAGGCCGGTTCCTTCGCCTACCCCGCCATCAACATCACCTCCTCGCAGACGATCAACGCAGCCATCCGTGGCTTCGCTGAAGCTGGCTCCGACGGCATCATCCAGGTCTCCACCGGCGGCGCCGAATACGCTTCGGGCTCGACGATCAAGGACATGGTCACCGGCGCCGTCGCACTGGCGAAGTACGCCGAGGAAGTCGCCAAGAACTACCCCGTGAACATCGCGCTGCACACCGACCACTGCCAGAAGGAAAAGCTGGACAAGTACGTCAACCCGCTGATCGCCATCTCCCAAGAGCGCGTCGACCGCGGCGAGAACCCCCTGTTCAACTCCCACATGTGGGACGGCTCCGCCATCGAGGTTGAAGAGAACCTGCAGATCGCTGACGAGCTGCTCACCCGCACGTCGAAGGCCAAGCTCATCCTCGAGATCGAGGTTGGCGCAGTAGGCGGCGAGGAAGACGGCGTCACCGGCGAGATCAACGAAAAGCTGTACACCACCGTTGAAGACGGCATGCGCACCCTCGAGGTGCTCGGCACCGGCGAAAAGGGCCGCTACATCACCGCCCTCACCTTCGGCAACGTGCATGGTGCCTACAAGCCGGGCTTCGTGAAGCTGCGCCCCGAGATCCTCAAGGAAATCCAGGACGCCTGTGGCGAGAAGTACGGCAAGGACAAGCCGTTCGACCTCGTCTTCCACGGCGGCTCCGGCTCCACCGCGCAGGAGATCTCCGACGCGGTCGACTACGGCGTCATCAAGATGAACATCGACACCGACACCCAGTACGCCTTCAGCCGCCCCGTTGTGGATCACATGTTCAAGAACTACGACGGCATGCTGAAGATCGACGGTGAGGTCGGCAACAAGAAGATGTACGATCCGCGCTCGTGGGGCAAGGCCGCGGAAGCCGGCATGGCCCAGCGCGTCGTCGAGGCTTGCGAGGCGCTCCGCTCCGCTGGCACCGCGATGAAGTGACGTAACTCTCCCTCCACCCGACGGGGCATCCTCTCCTCGAGAGGGTGCCCCGGTTTGGTGCTTCGTCGCTGCGGTGCCGGTCACCGTCGCTGCGCGGGGGAACGACACCCCACGTACTGTGTAATTTGGTGCGGAAAACCGCAACAAATTTCACACTGTCGGAAAATGGTGGTCGCTTCGTTCATAGGCGGGTCGAGGGTCTACAGTGGCTGCTACATGGCGTCGTAGGAGGCACTGATGGAGAACCGCCGTAAGGACATGACGATCCTTCCCGATCTTGCATCGTCGCGAGGACGGGTTGGGCCGGTGCGAGACCGCCGACCGGTCTACCAAGACTTGCTGCCACCGTGCAACGCCGCATGCCCGGCGGGGGAGAACATTCAGGAATACCTGCAGCTCGTGAAGGCGGGCAAGGTGAAGGAAGCCTGGCAACAGCTCGTCCAGGACAACCCGTTCCCCGCCATCCACGGCCGCGTCTGCTACCACCCCTGCGAGGTGTCCTGTAACCGCGGCGACCTCGACACTGCCGTCTCCATCCGCTCCGTCGAACGCCACCTCGGCGATCTCGCCATCGCTGAGGGTTGGGAATTCCCGACGCCGACCCGCCGCTCTGGGCGTCGCGTCATGGTGGTGGGCTCCGGGCCGTCGGGGCTCTCTGCCGCGTACCACCTCACCCGGCTGGGCCACGAGGTCGAGATTTTCGACGCCGGCGACAAGCCCGGCGGCATGATGCGCTACGGCATTCCCGAGTACCGCTTGCCGCGCGACGTGCTCGACGCGGAGCTCGACCGCCTCATCAAGTTCGGCGTCACCATTCACCAAAACAGCCCGGTGAAAGACCTCCTCGCCACGCAGAAGGAGGGCAACTTCGACGCTGTCTTCGTCGCCGTCGGCGCCCACATCTCCAAGCGCGTCGACATTCCGAGCATGGATGCCTCCAAGATGGTCGACGCCGTCAGCTTCCTGCGCGACGTGGCCTCGGGCGAGCGCCCGGTGATCGGCCGTCGCGTAGCCATCTACGGCGGCGGCAACACCGCCATGGACGCCGCCCGCGTCGCTCGTCGCCTCGGCGCGGAGGAGTCCGTCGTCGTGTACCGGCGCACCCAGGAGCAGATGCCGGCGCACGAAGAGGAGCGCCTGGACGCCGAACGCGAGGGCGTCAAGATGAACTGGCTGCGCACCATCAAGGAGATGGGCTCTGAGGCTGTCACCGTCGAGATCATGGAACTCGACGAGAACGGCCAGGCCGTCGGTACTGGTAAGTACGAGACGTTGGAAGCCGACACCGTGATCCTCGCGCTCGGCCAGCGCGCCGACACCGCGTTCCTGCACGACATTCCCGGCATGGCCTTCCACGACGATGTCGTCGACGTCGACCCGGACACGCTCATGACCGCCGTGCCCGGCATTTTCGCTGGCGGCGACATGGTGCCCTCCGACCGCACCGTCACCATCGGCACCGGCCACGGCAAGCGCGCCGCCAAGCGCATCGACGCCTGGCTCAACATGGAGGTGCACGACCCGGCGCCCAAGCACCCCATAGTCCACCTCGATTCCATGAACCTGTGGTACTTCGGCGGGCACGAGCGTCGCGCCCAGCAAGAAGCCGACGCCGCCGAGCGCGTCGCGGATTTCCAGGAAGTGGTGCAGTCGCTGACCGCGGAGGAAGCCCGGTTCGAGGCTCAGCGCTGCTTGAGCTGCGGCAACTGTTTCGAGTGCGACGGCTGCTATGGAGCCTGCCCTGAAGATGCGGTGATCAAGCTCGGACCAGGCAACCGATACCGCTTTGACTACGAGCGATGCACCGGATGCGCCACCTGTTACGAACAGTGCCCCGTGCACGCGATCGAGATGATCCCGGAAGGTAGCAACTGATGACCAAGGCAATCATCGACGGCAATGAGGCGGCGGCCGACGTCGCCTATCGGCTGAGCGAACTGTGCTCCATCTACCCCATCACGCCGTCGTCAACGATGGCGGAGCTCGCTGACGAGTGGTCAGCGAGCAACCGCAAGAACGTCTACGGCACCGTCCCGACGGTGATCGAGATGCAGTCGGAAGGCGGCGCCGCCGGCACGATGCACGGCGCTCTCCAGGGCGGTGCGCTCTCGACGACGTTCACGGCCTCGCAGGGCCTGTTGCTGATGATCCCGAACATGTACCGCATCGCGGGCGAGCTCACGTCGACGGTGTTCCACGTCGCCGCGCGCTCCCTGGCCACGCAGGGCCTCAGCATCTTCGGTGATCACCAGGACGTCATGGCCGTGCGCCAAACCGGCGTCGCCATGCTGAGCTCCGCAAGTGTGCAGGAGGCGCATGACATGGCCGCCATCGCGCACCGCGCCACGCTCGAGGCGCGGGTGCCGTTCGTGCATTTCTTCGACGGGTTCCGCACCTCGCACGAGCTCAACACGCTCACCAAGATCTCCGACGACGAGCTGCGCGCCTTCGTGCCTAACGAGCTCGTACTGGAGCACCGCAAGCGCGCTCTCAGCCCGGCGCATCCGTTCATCCGAGGCACCGCGCAGAACCCAGATACGTATTTCCAGTCGCGCGAAACCGCGAACCCGTTCTACAACGCGGTGCCCGGCATTGTGCAGGCCACCATGGACGAACTGGCAGGCGTCACCGGACGCCAATACCACCTCGTCGAATACCACGGCGCTGACGACGCAGAACGCGTGGTCGTCGTGGTGGGCTCCGGCTACGAAACCCTCCTACCCGTGGTTGACCACCTCAACGCCAACGGCGAAAAGGTGGGCGTGGTGTTCGTCCGCCTCTACCGCCCATTCCCCGTCGAACAGCTGCTCGACGCCATCCCCGCCACCGTGCGCAAGGTCGCCGTGCTCGACCGCACGAAGGAGCCCGGCGCCGCCGGCGAGCCGCTCTTCCTCGACGTGTCGTCGGCGCTGGCGGAATCCGTCGCGGGCGGCCAGCGTGAGGTGCTGCCGCGCATCATCGGCGGCCGCTACGGCCTGTCCAGCAAGGAGTTCACGCCCGCCATGGCGAAGGCATGCTTCGACGAGCTGGCCAAGGATGAGCCGAAGCCGCGGTTCACCGTCGGTATCAACGACGACGTCACCCACCTCTCGCTGGAGTACGACTCGTCGTTCGACCTCTCCGACCCCGACACGCTCGCCGCCGTCTTTTACGGCATGGGCTCCGACGGCACCGTCGGCGCGAACAAGAACACCATCAAGATTCTCGGGCACCGCGACAACACCTTCGCTCAGGGCTACTTCGTCTACGACTCGAAGAAGTCCGGCTCGCGCACCGTCTCGCACCTCAGGTTCGGCCCCAACCCCATCCAGGCGCCGTACCTCGTCGGGCAGGCCGGCTTCATCGGCTGTCACCACTGGTCGATCCTGGAGCGCGTCGACGTGCTGCAATTCGCCAAGCCAGGCGCCACGTTCCTCATTAATTCGCCCCACGGCGACGCCACCTGGGACCATCTCCCGGAGCCGGTGCAGGAGCGCATCAAGGAGCTCGGCCTCAAGGTGTACGCCATCGACGCGGGCACCGTCGCGCGTAGCGTCGGGCTCGGGTCGCGCACGAACACCATCTTGCAGACCTGTTTCTTTGCGATCTCCGGCGTGCTGCCGCGCGACGAGGCCATCAAGGCCATCAAAGACTCCATCACTAAGACGTACATGCGTAAATCCGCCGAGATCGTGCGCAAGAACCACGTCGCGGTGGACGCGTCGCTCGAGCACATGTTCGAGGTGACGCCGGGTGACGCGTCCGGGCACAGCATGCTCGCGCCGGTGCCCGACGACGCGCCCGAGTTCGTGCGCACCGTCACCGCCGAAATGCTTGCCGACCGGGGCGAACGCCTTCCCGTCTCCGCGCTGCCCGTCGACGGCTCGTATCCGTCGGGCACGACGAAGTACGAGAAGCGCAACATCTCCGACATCATCGCGGTATGGGACAACGAGGCGTGCATCCAGTGCGGCAACTGCGCGTTCGTGTGCCCGCACGCGGTGCTCCGCGCGAAGTCGTACCCCAGCGAGGCTGCCGAGGGGGCACCCGACGGGTTCCTCACCGCCCCGCTGAACGCCGCCGGTTTGCCGGACACGAACTACACCCTCCAGGTGTACGCCGAGGACTGCACCGGCTGCGGGCTGTGCGTCGAGGCGTGCCCAGTGAAACCGATCGACCAGCCACACCGTCGCGCCATCAACCTCGAACCCAAGCTCGACCGCACCGCGGAGCGCGAGGCGGTGAAGTTCTTCGAGCAGATCCCCATGAACGCCCGGGAGCGCGTCGACTTCGGCACCGTGCGCGGCACCCAGTTCCTGGAGCCGCTGTTCGAGTTCTCTGGCGCCTGCTCGGGCTGCGGCGAGACGCCGTACCTGAAGCTCATGACCCAGCTGTTCGGCGACCGCCTCATGGTGGCTAACGCCACCGGCTGCTCGTCCATCTACGGCGGTAACCTGCCGACCACGCCGTGGGCGAAGAACGCTCATGGGCGCGGCCCGGCTTGGTCGAACTCGCTGTTCGAGGACAACGCCGAGTTCGGACTCGGCATGCGGCTAGCCGCCGACGTGCACGCCAACCTGGCGCGCACACGCCTGGAGGAGCTGCGACCCGAGATCGGCGACGACGAACTCGTCGACGCGATCCTCGCCAACGAGCAGCTCGACAGCTCTGATCTGGTGGCCCAGCGCGAGCGGGTGGAGCGCCTGATGGACATCCTCGTCGACCTGGATGGGCCCGAAGCGCGCGACCTGCTGAGCGTCGCCGATCACCTGCTGCGGCGTTCCGTGTGGATCGTCGGCGGCGACGGGTGGGCCTACGACATCGGCTCCGGCGGCCTCGACCACGTGCTCGCCTCCGGGCGCAACATCAACGTGCTCGTGCTGGACACGGAGGTGTACTCGAACACCGGCGGACAGGCATCCAAGTCGACGCCGCTCGGTGCCATCGCGAAGTTTGCCTCCGGTGGCAAGACCACCTACAAGAAGGACCTCGCGCTACAGGCAACCGCCTACGGCACGGTGTACGTCGCGAGGGTGGCGCTGGGTGCCGACCCGCAGCAAACACTCAAGGCGTTCCGCGAGGCGGAGGCCTACGACGGGCCCAGCCTCATCATCGCGTACAGCCACTGCATCGCCCACGGCTACGACCTGCGCAACGGGCTCGACCAGCAGTACAAGGCCGTGAACTCCGGCCACTGGCCGCTCATGCGTTACAACCCGGTGATTCGCGACCAGGGCGGCAACCCGTTCTTGCTCGATTCGCCGCGCCCGCGCGTGACGCTGGAGGACTACCAGTCTCGGGAAATCCGGTTCAAGGCGCTGAAGGTGGCCCGTCCCGAGGAGGCCGAGCGCCTGCTGGAACTCGCCCAGGCGCACGTGGATCGTCGGTGGAGAGAATACGAACAGCTAGCCGAGGCGCAGTCTGAAGACTTCGCAGAAGACACGAGGGAACGCTCATGAATCTCGAAACCAACTACATGGGGCTGAAGCTCCGCAACCCGGTGGTGGCCTCTGCGGGGCCGCTGAGCCAGACCGTCGACGGTATCCGCGAACTCGGCGACGGGGGCGTTGGCGCCGTCGTCGTGTACTCCCTGTTCGAGGAGCAGCTGCGCCGCGAGGCCGAGCGTGTGACCGCCGAAGCCGAGGAATTCGACGACATGTTTGGCGAAGCCACGTCGTTCTTCCCGTCGATGGTGGTGGAGGAGTTCGACCCTTCCCGCAAGTACCTGGAGCTGATCGAGGGCGCGGCGAAGGCGTCGGAGGTGCCGGTGATCGCGTCGCTGAACGGCTCGTCGGTGGGCGCCTGGACGCAGACCGCGAAGCGGCTGGAAGACGCAGGGGCCTCGGCGCTGGAGCTGAACATCTACCTGGTTCCGGGAGATCTCACCGCAACCGGCGCGCAAGTGGAGGAGCGGCACCTGGAGATCGTCGCTGCGGTCAAGGAAACGCTGAACATCCCCGTCGCGGTGAAGCTCAGCCCGTACTTCTCATCGGTGGGCAATATGTGCGTGCGCCTCGACGAGGCGGGTGCCGATGGCCTGGTGCTGTTCAACCGCTTCCTGCAGCCGGATATCGATATCGAGCGGATGGAGGTGACGTCGGGGATTAGCTTGTCGCAGCCGGGCGAGGCGAAGCTGCCGAGGACGTGGATTGCCATTCTGCGCGACAAGGTGAAGGCATCGCTCGCCGCCACCACGGGTGTCGAGAAAGCTGAGGATGTGGTGAAGTACATCCTGGCGGGTGCTGACGTGGTGATGACGACGTCGGCACTCGTGCGTCATGGTGCGGGGTATGCGGCCACGCTTGTTGCCGGGCTGGAATCGTGGCTCGGTGCGCACTCGCTCACCCTCAAGCAGGCGCGCGGCATGATGGCCGTGCCTGCTGACGTCGATGCCGCGCGGTACGAGCGTGCCGGATACGTGAGCGCGTTGGAGCAGGTGAAGTCCACCTACGGCTCGCTCGCGTAGCGATTTGTCCCTGAATGACCGTTATCCTCCACGCCTGACAGATTTCTCCGGAAACGGCGGTTTGCAAGCTTCTCGTGGAGGATAACGGTCACTTTTTTGTGGGTCCCCGCCGTGTCGCGATTCGCGTCGCGGGCCGGCGGCGTCTACACTTTCCCCCGGTCTACAAGCCGAGGAGGGCATATGGCAGGTTTTGGCTGGCGCTTACATGGGGACGGGCGGCATATCAGTACTGGAGAGGTGGTGCAGCCTGACGAGCGTCTCGCCTGGCCGCAGACCATCGGCATCGGCGCGCAGCATGTGGTTGCGATGTTCGGTGCAACGTTCCTTGTTCCACTCATCACAGGATTCAACCCGGCGACGACGCTGTTCTTCACCGGTATCGGAACGATCCTGTTCATTCTCATCACCGCAGGGCGACTGCCGAGCTACCTCGGGTCATCATTCGCGCTGCTCGCGCCCATCGGGGCGGTGACGGGCTACGTCGCTGAACCTGGCGCGGTGCTCGACCCACACAAGGCCGCGCTTGCGCAAGGCGGCATCATCGCGACTGGTGCGGCGCTGGCGATCATCGGAGTGATAGTCCATATAGCTGGTGCCCGGTGGATCGACAAACTGATGCCGCCAGTGGTGACAGGTTCGATCGTTGCACTGATTGGTTTCAACCTCGCACCAGCCGCATGGAACAACGTCAAAATCGCCCCGGTGACAGCAATAGTCACAATCGGGGCGATTTTGTTTACCACGGTGTTTTTCCGCGGCCTCATCGGCCGACTCTCGATCCTGATCGGGGTGCTCGTCGGGTATGTGACTGCGGTGATCCGAGGCGAGGTGGACTTCTCCGCGATCTCGCAGGCCGGCTGGGTAGGGCTACCCGAGTTCCACGCGCCAGCGTTCGACGTGACGCTGCTCGGCCTGTTCGTGCCGGTGGTGCTGGTGCTCGTCGCGGAGAACATTGGCCACGTGAAGTCGGTGTCCGCGATGACGGGGAAGGACCTCGACGACGTCACCGGCCGGGCGCTGTTCGCTGATGGTTTTTCGACGATGCTTGCCGGCTCCGGCGGCGGCTCCGGTACGACCACGTACGCGGAGAACATCGGCGTGATGGCGGCGACGAAGGTGTACTCGACGGCTGCCTACATCGTCGCGGCGCTGATGGCGATTGCGCTGTCACTGCTGCCGAAGTTCGGGCAGCTCATCAACACGATTCCTGCGGGTGTGTTGGGCGGCGCGGCTACGGTGCTGTACGGCATGATCGGCATGCTCGGCGTGCGCATCTGGGTGCAGAATCGCGTCAGCTTCTCCGACCCCGTCAACCTCAACACCGCCGCCGTCGCGATGATCATCGCGATCGCGAACTTCACCTGGACGGCGGGCGAGATGACGTTCGAGGGGATCGCGCTGGGATCGTTCGCGGCGATCGGCATCTACCACGCGATGCGCGGCATCGCGAAGTGGCGCGGCACCAGGTGGGAGTCCGCGAGCCCCGCGTCCGTGCCTGCCGGAAGCGAGCTAGAAGACCACTGACAACGCAGACGACGGACGGCGCAGAGCTGCTGGCGACCCCGATTGGATTCGAACCAACGACACCCGCTTTAGGAGAGCGGTGCTCTATCCAGCTGAGCTACGAGGTCAACGGCTAGACATTCTAGCGTGTTCGACGGGGATGGTTTCGACTCGGCCAGGCCAGGTGGTTGAGCCGCCCGCGCAGCGGGCGTGTCGAAACCCGACAGGGACCGGTGGTTGAGTAGCGCCCGGAGGGCGCGTATCGAAACCCAACACCAAAACTTCACAATCCGTACGTAGATGAGATGAAGGGCCCGATTTAGGGGTGTTAGATCAATCTGCGTACGGATTTTGAAGTTTTTGGGCGCATCTCGATACGGACCTTCGGTCCTACTCGACAGCCGAGGTGCGGCCTACGCGATAGCCGGGTGTGCGGGGCGCCCGCCCGACGCCCGCGACTCAATCGCCCCGGCTAGGATCGAGACGTAGCCGATGAAGGGAAGCAATATGTCGACAGAAGGGCTCGAAGCAGCACGTCGGAAGATGGAGGAAGCCGGGGTCGCGGCGCCCGCCGTCGAGGTGTTCTCCAACTTCTACAAGCAACTCGAAAGCGGCGCCACCGGCATCATCCGGGAGGACTCCATCACACCGCTGCTCGACCCGCCCATGCTCGACGACGTAGAAATCAGCGACGACGACGCCCGCGCCGCGCTCGACAAGCTCGTCGTCATCAAACTCAACGGCGGACTCGGCACGTCGATGGGTCTCGACCGCGCCAAAACCCTCCTCGAAGTGCGCGACGGCGAGAACTTCCTCGACCTCATCGCCAAACAGGTGCTCTCAGCCCGCGAACGCTACGACGTGCGCCTTCCGCTGCTGTTCATGACGAGCTTCCGCACCGACGCCGACACCGTCGAGTACCTCGCCAAATATCCCGAACTCCCCATCAGTGGGCTTCCGCTCACGTTCCTCCAGAACCAGGAGCCGAAGCTGCGTGCCGACGACTTCACCCCCGTCGAATGGCCGGCCGACCCGTCGCTCGAGTGGTGCCCGCCCGGCCATGGCGACCTCTACCCAGCCCTCCAAGGATCCGGCGTGCTCGACCAGCTCATCGACGCCGGCTTCCGCTACGCTTGTGTCTCCAACGGCGACAACCTCGGCGCGGCCCCCGACGCGCGCATCGCCGGCTGGTTCGCGAACTCCGGCGCACCGTACGCCGCCGAGCTGTGCCGCCGCACCATCAACGACAAGAAGGGCGGACACCTCGCCATCCGCAAATCCGACGGGCAGCTCATTCTTCGCGACACCGCGCAGACTGCCCCGGAAGAGATGGACTACTTCACCGACGAACACCGTCACCCGTTCTTCCACACCAACAACCTGTGGTTCGATCTCGTCCGCCTGCGCGACGCCCTCGTCGAGCGCAATTCAGTGCTCGGTCTCCCACTTATCCGCAACGAGAAGACCGTCGACCCCACCGACGCTAGCTCCACCCCCGTCATCCAAATCGAATCCGCGATGGGCGCAGCCATCGAGGTGTTCGACGGGGCCACCGCCATCTGCGTCGATCGCAGCCGCTTCCTTCCGGTGAAAACCACCAACGAGCTACTGCTGCTGCGCTCCGACGTGTACGAACTCGACGACGCCGGGCACCTCGTCGCGCAAACCGACAGCTCGCCAGAAATCTCGCTCGACAAGGACTTCTACAAGAAGATCGACGCCTTCGAGCTGCGCATCCCGCACGCCCCGTCGCTGAAGGACGCTACCCGTTTTGAGGTGCGGGGCGACTGGACGCTCGGCGGGGGGGTCACCGTCGTGGGCGATGTTGCGTTGCCTGACGAGGGTGAGGCGCGGCGGGTCGACGACGGTGCCACCCTCGGTGACTGACGCCGACCAGGTAGCCGTCGAGCTAGGGCGCGCCCTGACCGGCGAGGAGCTGCCCCTCACCGCGGCAGATGTCGAGGGTATTGCCAGTCAGCTCGACGGGCTGGGCTGGAATGCGAATCGCCTAGCCAGCGTGCGACAACAGCGTCAGGACGCGGGCGAACCCTGGCCTTTTCCGGTGCACACCGACGCGGTGGCGCGCGTCGGGTTCGCCGCCTTTCATGCCCAGCTCATGCACTTGCGAGCGCAGCTTGGTCTCACCGGACTACAACCGACGGCGACCACCCAGCGTCCCTGGAATACCGATGAGCAGCGCCTGGCTGCCGACCGTCCCCCGCACTGGGGCTGACAAACACAAACGAGGCGCCACCCAGTGGGGTAACGCCTCGTTGAAGCCGATGGTGGCTCAGGCGTGCTTGGCCTTGAGGAGATCGCGGATCTCGCCGAGCAGTGCCTCTTCAGCGGTGGGCTCGACTTCCTCTTCGACGACATCCTTCTCGAAGCGCTTACGGGCGATGTTGTAGGGCTTCACGATGCCGAAGTAGATGACGAAGGAGAGGATGAGGAAGGATACGAGTGCGGTCAGGAACACACCGACGCTGATGCCACCGGGGGCAAAGCTTGAGAAGTTGGGGGTGCCACCCAGCTTGCCGAGCAGGTCCATGATGACGGCGGTGAACGATTCGACGACAGTGGCGAAGGCGCCACCCATGATGAAGGCCACGGCAAGCTCGACGAGGTTGCCGCGCATGATGAATTCCTTGAATCCCTGCATTGTTGCGCTTTCTGTAGGCCGCCTGCTGGCGGGAATGAATCAGGGCGCGCGCAATCACCTGGAGGCGACGTTGGAGTGGGCACGCGCCCCACTAGCGCAACCACGATAGGTGATCCCTCGCAGGAAATTCAAATGTGCTTGTGCTATGGACCTCCGATCACCACCGCGAGCTGCCCGCTTTGCCCGAGCGTGGCCACCGACGGCGCCAGCTCAGCCGTTACTTCCATGAGCACCATGCTCGAACCCTTCGTCGCTCCGATCGTTGACGTAGGTGCGCTGGGTTGGGCGGCGACACGTGCTCGACCCAGTACCTCGGGCCGTTCACCGAGCGCCACCACCAGCTGTACTGCTGTGCCCGGCGTGAGCAGGTTGCGCAGGTCTTGGTCAGGTACGGACACCGGCACGAGTGCATGCCCCTTCTGCACGCCCCCGCCCTGGAGCAGCAAACCCCTCGTGAGCACCTGGCCTGCTTCCAGCGCAACAGCGGTGTGTGCCCCGGCGGCGTTGTCGGGGGAGCGCAGTGTTCCCTCAGTGAGCAGCGAAGCGGGGACGCGAACCGTCGTGAGATGCTCCGGTGAAAGCACCTCGCCGGCGGGTACGTCGGCAGCGAGTGCCACGACGGGCTCCCCGTCGGGCGGCCGTGCGCTGGCGACGGAGATGATGCCCGCGACGACGACCGCCGCGCACAGCGCGGCCACCACGCGGCGATGCCAGTTGATGAATGAACCAAGTCGGCGAAGGAGTTGCATGCCTTTACTATTGGCAACTCGCCACCCGCCACGCCCGTTTTCCACAGGATGAATTTGGTGGGTCAGGTGGGTTTCTTTGGGGGGATGGTTTCGATACGCGGGCTTCGCCCGCTACTCAACCATCGGGGCGGCCTCGCTACTCAACCACAGGGGCGCCCGGGGCGCGTGGCCACCGACCATCGAGTAGGCGACGGAGTCGCCGTATCGAGATGCAGAGACAAGAACTGCAAAACTCGCCATCAGTTGCTCGTCTCCTGCGGCAATCACACATGAGCGCTTCGACTGATGGCAAGTTTTGCAGTTTCTCCAGGGGTACTGCTCGGGGCCTGGTTTCGATACGCGGGCTTTGCCCGCTACTCAACCATCGGGCAGGGTGTGGTTTCGATACGCGGGCTTTGCCCGCTACTCAACCAGCGGGGCACCCGAGGCGTGGCTCAACCACCGGGAGGCGCGGGCTACTCAACCACCGGAGCAGCCGGCTTGGAATCTGCCGGCTTCGACTCAGACGCTTTCGACTCCGCAGGTTTTGCCGCAGCCGGCTTGGAGTCGGTCTTGTAGAAACCAGATCCCTTGAACACGACGCCGACGGCGCTGAACACCTTCCGCAGATTGCCCTGACACTCGGGGCACTCGGTGAGTGCGTCGTCGGTGAACTTCTGCTGCACCTCGAGATCGGCGTCGCAATCGTTGCAGTGATATTGGTACTTGGGCACTGGATCCTCCGAAGAAACAAACGGGCCTAGTGTACGCCCAGAAGCGCACATCAGTGCACCCACGCAACGCCCGCTTCCGTCACCCAGCCATCGCACGGCAGGTCGTGGGGTTCGCGCGGGAGCACGTCGCACACCTCCGCCTCGCGGGCCCACGCCAACACCGGCCCAGCCCCGCGGTGGGCGAGCGCCCGGTCGTACCAGCCTCCGCCGACCCCCAGTCTGTACCCCTCGCGATCCACACCCAAACACGAGGTGACAACCACATCTGCCTCCTCGAGTGAGGCCGCCCCCAGGCGCGTACCCGTCGGTTCCGGAATGCCGCGCCAAGCCGGACGTATGGCGGCCCAGCCGTCGAATCGCGCCCAGTCAGGCTCACGGCGAAGCACCGGTAACCGCACATCCCAGCCGCGCGTCACGAGCGCATCCACGAGCGCGACCGTATCGGGCTCACCCTCGACGCTCACATACGTCGCGCACACCCCAGGCTCTTCTGGAAGCCATTCGAGAAAGCGACGAAGCCGCTCGGCGTCCTCGCGTCGCATGGTTTCCGGCACGCGTTCTCGACGCGCCCGAGCGCGTAGTGCGTCCTTATCTGGTGTCACCCAACTATCGTAGGAGCATGGCTTGGTTTGGTCGTAAGCAGCAAGAACCCGTCGAGGTGGAAGAGGTCGAGGCTCCGCGCCTGCCCGACCCGCCCGCGAACAACGAGGCGGGTCTGCGCTCGATGCAAGACCACATCGACTATCTCCTCGGCCTCGTCGAGCCCCTGCGCCCCTTCGGCATGGGTCTGCTCGAAGCCTGGGATCAGGTGGTGTGCGAAGACATCACCTCGCTCGTCGACGTGCCCCACCAGACCACGGCACTCGTCGACGGGTACGCCGTGCGCGTCTCCGACCTCACCGACGACGGCGGCAAGCGCGTCGAGACGATGATGCTCGCCGAAACCGAAGACGGCCGACTCCCATTCGGCGCTGTGCGTCACGTCGCGGCGGGCGACCCCGTGCCGCCGGGCGCCACCGCAGTACTCCCGACGGTGTACGTCGCGCTGGAAGGTGACTTGGCCAGGATCTTCGACACCGTGAAGGACGACGAATACGTGCGTGTGGCCGGCGAGCACCTCCACGCCGGCGAGCCGCTGCTGAAGGAAGGCGACGTGCTCGACGACCGCTCCGTCGGCCTGTTGGCGAGCGCCGGCATCGACAAGGTCTTCGTCCGCCCGCGCCCGCGCGTGGTGATCGTCGGGTCGGGGGAGGGCCTCGTCGCGCCCGGTGCCCACGCCTCTGCCGACAGCAACTTCGACGCCAACTCCTTCCTCATCGCGGCCGCAGCCCGCGCGGCAGGTGCTCAGGTGTTCCACACCGTCGTCGGCTCCAACAACCACGACGAGCTGCGCCAGACGGTGACCGACCAGCTCATCCGCGCCGACCTCGTGATCTCCACGACGGGCGGGCGTCGGGAAGACTATGAAGCGATGGCGGAGGTGCTCTCCGGCATCGGCCTCGTCGACTCTGCGAAGGTGGCCATGACCCCCGGCCGCACGCAGACCTTCGGCCTCATCGGCGACGACAACATCCCCATGATCATGCTGCCGGGCAACCCCGTGAGCGCCTACGTCTCGTTCCAGGCCTTCGGCTGGCCGCTCATCCGTAAGCTCGCCGGCGCCGACCCGCATCGCCCCCTCCTGCGCGGTATCGCTGCCCACGGCATGCGCTCCACCGAGGGCCAGACGCACCTGCTCCGCGCGCGGGTTTCCAGGGAGTCCGGCATCAACCGCGTCACTCCCGTCTCCGATCCGCACGCGCTCACCGAGCTCGCGCAGACGAACGTGCTCGTGCTGCTCGACGAGCACACTGCCGCCGCGAACGCCGGCACTAGCGTGCAGTACTGGCGGCTCGACGAGCTCAACTGACCTGCCCGCTGTACGATTTTCGCGACGCGCCCATTGAGGTCACAGTTGAATCACAATTGTCCCTCTAGCGTGGCAGCATGCTCGCCGGACTCATCATTGCCACCCTGCTCGTGGCGGGTTTGGCATTCGCTATTCCCTGGATCTCAAATCAGCGCACCAGCCTTGACGACATTGCTGAAGAACCGACGGAGCGCTTCTCTCAATCGCTGCGAATCTTCACTGGCGACGACGCTGACTACGGCGATCCCGCCGCGGTGTCGACGCCGCTCACCCGCGCCTCGGAGCGCTACGGGCTGAAGATGGCCGCGCAGCAGGCGGCGCGTCGTCGTCTCACCGTGATGGCGACGCTGTGCATGATCGCGGTGGTGCTGGGTGTGCTCGGCGGCTTCGGTGTTGTTGCGTGGTGGGCCTTCCTCATTCCGGCCGCGCTGATGGTTACGTTCATCGGCGTTGCGCGGTTCACCGTCGTGAAGATGCACCAGCGGATGGACGCCCACGCTGCACGGATCGACGCCGGATTCAGCGACGACGAGGCCACCGAGGTAATCGAGGTCGTCGAGGAAACTGCCGAATCGACCGAGTTCTCTATCGACCTCAGCGCGCCATCGGAGCACGGCGTGTTCTGGGATCCGGTGCCCGTCACCGCCCCCACCTACGTGCAGAAGCCGCTCATGCCGCGCACGGTGCGCACCATCGACCTCTCCGCGCCCGTCGTCGCGAGCACGCCTTTGGTGCCCACCGCCGACGAACCCGGCGCACCCGTCGCGGAAGAGTCAGCCGAGCTGCCCCGCGCCATGGGCGAGTAGTCCCCGACGAGCAACGCCAGCCTAGAGTTCGCCCCGTCCCCGTGGCGGTACATTGCACGGCTGGGGCTACAGATGAGAGAGCCTGCTCACATGATCATGGTTGATTGGGGAGCTGACCCCGTGCGTGCGAAGTGCTCATGCGAATACGCCGGGGCCTGCGCAGCATCCAAGCGATGGCTACGAGAATGAACAGAATGCCATCAATGAGTGCCATGGTTACCGATGTGGGTAGCTCGGCTTTCCATGCAATTGCGAATCCAGCAATGGCGCTCAATACGGCAGTAATGACTGTTGCTGGGATAACGCTGCGGATGTCGCGGGTAATGAGTAACGCTGTTGCTGCTGGGCAAATCATCAACGCTACGACGAGAATTGACCCAGCAACGCTAAATGCGGTGACTACGGTCAAGGCGACGAGAGTCATGAACACGTTGTCGATACGCCGAACAGGCATGCCGATGGAGCGAGCGTACTGTGGGTCGAAGATTGCAGTGCACAGCACTCGTCGGTATCGCGCTATGAAGGCAATGTTCAACGCCGAGACGCCAATCAATGTCCACATGGCGCGCGGCCCAAGGCTGATTCCGTCGATGAAGATATGTTGCGAGCGTAGAGCCATCAGGTTGAGGTCGCCAGCCAACACTGTTTCCGTGCAGATATGGGTGTTGGAATAGGTGGTCGACAGCAGAAGAACGCCGAGTGAAAACAAGGCAGGGAAAAGGACGCCTTGGTCTGCTTCTCCTATGAGGAGGCTGGCCCGACGTAGCCAGTTTGAACACCACACTATGGCAAGTCCCATGAGTGTGGCGAGGGCAATCATGAGCGGCGATTGAAGGGTTCCTGTGATCACCACTCCCATGACAATTCCTGGCAGCACCGCATGCGACATCGCATCCACCAACATGGATTGCCTTCGGAGCACAACGAAGACCCCAGGAAGCGAACATGCTACTGAGGTAACAACGGCGAGTAAGAACGCAGATGCGATGAAGCTCATCGTGGGTCACCTGTGCTTCGAATCGCTACGCGTTGGCTCTCCTCGTCGCTGGGCCCATCCGCGGCACTGGGAATTGCAGCCCTGCGCCTGCGAGGAGAAACGAGTATCGCTATAACGAATACTCCAAATAGGAGTAGTACAACAATCGGGCCAGTGGGAACATTTCCAGCGCTAATGGAGAGATACGTTCCCACACCTCCGGCCAGGGCACCAATAACCCCTGACCCCAATGCCATGTGCGCCATGGAGCTGGCGAATTGGTGGCATATTGTTGCCGGAAGGATGGCAAAAGCGATCATGAGGATCATGCCGACACTTTTGATTCCTGCAACGATAGCGAGTGTCACGCATGTCATGAGAATGGGGTTGACGATAGATGGGCGTAAGCCATACATGCGAGCTGCCACCGGGTCGAAGATGCAGATCTTGAATTCCTTCCATAACACCACCAGCACCATCAACACGACGACTGATAGCCACACTATTGTGTGCAGATCAGCGGCTCGGGTGGTTGCAGCGTTGCCAAAGATGTAATCCGAGAGCCCCGCCCGTCCTCTTAGCCGAGAGTGACTGATGATGTAAAGGAGGCATAAGCCTCCCCCGTAGAACAGAGCCAGGGACACCGCCATCGCTGCGTCCGCGCTGATAGGAGTGCGATCGCTGATCCACGAGGTAATCCACACCGATAGGAATGCAGAGAGGGCAGCGCCCAGGATTAAGACTGGAATAGAGCGCCCGTTGATCCCGAGCACGGCTTCTGCGACGATGAATGCGCAGGCGACGCCGAAGATTGCTGAATGACCCATCACGTCGGACATCAGTGATTGCCGACGCAGGTAGAGCAGCGAGCCGAATACTCCAGCCAGGAGTCCTGCGAGGACGACAGCGAAGAAGGTGGTCCGGTAGCCATACGTCGAGAAGAACTCCGTTATCGGTATGAAGTGCAGGTTACCCATCGCAGCCCTTCAGCATTTCGGGGGCAATCCCGTAAGCGTTGGCAAGATGTTCTGGTGAGAGCACATCGTCGATAGCCCCAGTTGCTTGGACCGAACCAGCGGAGAGCAGCGTGGCTTGGTCGCAAAACCCACCGATACTTGAGATGTCATGGTGCACGATCATGACCGTCTTGCCCTGCGTGGCCACGTCCTGGAGGACGCTCCGGATCACGGATTCGGAGGCGATGTCTACCCCTGCGAATGGCTCGTCCATCATCAGCAGGTCACTTCCCTGAGCGAGTGTGCGTGCCACAAACACGCGCTGCTTTTGTCCGCCCGAGAGTGCTGATATATGTCTATCCGCGACGTCGGTCAGTCCCACGCGTTCCATCGCGGATGCGGCAGCCTTTCGCTCCGTGCGCCCCGGACGTCGCACCCAACCTAATCGTGGGAATGTCCCCATCAGGACTACGTCTTTGACCTTGATTGGGAAGTCCCACTCAACGCTGGCTGTCTGTGGCATGTAGGCAACACGCCTGCGTGCATGCTCCAAGGGCTTTCCAAAGAACGTGACCGTTCCTGTTGTGCCTGGGAGAAGACCGAGGGCCGCTTTCAGTAGCGTTGATTTTCCTGATCCGTTCGGTCCGATGATGGCATGAACTGACCCAGCCTCAACGTCGAGATTCGCATCGACTAATGCCATGGTTTGCTGATAACCCGCGCTCACGCCCCGCATATTGAGAGGAGCATCCAAGACACTCACCTGCCTTTCGATGGCGCTGTGCGCCATACGCAAGCCTGTTGTGCGGCGGAGTGTTGCCCGCACGCACAACAGGCTTTGTATTCGTCCCGGTTCTGCGTTATCGAAGCGCCTCGCTAATTACTTCGATGTTCGACTTAAACGCTCCCAGGTAGGTATCGGTTGGGGCAGACTCTCCCAACGTGTCGGCGAATAGCTCTGTGTCCGCCACTTCGACGTCTCCTCCCTTGGCTCGCACGGACTCCTTCAAGTGCTGGATCGCCTCTGGGTTCTTGAGATTGTCTTGGAAAATGACCTTGACTTCGTGCTGGACAATCAACTCAGCGAGATCGTTTAGCTCAGCCGCTGAGATCTGAGATTCAGATGTGACGAGGTCCGTGGCGTGCACGTCGATCTTGTAGGTGGCGCCGAGGTAGTTGAACGCATCATGACCAGTGATAAGAATGCGCTTATTCTCCGGAATCTGGGCGAGTTTCTTCATCGCCTCTTCGTGAGCGTCCTGGATTTCGGACTTGTATTTCTTCGCATTGTCGGCGTAGGTGCTGGCGTTGTCCGGATCTATGTCGGAGAGTTTGTCTGCGATCGAATCCACGACGTAGTTCCACAGTAACGGTGAGTTCCAGACGTGCGGGTCGTGCCCTTGCGTTCCGTCGTCGGTCTCCCACGGCAGTAGGTCTTTTTCTGGGATGGCCTCAGCTGCCGGCAGTGACTTATCACCGAGTGAATCAAAGTGCTCCATCATTCGGTGTTCCATGTCGTGACTCGTCCACACGACGAGATCAGCGCTGTCAACCTTCTGGATGTCAGCGGTCGTCAGCTCTTGCGTGTGTGGGTCTCCGCCAGGGGCGACGAGCGTCGTCACCTCAATACCTGGAGCGATGTTGTGAATGGCGTCGGTCAGGTATCCCGTCGAGGAGACGACGTCAAGTGCATCCCCGTCACCGTTGCTGCCAGACGAACACCCCGCTAACGCTGCCGTCGCACATGCAACAGCCACCAGCGCACCGACACAACGATTCATTCTCACGTTACTCTCCCAAACCTTCTACCGGGTCTCTCTTACGGCGGACCGCCCGTCGCAAACTTAGGTTAGGCAAACCTAAGTTTGCGTGTCAAGGCTGGGGGTGCTGCCCGCTGGTGCGCATCGACGACGCTGTGTCGCCGTCGAAACAAATCTGGTGGCACAAACAACCGGGGCGGCAACACCGAAGTATTGCCGCCCCAGCGTGTACGCCTGAGTGCAGGGTTTACGGAGCTTCGACGATCAGGTCGCGCACCAGAAGGTCGAGATCCGCATCCGCGTTCAGGAACTGGCGGATGGTCTTGCGGGTGGCACCGAACTGCTCGAACTCCTCGACGCTCATGCCGTCCACCTCGTAGGCGCGCATGAACTCGGGGATGCCCTTGAGCGTCTCCATGATGTGCTCCGCCACGGGCTCGTCGATGCGCGACACCGGCTTGTACCCGGAATCGTTGACGCGCTTGGCCCACTTGAACGGGGGAGACACGACGAGGTCGCCGCCGATGAACTCGCTCCACTGCAGCACGTTGCGGTAGGCAGCGATGAGCAGACGGGCGCGCAGGCCGCGCTCCTTCATGATCTTGTAGGCGTGCTTCGACGCGGCGATGCCTGCCCACTCGAGGTGGCCCGGGTCGAGGAAGCGCTGCTCCTTCTCGACGACGGTCTTCAGCCAGTCGTCGAGGCGCCCAACCATGAGGGTGACGACCGGGCCCATCTGCGATACGTCGAGGCCTTCTTCCTCGCGACGCTTCAGGCCGCGCTCGATAGCTTCTGCAGCGGCGATGACTTGAGGCACGGTGAAGGAAACAGTGACGTTGATGCTGACGCCGCGGTAGGTGGCGTCCTCGATGGCCTCGATGCCCACCTTCGTGGCGGGGATCTTCACGATGATGTTGGGTGCGAGCTCCGAGAACTCGAAGGCCTGGTCGGAAAGCGCCTTGGCGTTGCGGTGGAGGCGCGGGTCGGTCTGCACCGACAGGCGGCCATTCTTACCGTTCGACGCCTCGAAGGCCGGCTCCAGCAGTTTGGCGGCTTCGACGGACATGTCCCGGATAGCCTGCCAGCCGATCTCGCTCTCGCCCCACGTCGGGTTGTCCTGCGCAATCTGACGGATGCGCGGGCCCCACACGTCGGGGTGCTTCTTGATGGTGGTGTAGGCGATGACGGGGTTGCAGGTGGCTCCCACGCCGCCCATAGCGATGGACTGGCTTAGCTCCTCGATGTCCGCGGAGTCGTTCCACTGCGCGGTTTGGGGAAATTCTTGCGCGGCGTCCCACAGAGGGCCGGGGATGTGCTCGTCGGTCATTGCTGTCCTCCTTGATGGCTCAGCCTAGAGCGGGTGTTCGTAGCCACTATTCAACGCCCTTTCAGCAACTTTGTCAATACAAAGTTCGACGTGCACCCTTCGGCCACGGCTGATCTCAGGCAAACACCGTCTGGCTATAGGTGTAGCGACTCGCCCGGTACACGTGGGTGCCCACCTCGACGGGTTGTTGCTGTTCGTCGTAGGCCGTGCGCTGCATCATGAGCAGCGCAGCGCCGGGGGGTTCGTCGAGCAGCTGCGCCTCGGTGTCGTCGGCCAGGCGCGCACCGATGTTCTGGGTGCCGAGCTTAATCTGCACGCCGCGTTCGCGCAGGAGCTCGTAGAAGCCGTGGTCCACGAGTTCGGCGCGGGTGGGCGCGATGCTTTCGGGCAGCACGTTCATCATGAGGGCGAGAGGTTCCCCGTCGCTGAAGCGCAGGCGCTTGATGCGCACGACGGGGGTGCCGACGGCGAGTGACAGCATGGCTGCGGTGTCCTCGTCGGCGGGGTGGGCCATCCACTCGAGCACCTGGGTGGTGACGGATCGACCGTCGCGGGCGAGGTCGTCGTGGAGGCTCGTGAGCGCCATGGGGCGATGAATCTGGCGGGGAGCGACGGCGGTGCCTGCGCCCCGTCGACGCACGATCAAGCCGCGGTTCACGAGGGTTTCGAGCGCGCGCCGGGCTGTCGGTCGTGACACCTGGAGTCGCTGGGCCATCGAAACCTCGTCTTCGAGCTTCGTGCCCGGCTCGACGGCGCCCGACTGGATCAGGCTGATCAGCGGGTCGGCGATCTGCTGGTGCAGGGGGATTGGGCTGTTGCGATCAATCTCCACTTCGAGACTGAAATGCTCTTTGGACATCCTCGGGCTTTCTTGTTGTGACTTATAGCATCGTAGGAGGATACAAAGATTTGAGCGAATTTGGGAGCCCTATCCAGCACCCCGCCTCCCAGTTTGTCTTGACATTTGGGAATGCCTGTCTAGGATTGAGTGCAGGACCTCGACGAAGCGGGTGACATGGGACTGTTCAATGTCGATGCACTGGATGTGCTCACGATGGGGCGCATCGGTGTGGATATTTATCCACTGCAGACCGGCGTCGGCCTGCAGGACGTCGACAATTTCGGCAAATTCCTGGGCGGCAGCCCCACCAACGTCGCCGTCGCCGCAGCGCGTATGGGTAGCTCGTCGGGCATCGTGAGCGCCGTGGGTGAAGACCCGTTCGGCACCTTTTGCCGGGAGGAGCTCGGTCGCCTGGGTGTGTACGAAGACTTCGTGCAGACCATGGTCGGGCACAACACCCCCGTCACCTTCTGCGAGATCTTCCCGCCCGACAATTTCCCGCTCTACTTCTACCGACGCCCCGTCGCGCCCGACATGCTGCTCACTCCTGACACGCTCCCCGTCGGCGCCATCGAAGCGGCCCGCGTGTTCTGGCTCACCGGCACCGGGTTCTCCAGCCAGCCCAGCCGCGACACACACTTCGCCGCACTCGAAACCCGCGCGAGCAGCGGTATGACAGCCCTCGACCTGGATTTCCGCCCACAGTTCTGGGAGAGTCCCGACGAGGCCCGCATCCACATGCGTGAGGCACTCAGGAAGGTGACGATCGCCGTCGGCAACCGTGAAGAGTGCAAGGTCGCCGTCGGAGAAGACGACCCCATCGCAGCCGGCCGAGCACTGCTGAAGCTCGGCGTGCAGGTGGCCATCGTGAAAGATGGGCCGCGGGGAGCCACGCTCATCACCTCCGACGAAGTGGTCCACGTACCCGGCACCCGCGTCGAAGTGCTCAATGGGCTCGGCTCCGGCGACGCCTTCGGCGGAGCACTGTGTTACGGATTGGTGCAAGGCTGGGAACTGGGCGAGATGCTCGCCGTAGCATCTGCGGCGGGGGCGATCGTCGCGTCGAGGCTCGAATGCGCGACGGCGATGCCCACCCTGCCCGAGCTACGCCGCATGGTGCAGGAGCACCCACAACCGCTATCGAGAACATGCACAACCAATCGCTCCCATGGTGGAGCTCCAAGTGAGGAGAGCAATGACTGAACACGTGTTGCCCGCAGGCTCGACGGCCAACGGGGCCGTCGAAGTGGATGTCAGCCCTAAGCGTGCAGGGTGGACTTGGTCTGGGCTGCAGGTGGTTGCGCTTGCCGCCGGCGAATCGCACACGATCCGCACGGAAGGCCATGAATACCTGGTGCTGCCGCTTGCCGGCGGGTGCACCGTCGAAGTGGACGGGCAGAGCCACGAGCTGCAGGGCCGCTCCACCATCTGGGGTGAGACCACCGACTACCTGTACCTGCCGTCGGGTGCGGAAGCCACCGTCACCGCTACGCGCGACGGGCGGTTCGCGCTGCCGTACTGCGTGGCCTCCGAGAAGCTTGAGGTGCGCTACTGCCCGGCCGACGAGGTCAGCGTCGGCATTCGCGGCGCTGGCGTGATGAGCCGTCAGGTATCCAACTACGCCATCGGCAACCCGCTGCACACGTCGCGCCTGCTCGTCACCGAGGTCATCACCCCAGGCGGCAACTGGTCGAGCTACCCGCCCCACAAGCACGACGAGGACTCCGAGAACGAGCGCGAGCTCGAGGAGATCTACTACTTCGAGATTGAGCCCGACGAGCACGGCCCCGGCATGGCGTTCCACGCCACCTACGGCACCGATGAGCGTCCCATCGACGTGGCTCTCCGCGTCGGCAATGGCGACGTCGCGCTCGTGCCACACGGCTACCACGGCCCCTGCGTGGCAGCACCCGGATACAACCTGTACTACTTGAACGTCATGGCTGGTCCTGGCGATTCCACGTGGCTGTCCGTCGACGATCCCTGTTACGGCTGGCTGCGCGACACCTGGGAGTCGGCCGACGCTGATCCCCGCCTCCCGCTTGATCCCAAGGAGCACGTATGAGCACGATTCGTCTGACGGTTGGCCAAGCCGTCGTTCGCTACCTCTCGCAGCAGTATTCCGAGCGCGACGGGGTGGAGCGCCGCTTCATCCGCGGCATGTTTGGCATCTTCGGTCACGGCAACGTGGCCGGGCTCGGCCAGGCCTTGCTGCAAAACGAGATCGCGCCCGACGAGGGTGAGGATCGCGTCGAGTTCTGGCATGGCCGCAACGAGCAGGGCATGGTGCACGTCGCCGCTGCCTACGCGAAGGCGAAAGACCGGCTGGAGACCCTCGCGGTCACGTCCTCCATCGGCCCCGGCGCGCTCAACATGGTGACCGGCGCCGCGCTGGCCACCACCAACCGCGTGCCCGTGCTGCTGTTCCCCTCCGACATCTTCGCGAACCGCGCCCCCGACCCGGTGCTGCAGCAGCTCGAAGATCCGACGAACCCCGACGTGAGCGTCAACGACGCCTTCCGTCCGGTATCGAAGTTCTGGGACCGCGTGAACCGCCCCGAGCAGCTCATGGTGGCGCTCCCGCGCGCCATGCGCGTGCTCACCGACCCGGCCGACACCGGCGCCGCCACCATCTGCCTGCCTGAGGATGTCCAGGCCGAGGCGTACGACTGGCCGCTGGAGTTCTTCGAGAAGAAGGTGTGGCACATCGGGCGCATTCGTCCCGACGAGGCAGCCCTCGCCCGAGCCGTCGAGGCCATCAAGGCGTCGTCGAAGCCGCTCATCATTTCCGGTGGCGGCACCATTTATTCCGGGGCCTGCGACGAGCTGCGCGCCCTGGCGAGTGCCACCGGCATCCCGGTGTCCGACACGCAGGCCGGTAAGGGAGCCATCAATTGGGATCACCCGCAGGCTGTGGGTGGCGTCGGTGCTACTGGCGCTGGCTCGGCCAATGCGCTGGCCGAAGAAGCCGACCTGATCATCGGCATCGGCACCCGCTACTCCGACTTCACCACCGCGTCTCAGACGCAGTTCAAGAACCCCGACGTGCGCTTCGTGAACATCAACGTCGGCGCCTTCGACGCGGCTAAGCAGGGCGCCGAGATGGTCGTCGGCGACGCGCGCGAGACGCTGCGAGCACTCTCCCCGGCACTCGACGGATACCGCGTGCCCGAGGAATGGGCCACGAAGATCACCGACGAAGTTGCCGCCTGGCAGCGCACCACCGATGAGTGCTACAACCTGGGGCACGGCCCGCTGCCGGCGCAGACCGAGGTGTTCGGCGCGCTCAACGAGCTCATGGGCCCGAACGACGTGCTGATCAACGCCGCCGGCTCGATGCCGGGCGACCTGCAGTGCCTCTGGCGTGCCAGTACCCCGGTGGGGTACCACGTCGAGTATGCGTTCTCGTGCATGGGCTACGAAATCCCGGCCGCGCTGGGCGTCAAGATGGCTCTGCCCGACTCCGAGGTGGTGGCGATCGTCGGCGACGGCACGTACCAGATGCTGCCGATGGAGCTCGCCACCATCGTGCAGCAGCGTGAGAAGGTCATCCTCGTGTTGCTGCAGAACCACGGGTACGCGTCGATTGGCTCGCTGTCCGAGTCGCACGGCTCGCAGCGCTTCGGCACCAAGTACCGGATGCGCGACGAGGACGGCAACGCCACCGACGAGCTCATCCCCGTCGACATCGCCGCCAACGCCCGCTCGTGGGGCATTGACGTGATCGAGGTGAAGACCATCGATGAGTTCCGCGATGCCTACCAGAAGGCGACGGAGTCGACGCACACGACGATGATCCACATCGACACCGATCTCTACGGGCCCAACCCGCCCGGCACCGGCTGGTGGGACGTGCCCGTCGCGCCAGTGTCCCGACTTGAATCCACCCAGACCGCATACGCCGAATACGCCGAGGCCGTGAAGGCCCAGCGTCGATTCTTCTGACAAGGAGCAACACATGACCGAACTGACTATGAAGCATTGGATTGATGGCAAGGAGGTCGTCGAAGACGGCGCCGACGTCATCGACATCGACTCGCCCACTACCGGCCAGGTGCTCGGCGGCGTCGCAGAGGCGAGCATCGAGCTCATCGAGCGCGCCATCCAGGGCGCCCGCAAGGCGCAGAAGGAATGGGCGGCTATGTCGCTCGCGAAGCGCACCGCCGTGATGTTCAACTTCCGCAACCTCATGGTGGAGCGCCAGGATGAACTCGCCGCCATCATCGTGAAGGAAGGCGGGAAGACCCACGGCGATGCGCTCGGTGAGATCGCGCGTGGTCTGGAGATCGTCGAATTCGCTTGCGGCATCCACAACGCGCTCAAGGGCGACTACACCTCCGGCGCCTCGACGGGCATCGACATCCACACCATCCGCCAGCCCGTTGGCGTCGTCGGTGCCATCTGCCCGTTCAACTTCCCCATGATGGTGCCCATGTGGATGCACCCGATGGCGCTCGCCACCGGCAACGCCGTCGTGCTGAAGCCCGCCACCCCAGTGCCGACGGTGTCCCTCACCGTCGCGAAGATGTACCAGGAGGCGGGGCTGCCCGACGGCCTGTTCCAGGTGGTCTGCGGCGACAAGCAGGTGGTGCAGCACATGCTCAACTCCGACGGCATCGACGCGATCTCGTTCGTCGGCTCGACGCCGGTGGCGAAGATCATCGCTGAGGGCTGCGCGAAGACCGGCAAGCGTTACCAGGCGCTCGGCGGCGCGAACAACCACGCCATCGTGATGCCCGACGCCAACCTCGATTTCGCTGCGAAGCACATCGTCTCCGGTGCGTTCGGTGCGGCTGGTCAGCGCTGCATGGCGCTGCCCGTCGTGGTGGCCGTGGGCGAGGCCGCCGATCCGCTGATCGAGAAGGTGAAGGCGCAGGCGGAGGCGCTCGTGCTCGGGCCTGGTGAGGACCCGAAGTCCGAGCTCGGCCCCGTCATCTCGGCCAAGTCGAAGGAGCGCATCATCTCCTGGATCGACGAGGCTGAGGCCGCGGGTGCTCGCGTGGTCTTGGATGGCCGCGGATTCCAGCATGCCGACGAGCAGTTCGCCGGCGGTAACTGGCTTGGCCCGACGATCCTCGACAACGTGCCGCTCGACACCAAGGCATACTGCGAGGAGATCTTCGGCCCCGTGCTCGTCGTCGTGCGTGCCGAGAGCTACGACGAGGCCATCAAGATTGTGAACTCCAGCGAGTTCGGCAACGGTTCGGCGATCTTCACCGAGTCGGGTGAGTACGCTCGTCGCTTCGAGCTCGACGTCGAAGCAGGCATGGTGGGCATCAACGTGCCGATCCCGGTGCCGGTGGGCTACTACTCCTTCGGTGGCTGGAAGGGCTCGCTGTACGGCGACGTGAAGATGCACGGCCAGGAGGGCGTGAACTTCTACACCAAGGCCAAGGTCATCACCACCCGCTGGGCAGGTCGCCCCGACGAACACGTCGGACTCGACTTCGTCGCCTCCGCTTCGCGGTAAATCCGCCGCCCAGCTGGGCGATGGGCTCCGCCGAAGCCCGGCGGAATTAAGGAATGAGGGATTCCACCATTTTCGGTGGAATCCCTCATTCCTTATCTGTGGAGGGGTGAGTTTTCCACAGCTTCGCGATGGGGCATGGACGGGAGCGCCCAGCCAGGGCAGCATGTCGCCATGGTGCATCCCGACGCAGCGCTTGCCTCGCTCCTGCGCACGCAGGCAGGTGCAGTGAGCGCGAAACAGCTACTGGCGCTCGGGTTTTCCAGGCGGCAGATCGAGCGCCTGGCGAGACGGTGGGTGCGCGTGGCGTCGGGGATCTTCGTCGAAGCCATGACCTTCGCCGCCGCAGTCTGGGCCGGGCTGCTGCGCGGGGGAGAGGGTGCAGTGGTGGGCGGCGAGGCTGCCGGTCACCTCGCAGGTTTCCTCCCGACGGAACCCCGCACGGTGGTCGTGTGGGCCAGGCATGTACACGAGGACATGCGGGTGGGGCCGTGGCTTGTGCAGTTTCGGCAGGGGAAGCGCGGCGGGCGGGGCACTCCGCCGGCAACACGCCCTGAGGTGACCGTGCTTGATATCGCCGAGCGTTCGTCGGAGGTGGATGCTGTTGGGGCGCTCACGCGTGCGCTAGCGGAGCGGCACACCACTGGCGAGCGCGTGGCAAGGGAACTCAATGGCCGGGGCCGGCAGCGGCATCGACGGCTGATCGCGCGGCTGTGTGAGGAAGGGGAAGCAGGGATCGAGAGCGCGCTGGAGTATCTGCTGCTGCGCAACGTGATTCGCGCCCATGGTCTGCCGGAGCCGGACCGCCAACGTCGACGCACGGCGGGCCGCGTCGACAACCACTACGACGAATACGGGCTCATCGTCGAGGCCGATGGTGCAAGCCACCACCGCGATAAGGCGCACGATTATTTCCGCGATAACGAACACCTGCTCGTTCACGACGAACGCACGCTGCGGTTTGGCTGGGTGCAGGTGAACGCACAGGCATGCCGGGCTGCAGACCAGCTCGCGCGTGGGCTGGAGCAGGGTGGCTGGGACGGGAACCGAGGGTCAACGACGTGTGACTGCAATACGGAATGAGGGATTCCACCAAAAACGGTGGAATCCCTCATTCCTTGTGAAGATGTCACTCAGGCGAGTGCCTGCAGTGCCTCCAATGACTTCTTCGCTTCGACGATGGGGCCACCGTCTGCGGGAGGTTCATCGTCGAGCATCTTGTCTTGCTCAAGCACGTAGTAGCCGTCGAATCCGGCCTCGTCGAGGAGCTTCACGATCTGCGCGAAGTCGATATCGCCCTCACCGATGGGGGTGAACACGCCGCCCTTGATGGCCTCCGACCAGGTGAGTTCGCCGGGCAGCAGCTTGTCGACGAGGTCCTTGCGCACGTCCTTGGCGTGCACGATGCCGACGCGTTTGGCGTACTTGCGCACCAGTTCGACGACGTCGGCGCCGCCGGCGGCGAGGTGGCCGGTGTCCAGGCAGAGCCCCACCGACGAGTTGTCGAGCACGCGCTCTACCTCGTCGACGTTTTGCACCATGGTGCCCCAGTGCGGGTGGAGGACGGCGGTGACGCCGCGGGCGGCGCACGCGTCGGCGATCTTGCTCATGTTGGCGAACAGTGTTGCCCAGCCCTGCTCGTCGAGGACGGGGCGGTCGTCGTACCCGTCGCGCCCGGAGTCGGCTGCCAGCACGAGGAACTCGCCGCCGGCGGCTTCAAAAGCGTCGAGTTCGCGTTCGACGGCGGGCAGCGGGTCGATGTCGGGGTCATGCATGACGGCGAGGAAGAACGAACCGACCGGCCTCAGGCCGTAGGGTTTGATGGCTTCGGCGCGGGCGGCGGGGTCAGTGGGCAGCCAGCCTGCGGGGCCGAACTCGGTGGCGGTGAGGCCGATTTCTTTCATTTCGGTGAGGACGCGCTCGGGCGACATCTGGTAGCCCCAGCCCGGTACTTCACAAACACCCCAGCTAATTGGTGCGCCAGCAATCTTCATTGATCTACTCCTTGGTTGCAGGATGGAAACTTCTTGTTCCATTATGTCCTATCAAAGAGTAAATGATCCCGCGGGTGCGACGAAAATCGCACGGGTACACTAGATTTGTTCGTACATTGCAATGGCGCGCTGGAGCGCCTGAAGGAGTGAACATGATTCGTTTCGCAGTGATCGGAGCTGGGCGCATCGGCCACGTCCACGCACGTTCCATCGCAGCCCATCTTCAGGCGGAGCTCGCCATGATCTGTGACCCGTTTGAAGACAACGCCAAGTCGCTCGCCGAGCAGTACCAGGTGCCGTACGTGCTCGATCCGGCCGAGGTATTCGCGTCCGACGTCGACGCCATCGTGATCGGATCGCCCACGCCCATGCACGTCGAGCACATCCTCGCGGGTGTCCGTGCCGGCAAGCGCGTACTGTGCGAGAAGCCGGTGGCCCTCGACCTCGCAGAGGCGGAGCGCTGCCGCGACGAGCTCGGCGCCGAGGCTGATCGCGTCATGCTGGGCTTTAACCGTCGCTTCGACCCCACCTTCGCCGACATTCACGCCCGCGTGGCGGCGGGGGAGATCGGCGAGCTGCAGCAGTTCACCGTCATCTCGCGTGACCCCGCAGCCCCGCCTGCCCAGTACGTCGCTAGCTCCGGCGGCATCTTCCGCGACATGACGATTCACGACTTCGACATGGTGCGCCACTTCCTCGGCGACATCGTCGAGGTGTCCGCGTTCGGCAGCAACACCATCCAGGAAATTGCCGACGAAGGCGACTTTGACCAGGCCGTCATCACCCTGCGCGCCGCTGATGGACGCGTCGCCACCATCGTCAACTCGCGCACGTGCTGTTACGGCTATGACCAGCGCATGGAAGCCTTCGGTGACAAGGGCTCCCTCACCGCCGACAACCTCACCGCCACCCAGGTGCGCAAGGCCGGGCCAGAGCTCACCGAGGGCCGAGGCGCGATCCTCGATTTCTTCCTCGACCGCTACGCCGACGCCTACGCGCTCGAGCTGGGCGCCTTCATCGAGGCGGTCCAGGCCGATGGGCCGGTCTCCCCGAACGTGCACGACGGCGTGCTCGCCCTGCAGATTGCAGATGCGGCCACCGTCAGCGCTAAGGAGCGCCGTACCGTCACGCTCTAATCGAGCGGAGGTCCGCGGGCGGCGTCGAGCGTGTCTCGGCGCCGCTTCGCGTTGTGTGAACGTGGTGAGCGCGCCGGCGTCGGGCAGCCACTACGCTGTGCTGGCAGCCACCGTGAGTGACAGGAGATGCAAGTGCAACCGGCCGTGACGCAGAGTGATGTAGCCCGGGTCGCTGGCGTGTCCCGAGGCCTCGTCTCGCTCGCCTTGGCGGACTCCCCGAAGGTGGCCGAGGCGACGAAGGCCCGCATTCGCGCTATCGCCGACGAGCTCGGATACTCGCGCAACTTCGGCGCGGCGGCGCTGGCGTCGTCGAGTTCGACGCTGCTGGGAGTAGTGCTGCCGAACTTGCGCAATCCATACTTCGAGAGCCTCATGGCGGCCTTGCAGGGCGAGGCCGAGAGCAGGGGGCTCACCGTACTGGCGGCCACCGCGTCGGGCGATGAGGCGCGCGAAATCGCCATGCTCGAACACTTTCGTGCCATGCGGGTGGGTGGTGTCGTGCTGGCCACCCCGTCGCGGTCAGCCAGCCACTACGCGCAGTTCGCTTCGCGCTTGCCGCTGGTGATCGCCGGTTCGCCGTACGCCGTAGGACCTGCGCACGTGGTGCACATCGACGAGTACCGCGCGGCCAGGCAGGTTGTCCAGCGGGGGCTTGCTGAGGGTCACTGTCGGTGCGTCTACGTCATGCCCGCAGGGGGAGACGGCGCGACGCAGTACCGACGGGCAGCCATCGCCGCAGCGTGCGACGAGGCTGACGCGCCGCTGGCCATCGTCGATGCCACCGATCGCGCGCGCTTGGTGGACGAGATCGCCACGCATCCAGAGCAGGTGTGCGTGATCGCGCACCATGACCTCCTGGCGATTGAGATTGTGTCGCTCGCGCTGCAGCAGGGGTGGCGGCTTGGGGCCGAGGTCGGGTTGGTGTCGTACGACAACACCTTCCTCGCCGCGTACGAAGGATTCAGTCTCACGTCGGTGGATCAGCAGCCGCACGTGCAGGCTCGGCGGGCGCTGGATGCGATTGCGGAGCCGGGCGGCGACGTGGGGCGAGACCTCGTCGTCGAACCGCAGTTGGTGACGCGCACCTCGGGCTGAGTGGGAAATATCAGCCGAATCTCCACGGAATAATGTCTTGACATTCCATGGTGGGGCGATTAACGTTGGCGATAGTTAACGCGTGTTAATTCGCACGTGCCGGACCGCTGACGAAGGAGTCCCATGTCCTCAACACCTACCTCCGTGGCCGTGATTGGCGCAGGTATGGCTGGGCGCACACACGCAAACGCGTGGCGTCAAGCCTCGACGCTGTATGAGCCTGACCTGCTCCCCGACGTGCGGCTGGCCGCCATCTGCGACGCCTACGAACCGTTTGCGAAGGCGGCCGCCGGGTCGTACGGGTACGAGCGTTACGTCACCGATTGGCGTGACATCGTCGAAGCCGACGACATCGACGTCGTGTCCATCGTCGTCGCCAACAAGCTGCACCGCGAGATTGCCGAGGCGCTCATCAAAGCCGGCAAGCACGTGCTCTGCGAGAAGCCGCTCACCGACACCCTCGAAGACGCCAAGGCCATGACCGAAGTGGCGGAAGCGCACCCCGAAGTGGTCACCGGCATCGGCTTCGGGTATCGCCGTCAGGCGTCCATCGCGAAGATCGCCGAACTCGCCCGAGACGGTGCTCTCGGCGAGATCTACCACTTCGACGGCCGCTACTGGTGCGACTACGGCGCAGATCCCAACACCCCCATCGCGTGGCGGTACAAAGGCCCCATGGGTTCGGGAGCGCTGGGCGACGTCGGCTCCCACATGACCGACGTGGCCGAGTTCATCTGCGGCCCCATCAAGCGCATCTCGGGCGCGACGATGGCCACGGTCATCACACACCGCCCACCGGCAGTGCAAGGTGTTGCCGGTGGACGCGGCGTCGCCGTGACTGCCGAGGCCACGGAGGAGGTAGAAAACGACGACATCGCCATGTTCAATGCCGAGTTTGAATCAGGTGCGGTCGGCACGATCTCCGTCTCCCGCGTCGCATTCGGTGATCCGAACGCGCTCATGTTCGACGTCATGGGCTCCAAGGCCAAGGCCTCGTTCGACCTCGCCCGCGGCGGCGAGATCACGCTCAACGACGGGTCTGCCGAGGCCGGCATGCGAGGTCCGCGACGCATTCTCACCGGCCCCAATTTCCCCTACTTCAAGGGCGGCTCGTCGATGGACTTCGCCGGCGTGGGCACCACGCAGATCGACCAGTTCAACTTCCAGGCCCGCGCATTCCTCGACCAGGTTGCCGGCGTCGACGAGGGTCTCCCCGCTGTGCCCTCGTTCAGCCACGGTTACCGTGCCATCCGCATCCAGCACGCCGTCGCAGAATCTGCGGCAGCCGGCGGCAAAGCCGTCGACACTCACTGAAAGGAACTATCAATGTCGCTCGTTCTCGGTGCGTATACCGCTTGTCTGCATGACCGCCCGCTGGCCGACGCCCTCGACACGCTGAAAGGCATGGGGCTCACCGGCGCTGAACTGAACATTGGCGGTTTCATCCCCTCGCCACACGCTCACGTCGATGCCCTGCTTGCCTCGCAGGCGGCACGCGACGAGCTCCTCGCCCTGTTCGAGGAGAAGGGCATGGTGCTCGCAGGGCTCACTGCCTCGGGAAACCCGCTGAACCCGCTGCCCGACATCGGCCCACGCCACCACTATGACCTCAAGCGCGGCATCGAGCTGGCGGGCAAGCTCGGTGTGGAGGAGATCGTCTGCATGTCCGGCGCCCCGGGCTCCGATCCCGACGCGAAGTACCCGTCGTGGGTGGTGAACCCTTGGGACGGCGTGTACGGCGAGATCCTCGACTACCAGCACTCGGTGCTCGATCCGTACTGGCGTGAAATGGACCAGCGTGCGCAGGACAACAACGTCAAGCTCGCCATCGAGCTGCACCCCCACAACACCATCTTTACGCCGGTGGGTTTCATGGAGTTCGCGGAACGCATCGACGCGAAGAACGTCGGCGTGAACATGGACCCGTCGCACCTCATGTGGCAGCAGGTCGACCCCATCGAGGCGACGCGGTACCTCGGCGAGCGTATTTTCCACGTCCATGCCAAGGACACCAAGATCGAGCCCGGGGTGGGTATCCGCGGCGTGCTCGACACGTCGCATAAGCGCCCGCCTGCCAACGAGGCCGAGCGGTACCCGTCGGGCATGAACCACTGGTGCCAAGTGTGGCCCGACGATCCGGCCTGGAGGTTCGTGCACGTCGGTGCTGGACATGACCAGGCGTGGTGGACGGAGTTCCTGCGCGCGGTAGCGGAAATCAACCCCGAGATGCACGTGAATATCGAGCATGAGGACAACCAGTTCGACAACGTCACAGGGCTCGAACGTGGAGCCGAAGTGCTGATTGCAGCCAACGCTGCGCTGTAGGTGTGACGACGAATGCCAGTCTTTGTCCAAACAAAGATTGGCATTCGTCCGCCTATTGGTGTATTCTGCTGTTGCAGGGACGATGACTTGTCCGGACTTTCACATGAGGGTGACAGTGATGTCAAAGGCAGTGAACACGAGCGATCCGAAATATTCCAAGCTCACCATTGGCGTATGCCCTGATCAGTGGGGGGTGTGGTTCCCCGAAGATCCGAAGCAGATGGATCCCCGCCAGGCTTGGGAGGAGATGGCCGAGGCTGGGTTCGAGGTGATCGAGACTGGCCCGTTTGGCTATTTCCCCACTGAGCCCAAGGAACTCCAGAAGTGGTGCGACGAGTTCGGCATGCGCGTCGTCGCCGGCACCGGTTGGGGCATCCTCCACAAGCAGGAAGCGTGGGAGGACACCCTCAAGACCTTCCGCGCCATTGCTGAGACGCACGCCGCCGTCGGCGCCGAATACATCGTGCACCTCCCACCGCTCTACCGCGACGATAAGACCTGGGAGTGGACCGACGACCGCGAGCTCTCCGACGACGCCTGGAAGCTCTACGTCGAGCACGCCAACCAGCTCGGCCGAATGCTCCTCGACGAGTACAACCTCAAGATGGTGCTCCACCCCCACGGCGATTCGCACATCGAAACCCCCGCCGAAATCGGCCGCATCCTCGACGCCACCGATCCCACCTACGTGAACCTGTGCTTGGACTCCGGGCACGTGGTCTACGGCGGTGGCGACCCCGTCGAGCTGTGTCGCAAGTACCCCGAGCGCGTCACCTACGTGCACATCAAGGCCTTCGACGAAGCCATCACTAAGGAAGCGCACGAGAAGGACTGGCCCTTCGGTGAGGCCGTCACCAAGGGCGCGTCGGTGTGCCCGCCCGCTGGCCTGCCCGAGATGCACGCGTTCGTCGACGCGCTCGCCGAGCTGGATCGCCCGATCTACGCCATCTGCGAGCAGGACTGCTACCCCTGCGATCCGTCGTTCCCGAAGCAGAACGCCATCAACATGCGCAAGTACCTCGCCGAATGCGGCCTGGGATTGGCCTGATCGCCCAACACTCAAGGAAGAGAACAACCATGACTGTACGCATTGGACTCATCGGCGCCGGCGGCATGGGCCGCGCACATCTCGCCCGCATCCACGACGAGCTCTCAGGCGCGACGATCACCGCCGTCGCCGACATCAACGTCGACGCCGCGAAATCAGCCGCCGAGCCGTACGGCGCCAAGGCCTACGCCAGCTCCGACGAGCTCATCAACGACCCGGAGGTTGACGCCGTCGTCATCGCGACGTTCGGCAAGGTGCACGCACCCGACGTCATCAAGTCGATTGAGGCCGGCAAGTACGTGCTGTGCGAGAAGCCTCTGGCCACCACCGCTGAAGACTGCATCAAGATCATGGAAGCCGAGCAGAAGGCAGGCAAGAAGCTCGTCACCGTCGGTTTCATGCGCCGCTTCGATGCGGGCTACAACCAGATGAAGGCCATCCTCGACGAGGGCGCCCACGGCTACGCCACGCTGGTGCACTGCCGTCACCGTAACCCGTCGGTGCCGGAGGGGTACACCACCCGCAACATGATCGACGACACCGCGATCCACGAAATCGACATCTGCCGGTACCTGCTGGGTGAGGAGATCGTTTCCGTCCGTGTGGATACGCCGCGCGCGACGTCGAAGCGGTTCAGCCACCTCCAGGACCCGCTGGTGCTCGTCGCGAAGACGGAATCCGGTGTGCTGATCGACGACGAGATCAATGTCAACATCCAGTTCGGCTACGCCATCGAATGTGAGCTCGTGATGGAGGCCGGCACCGTCCGCCTCGGCGATCAGGAGAAGGTGCATGTGCGCGACCTACAGGGTGACCGCAACGCTATCTGCGAGTCGCACATCGACCGTTTCCAGGCAGCGTTCAACACCGAGTTCCAGTCGTGGATCAACGCTGTCGCGGACGACCGTCACACGGGCTCGACCTCGTGGGACGGCTACGCTGCTACTGCCGTCGTCGATGCGAGCATCGAATCGCTCGAGAACGACGGCAAAACGGTGGATGTGAAGCTCGTCGACAAGCCCGACTTCTACGCCTGACCAGGAATCACCAACGACACGCTGAGAGCTGGAGAGGAAACCCCAATGGTTGATATCGCGCTCGACCCCAACATGTACTACATGACCATGTCGACGGCAGACACGCTGCGTAAAGCAGCGGAGCTCGGGTTCCGCTACGTCGAACTGTCGCCGAACAACGAGTTCCACCTGTGGCACCACTACCCGAAGGCGGACAAGGCGTTCATCGACGAGCTCCGTCGCGCAGAGAAGGAGACCGGGGTGAAGGTGCGCACCATCAACCCCGTGTTCAACTGGGCGTCGCCGAATGAGGAAGAGAGGCAGGCGCAGGTGCGCAACTGGCGAAGGCTGCTCGAACTCGCCGACGCACTTGAGGTGCGCGACATCGTCTCCGAGTTCTCGGGCGACCGGAACCAAGCCCAGCGCTCCGAGGGCCAGTGGTACAAGTCGATGGAGGAGCTCAGCCCGGTGTTTGAGCAGTACGGCCTCCGGCTGAGCATGGAGGCGCACCCGTACGACTTCGTCGAACTGCACGACCGCGCCCTCGAACTGGTGCGTTCCATCGATAAAGATTGGGTGGGCTACGAATATTGCTGCCCGCACACCTTCCACCTCTCCGACGGTGTGGGCGATGCCGGCCGGATGATCCGTACCGCTGCCGAGGCGGGCAAGCTGTGGGAGGTGCACGTCGCCGACGGATTCAACCACCGCATCAACGACGGCAACCGGTACATCATCAACCCGCCGGGTGCCGACGTGACCGTCCACCAGCACAATGCCATCGGGTATGGCGAAGTGCCGTTTGACGAGGTGTTCGACACGCTGCGCGATGTGAACTTCGACGGTGTGCTGTCGGTATGCGTCTTCGGATGGCATGAGCGAGCCGACGAACACAACAAAGCAGCGCTGGCGAAGCTCACGGAAGTCTTCGGTTCCTAGCCTGCACGCTCCTCCCTTCGATAGCCGCCGGAGGGAGGAGCGTTGTCCTTGCTGACAACAATGTCGGCGGGTAGACAGCGGCAACCACCACAACCTGCCAGCGTTGGCAGAATCCTCACAAGGAGATCCCATGTCTCAGAACTCCGACTCCGCAGCGAGTTACTCGCGCGACGAGCTTGAGGAGCTCGTCGAGAAAACCCCGCCATCGGGGCCGAAACGGTCGCTCGGGCTGATCGCCATCGTGGCGACGCTCGGATCACTGTTGTTTGGCTACGACACCGGCGTCATCTCCGGCGCGCTGCCGTATATGTACCTCCCGACGGATGCGCACGGGCTTGCCCTCACCACCGCCGAGGAAGGCTGGATCGGTGGCCTGCTGTGCGTGGGTGCCGCGCTGGGAGCATCGTGGGGCGGCGTGCTGTCCGACAAGTACGGGCGTCGGCACAACATCATGCTGCTCGCCATCGTCTTCTTCTTTGGCGCACTGGGCTGCGCGCTCAGCCCGAACGTCTGGATTCTGTACTTCTTCCGCATCGTGCTCGGCTTCGCGGTCGGTGGTGCGTCGGCCACCGTGCCCGTCTTCCTGGGCGAGACGGCGCCGAAGCGGATCCGCGGCACCCTCGTCGCTGTCGACCAGCTGATGATCGTGTTCGGCCAGTTCCTCGCGTTCTCGGTGAACGCCGGCATCGCCCGCGCCCAGGGTGGCCCGGGTGTCGACGTCGAAGGTGGCCAGCACATCCTTTGGGACACCGCGCGGTCGCAGTTCGAGGCTGGCACCCTGGGCGCCATTATTGACGGCAACGGCCTCACCTGGCGGTACATGCTCGTGCTCGCGTCACTGCCGGCGATCGCCTTGTGGATCGGTATTCGTCTGATGCCGGAGTCGTCGCGTTGGTACGTCGCTAACCTGAAGATTCCCGAGGCCATCGGCTCGCTCAAGCGAGTGCGCGATGAAGAAAAGGACGGCCCCATCGTCGACGAGCTCGACGAGATGCTCGAGGTGCAGCGCAAGGAGTCGAACGCGGAGAAGTGGGGGCTCGGAAAGATTTGGAAGACGAAGTGGACCAGGCATCTGCTCATTTTGGGCGTGCTGCTGGGCTTTGCTGACCAGTTCACCGGCATCAACACGGCCATGTACTACACGCCGAAGATTCTCACCGCGGCAGGATTCCCGACGGACGTGGCCATCATGCTGAACGTCATCTCGGGCGGTCTATCGTTCGTCGGTTCGGCCGTCGGCTTGTGGCTGGTGACGAAGTTCGCCCGACGCCACGTCGGCATTTATCAGGAGCTCGGCATTGTGCTTTCGCTGGGTGCGCTGGCCTTCGTGTTCTGGAAATTCATCCTCCCGCACGAGACCGCCTCTGGTGAGATCGTCGGTGCTCCGAGCTTCGCGCCCATCTTGGTGCTGGTGATCATCTGCTTCTTCGTGTTCATCAAGCAGTCGGGCACCGTGACCTGGGTGATTATCGCGGAGCTCTTCCCGTCGAAGACACGCGGTCTGTCGATGGGTGTCGCCGTGGGCGCGTTGTGGCTGGCGAACGGCTTCGTGTCCATCATCTTCCCGCCGATGATGGAAGCACTCGGTGGTGCTGGAACCTACCTGGTGTTTGCCCTCATCAATGTGCTCTCGCTGTGCCTCTACATCTTCTTCGTCCCGGAGACGAAGTACGACTCCCTGGAGGAGCTCGAGATGCGCTTCGAGAGGGACTACTCCTAAACCGCTGCTGATCTAGGGAAACCCCACTGCACGAGCAGTGGGGTTTCCTATTTGTACTGACAAAGTGGTGATGGGCGGTTATGCTTGTTACGGACATGGCGCGGACCACGGTGGTCTGCGAGGAAGGGCAAAGCCATGACAAGCAAGGACGCAATCAAGATTCCTGAAACTATGCGCGCTGCAGTGCTGCGCGATACATCGAAGGGCCTGCAGGTCGAGACCCTGCGCACCCCTCGCCCCCGGGCAGGTGAGGTGCTCATCAAAGTGACCGCCTGCGGTCTGTGCCACTCCGACCTCCATGTGATCTCCGGCGCCATCGCCTTCCCGCTACCGGCCGTGCTGGGGCATGAAGTGACCGGCACCATCGTCGAGGTGGGGCCCGGCAACGAACACTCCGGGCTTGCGGTTGGGCAGCAGGTGGCGGGCGGCTTCCTCATGCCCTGTGGGCAGTGCGATGCTTGTGCGGCTGGCCACGACGAGCTGTGCGCCCCGTTCTTCTCCCTCAACCGTCTGGAGGGCAAGCTCTACGACGGAGAAACCCGACTGGCTACCCCTGACGGTGAGCAGGTCGCCATGTACTCGATGGGCGGCCTCGCGGAGTACGCGGTGGTTCCCTCGACGTCGGTGGCGGTAGCTCCCGAGGGTGTGGATATGGTGTCTGCCGCCATTCTCGGCTGTGCGGCGCTCACCGGCTATGGGGCGGTGCGACGCGGGGCCGACCTCCGATACGGCGAGACTGTGGCCGTCGTCGCCACGGGTGGCGTCGGTACGAACATCGTCCAGATCGCGGCCGCCTTCGGTGCCAGTCAGGTGATTGCCATCGACGTCTCCGACGAGAAACTGGAACCCATGCTTGGCTACGGCGCCACCGCCGTCGTGAACTCCTCCAAGCAGGATCCTCGAGAGGCTGTGCTGGCACTCACCAACGGCAAGGGTGTGGACGTGTCGTTCGAGGCGCTCGGCATTCCGGCGACCTGGAAGACTGCCCTCGACGTGCTCGCCGACGGCGGCCGCATGGTGCCCATCGGCCTGGGCGCTGGTGTGCAGACTGCCGAGGTGGAAATCAACAGGACGGTGCGGCGTTCGCAGAGCATCCTCGGCTCCTACGGTGCGAGGACTCGCCAGGACCTCCCCGCCGTCGTGGATCTCGCGGCTCGCGGCGTGATTAACTACCGCGACGTGGTCTCGCGCCGTCTACCCCTGGAGAAGGCCGGCGAAGGGTACGAGGCGCTGCGAAACCACGAGATCCAGGGGCGCGCCGTGGTTGATATGAGCCTCTGACTGGCTGCAAGGCTCGACGGCCGTGCAGCGTCGGCGGTGGTCATGCAATCAGCAGATAGGCCGCCGACACCACGGTCAACACCGTCACCACCGCGTCGAAGAGCTGTTTGTGCATGCGCTTGGCGAGCCAGCGCCCCACGAACGCGGACACAACCACGACGGGCGCCAGCACCGCGTCGATCCATAGCGTGGATGGTTTGATGATGCCGAGCCCGATGGAGAAGGGCAGCTTCAGTACGTTCACGATCCCGAAGAACCACGCCGTAGTGCCGAGAAAGCTCATCACGGAAAACTTCGAGGCCAGGAAGTACATGGTGGTAACGGGGCCGCCAGCGTTGGCGGCCATCGTCGTGAACCCGGCGAGAGTGCCGTAGACAGCGCGACCGAGGCGTCCCTGAATCTCGGGCGGCTTGGGGAGGCGCATGAGCGCCATCGTCGCTGCGATCAGAACGAGGAGCAGCGCACCGATGAAGCGCTTGGTGAACTGGTCCGACGAGAAGTGCAGGAAGGTAGCGCCGAGAACGACGCCGGCCAGCACGCCGGGGACGAGGCGTTTGAGTGCGGCCCAGTCGGCCTCGCGGTGGTACATGGAGATGGCCATGACGTCGCCCACCAGCAGGAGTATCAGCATGGTGCCGGTGGATTCCTTCGCCGGCAGCGCGGTGGCGAACAGGGCGACGGCTAACGTCGCGGCCCCGGGGAGGGCTGATTTTGAGATGCCGATGGCGATCGCTGCTATGACGAGCAGCGCCCACATGGGTGCGGAGATGGAGGTGAGCTCAGGGAGTCCGGAGAAGAGCAGTGTCACCACAAGGGAATTCTAGGGGAGTGGAATGGGAGGGTGGAGACTGCGCGGTCGCCGTTGTCCGCGCAGCGCAGGGAACCCTTCCCTTTGCTGACTGGCCTCAGACGATGCGGTTGAGGCTCAGGTAGATGCCGGCAAACGCGGCAGATGCGGACACGAGGGCAGCTACGGTAGCTACGATGGGTGACGCGATGCTGGCGCTGAGAATGGCCATCACGAGCGCAATGGCGGCGATGATGGACATGTGCACCATGAAGGCGCGGTTGTCAGCACCCTGGGTGGCCCTACGTGCCGGGGTGTATGGGATTGCTGGTGTGGTCATAGGCTATATTCCTTTCGGTTCCTGTGCGGAACCGTCCGGAGAAAGCCCCGCACGGCGGTGTGTCCGGCCAGTCGGCCAGGTCAACTATGTTCGCTGACGTCTCAACTATAGCACCCGACTCAAATGTAAAGACAAAATGGGTGGGGCGCTCGTTGGTGCCGGTGTGCAGGTCGGGTCGCGTGAGGGCGGCCGACGGATACACTCGGATAGATGGACTGGTCGGTGTGGGAATGGGTGCGGTTTACCGTCGGCCTCTCGGTGATGGTGGGCGCGGTGATCGCCATCTTGCGCGCCCACGGCGTCAAGATGGGGTGGGCTCCGGCGGTGGCCATCGTCCGCGCGTGCCTGCAGCTGGCGCTGATCTCCGTGCTACTCGGGGCGGTGCTGAAGTGGCCGTGGCTGGTGCTGGCGTTCATCCTGCTCATGCTCACGACGGCGTCGATGACCGGTGCCAAGCGGGCGGCGGAGCTGCCCGGCGGACGACGGAATGCGGCGCTAGCCGTCGTCGCGGGTGGCGTGGCGGCGACGGGGGCGTCGCTGTTGCTGGGGTTGGTTGGCCTCGATGTGCAGCAGATCATCGCCGTGGCGGGCATCTCTATCGGCAACGCCATGGCCGCGTCGACGCTGACCGCGCGTAACTATCTTGCGGCGCTGCGCTCCGGCGTCGGGGAAGTGGAAGGCTGGCTGGCGCTCGGGGCGACGCCGCCGCAGTCCACTGTGCGGCTGCGGAGGGACGCGGTGCGCGAAGCGCTCATCCCCACCATCGACCAAACCCGCAACACCGGGCTTGTCACGCTGCCGGGCGCGTTCGTCGGTGCCTTGTTTGCGGGGCTGAGCCCGGTGGCGGCGGGAGTGTTCCAGGTGGTGGTGTTGGCTGCGATTCTGCTCGCGAAATCTGTGACTGCCACGGTGTTCTCCACCCTCGCGGGGCGGGCGCGCCAGCTGGTGCCGAGTTCCTGAGGGTTGCGGGGCTGGGGCTCGCGAGGAACCTAACCCGATATCCACATTCGTTTCCTGAAACAGCCCATTCTGGCCCGATTTGGCAAACGCGTGTGGATATCGGGTTAGCTGCTGGCGGTAAGGCTCAGCTATTCGTGTTCCGGAACGAGCACGCGAACTCCGAAGCGAGCGAAGTCGCGATCAAAGGTGACCATCGTCGCATCGAGTTCCAGCGCCAGGGTGGCCAGATGAGCATCGTTGGTGAGATTGCCGGCCGTGCCTGATTCCGCCAGAAGCCCCGCAAGCAGGGTTTGCGTGGTGAGGGGGCCTGTGTTGACCGCGTACTTCAACATGTTGGCATCTACAGGCAGTATCAGCGGCCTTGGGTGAGTTTGTATGTCAGAGCCTCGTCCTCCAGGTCGGCAGTGAGCCTAGTGGCATGGGTGAGGTCTGTTTTAGGTGATCCCATATCGAAGCTGGGGAATGTGAAGTCGGCGTTGGGGTGTGACCCTAGGCCTCGACGTAGGGCATCGTTTACTACCTGTTTGAGCGGAGCCTGGCGTTTGGCCATCTCGAGCTCGAGCAACTTGGCCACATCAGGGTCAAAAGTGAGCGTCGTACGCATGGATTCATGATGACATCATGAAGGCTGACGTTTTGGTGTGAAACGTGATTCGGCTAGCGCGATCACCCGATCGTGTACACCAAACCCTCACTTGACTGGGCGAGCTCCCGCGTGAAGGCCTTGGCCTGCTCGAAGTGATACTTCAGGTAGTCCGCATCGTCTTCTTCGAGGGTCTCACAGAAGCTGGCGAGCTCATCGTCGGCGATGGCTTCGAGATCGTTGGCGATGTCCGCGACCTCGGCGGGCGTCAACGCTGCGACGTAGGGATGCCAGCCAAAACCATCGGGTAGTACGTCTCCTGCGACGAGAGCGTACGCGGGGCGCGGGTGTGCCGTTTGGTGCGTGAGCCGTTGCATGAGCGACCAGCACTTGTCTAGGTACAACATGCGAGGGCGCGGGTTGACGTGCATCGTGTATTCGTATGCGCCGACGGGCTCTAGCCCCCATGCGTCCGCCAGGGGGTCTGAGGAGAGGAACCGTTCGGGGTTCTTGGAAGCTTCGTCGATGTTCTGAGGTGCGACTGGATATGCGTAGTAGCGAATTCCCATGGCGGTTACAGTGCCATGCGTTTCAGCGCAGCGCTAGAGCCAGTCGTGAGCCTGTGGAAAACTCTCAAGTGCGGGGCGGATGGGAGCGCTCGTTGGTGTCCTGGACGCGCTAACCCGATATCCACACGCGTTTCGTGAAACAGCCGTTTTCGGCCGGATCTGGCAAACGCGTGTGGATATCGGATTAGGGCAGCGGTGTGCCTGCCTGCCGGCGGTATATGTGCTACATGGTGGCTACGCTCTCGGTATGCTGACCATCAGCCAACGTGAGATGCGCAATGACAGCGGCGCGATACTTCGTGAGACGGAGGCCGGAGAGGTCTTCGTCGTCACCCGGCGCGGCGTACCCGTCGCGCAGCTCGTCCCCTACGCAGGCGGTCACCGAGCCATCGAGCCCGCACGGCAAGAGGCGACCTTCGATGTCTCCGAGCTGGCCGCCAGCTCGATTCCGACAGCCACGGTGCTGGAAGATTTGCGTGGAGGGCGATGAGTCACTGGTACCTAGGTACGTCAGCCGTGGTCAAACTCCTGGTGAGGGAGAGCGAGTCGGCTGCGCTCATCCATATGATTTCCATGAGCGGCCAGCGTTGATCTCGTCGTTGCTCCTGGAAACTGAACTCCGTCGAACGGTTCAGCGCATCCCAGCCCTCAGCCAGGGGCTGGTTACCGAGTTGCTCGCGAAGGTCTCGTTGTTCGAGCTTGAACCGGCTCAATTCACGCACGCAGGCCTCTTGCCCGGCACGAATCTACGCTCCCTCGACGCACTGCACCTCGCGACAGCCATCGACCTGCAGGCGGATGCTCTCCTCACCTACGACGTGCGAATGGCTGCAGCGGCTGAAGAAGTCGGTATGCCTGTGCTGGCTCCGGCCTAATCCAACGGGTGCGTTACTGGAGGACGTGCGCTCCCGGTGGGTGATCGGGCTCGCAAACGTCTTATGTCCGTGGTGCCAGGGAGCGTCAGAGCTGGCGGACGTGGATCAGTAGTGCCTCGGCGGCGAAGTCGGCCCCTTCAGAGCTTCCGAAGGCGGGGTGAAAGTCCGGATTGGCGACGTAGAGCTGCGCCATTCCTTGCACCATGGCGGTCGCGTTCACGGGGTCGGTGGAGTGAGTTGGCGTTCCGGGGATTTCGGCAAACCATGCCACATGTGCGGCGGCGTGGGCTTGCGCCTCGGGGCTGGACGGACTGTGCCCAGCCGCATGCAGCTCGCCCCAGCGTGCGAGGAGTTGCTCGGCGTCGGCCTGGAACCGTTGTTGCTGCGTGGGGGTCTTGCTGTGCCACCATTGGTTGGATACGTCGAAGGCCTCTTGTCCCCACTGGGCAATCACTTCGCTCTCGTAACGATCGTTGAACCCCTCGAGCATCATGTCCATGCGCGGCTGGCGTCCCTCACGACGCATGGCGATGGTGTGCTCGACGGACGCGATGCGTCGGCTCAGGGCCTCGCTCTCACGCCGGAGCCTGAGGACGTGTTCCTCCAGAGCCGCCACTTCGTCGGCCTCGTTGTGTTGGGAGTCGAGGACGGTGGCAATGTCAGTCAAGGAAAGGCCCGCTTCGCGCAACAGCAGGATGCGTTGGAGGCGTGCCACGGCGCTCTGCCCGTAGTAGCGATAGCCGTTTGCCCCGATTCGGTCAGGGCTCAGGAGCCCGATGTGGTGGTAGTGCCGCAGGGTCCGAGGGCTGATCCCGGCACGCTGAGCCAGTTCTTTCACGGTCCACTCCACCATGCTCACCCTCATCAATGCGCGGTGGTGGCGAGCCCCAAACGCGGCAGGGCCACAGCCAGGATGTCGGCGGCGGGCAGCGTCAGGCAGTCGGCGGCACTTCGGCCAGTCTGGGACAAGTAGGCCTCGACGATACGGACACCAGCCGCATAACCAGCGCCCGTGGGTAGACCCACAGGGGTGACGCCGAATAGGCGTGCGCTGGCATCGCCCAGCACCCACGCGCTGAAATGCTGCATCCCGGTCACTTCCAAACCCTCGACCACACGTTCCAGAACGTCGTTATTCGCGCGTGTTTCTGCTGTGACGAAGTGAGTGAACCCCCGCGTACCGCAGGCCTCCGCAGCGAATAGGTCCGCCACTCCCTCGGCTACGACGTGCTCACCCACGGTAACCGTTCGAGGGTCCCACGGCACGCCGCCTGGCGAGTAGCGCACATTGTGGTGGACTTCGTGCAAAGCGATGCCCTCCAATCGACTCAACACCTCAGGGGTGGGCCAGACGGTGATCGTGATGAAGCCGCTGATCCCACCGAGGGCCGACAACCCGCGAAGCTCGTCCATGAAATGCTGATTACCGGGGTCGCCCAGGATGAGCAGCACTCGAAGGTCCGGCATGTCCATACCCGGATGAGCCGTCGATAAGCGCTCCAGTCCGTCTTGCAAAGCCCGCTCAATCCGCCCCCAGGCATCGGCTGATTCTAAAGTATGGAGGGTATCGAGAATGAGGTCGCTGGAGGCGCCAGGTCCGAACCCGAAGTTGTTGGCGTGCACCTGGGTTAGATCCAGGTTGCCCGGGATGAAGGAATGCATATCGGCCATTGGCGCCCACAATTCGCGGACCGCCGCATCCCACTCGCCAGGTGGTGCCTGTGCGAGACGCCGCATGCCAGTGAGGCTGTCGATCATCGAGATTGTCATGCTCACCACCGTAAACATTGACGTTACGAGAAGGTCAATCCCGTGCTCGAACCACTGAGTCCCGTTGAGCTGCAGCAGAGGGCGTTCATGAATTATAGCCGACGGTCACGGTAGGCGGATGACCGCGCTGGTTTACTTGCGGAACTGTGGTGGAATGTACTGCTCTTCTAGAGGGATTTCTCGCCCGGTGGGAGTGTCGACGATGCGAATCCCTAGTTCATCGCGCACGATTTGTAGATCTGAACCGACGGGAAGGTTCCAGATTCCAATGAGCGCCGGCTCAATACTGCACAGGAGATTGAAATCAGTGATTTGATAGTTACTCGTGTCCGCGAGGTATTCCTCGGTGTCGAGATGCCCCATGATAAACCAACCATTATCAGCCGGGTGCTGGGAGGGGTGGCGGACCATCCACCTGACCACGCCGACACCATTTAGCACATTTTTTGTGGCAATACAGGCACCCGCATTGGGGATGAATTCTACCATGCGAGACACGCTCCTTCCTGTCACGATTCAACTGGGATTTCCACTAGGGAGCCGCGGGTGCTGGGAGATGCACTTCTTTGTCTTGCCTTTTTCTCGAACAGAAATCACTCCAGCCGCACACGAGACGGTTGCTCCGGTATTCGGGCGGCATAAAGGTTTCGAGGATCGAGTTGTTTGGCCGGTAGCTTGCACGAGAGGTGTTCAGGCAGACAAGGCGCTTCGTCGTCGTGAAGGCTTGTCATCGGCTTGGGTCCTACATACATGGCGAGTTTTCTGCGCTGCGGCTGTCGCGGTCAGGTTAGCACACCACGTCGATCACGAAAGTGGCTCTTCGTATTTGAGGGTGTAGTTGGTGGTAGCGGCGTGGCGGCTGGTGGAAGGGGTCGAGGCCTTTCCATGATGGGAGTTCCTAAGCAACCCATGAGAAAGACCTCGACGTGTCCAACGCTACCTTCACTGCACCCGATCTGACTAGCTTCTGCGGCCTTGACGAGCTCGGGCTGGAGGTGACTGGGCAGCAGATCACTAGTTGTTCTGTCCGGACAGAACAGCTAGAGAACGATCCCTGGGTGATCGGGTAGGAGGCGCCGTTGGCGAACGGCAGGAAGAACTGGCCGGTGAAGGGGTACTGGTAGTCCTGCTGCGGCTGGGGCGGCGTGGTGGGCTGCGGTGCCCGGGTCGGCTGGGACGGCGCATCGGTGGAGGTGGGGACACCCTTCAGCGGGCCGTTCGTGCCGGTGTCGACCCACCCGTCGGAGACGTAGCCACGGCCCGGGATGCGATCCCACAGGTTCGTGCACCCCCAGCGGCCGTCCACCCAGTCACCCTGCACCTGGCACTCGATGGCGATCCGCTCACCGGGGCGCGGCCAGCTGACGCGCGTACCCGTGCGCGGCTCGGAGTTCACTGCGAGGGAGTAGCCCTCCGTGGCCGCGGTGGCGGTGAGGAGGAACTTGGCGAAGCCCTTCATGATGATTTCTCCT
>NZ_CAMYPD010000015.1 GCF_947286155.1 uncultured Tessaracoccus sp.
GTTCGCACAAGGCCGAGAGATCGTCGCGGGAGAGCCCGAACGTGTTCCACGCGACGCCGAGCGCGCCGCCGTGCTTCAGCTGGCCTGCCCACACAGGGATGGCCTCGGCGAGCAGCTCGGCGGGGGAGCGGTGGCGGCCGGAGTCGCTCGTCGCGCCGTGCGCCACGCCGTAGGGCGCATCGGTGACCACCGCGTCGAAGCGCTTCTTGCCAAAGAGCTGCGCGGAGTCGCGGGCGTCGCCGGTGAACATGGTGGCGGTGAGCCCGTCGACGCGCAGGTCCAGCCGACGCCCCACCGCGCGGCCGTTGCGTTTCACGGGCGTGACGTCGGCCGTGTGCTTCATGTGCTTGCGGCGGAAGTAGGTCTTCCAAAACGATGCGGCCGCCTCGAATGCCTTGTCATCCAGCTCGACGCCGTACGCGTCGTGGCCTTGCCGCAGCGCGGTCGACAGCGTGGTGCCGCGCCCGGCCATCGGGTCGAGCACCTGGCGACGGCCGTCGGCCTCGCGGGTCACCGCGCCCAGCGTGACGTTCAGCAACAACTGCGTGAACTGCTCGTTCGTCTTGCCCTGATACTTCGGGATGGTGACGAGATCGTCGGGAAACCGGAACACGTCCGGCAACTCCACGGGCCGCAGCAACCCGTCCAGATGCTCGAACAGCGCGAAGCAGCCCGACTGCCGGGCCACCACGTCGAGTGCCCCCTCGTCGGCAGTGAATGCCAGGTAGGGCACACCGGCCAGTTCGACGGGTTCGACGTCGGCAGCCCCTGGGCAGGTGGCTTTGAGTTCTGCGACGGCGAGCTGCGGCGCGGATCCGGCGTAGACGCGGTTGGCGGAGGGCGCTAGCAACATGAGGTATCCGGGCATGAAGGAAGGGTAGCGCGGACTACTGTGGATGCATGAAGATCCTCGTGCCCAACTCGTTCCCCCTGACCCTCGACACTGACGACGAGCAGGTCGTGTATGACATTAAGGCAGACATCCCCGACGAGCATCGCGACGCGGAGGTGCTCGTCGTGTGGGGTAACAAGCCTGCGAAGCTGAAAGAGATCGCGTCGCAGCTGCCCAAACTGAAACTAGTACAGACGCTCATGGCAGGCACCGACGCCATCCTCGCAGCGGGATTCACCGACGACGCGGTGCTCTGCGGAGGTGCGGGCCTGCATGATCGCACCGTGACCGAGCACACCGTTGCGCTCACTCTGGCGCTCGTGCGCAAGGTGCCCACACTCGTCGCCAACAAGGCCACACACACCTGGACGTGGGAAATCAGCGGCCGCCAGGAGCTCGCGACGAAGCCCGTCACCACGCTGATTGGTGCCAACGTGCTCATCTGGGGGTTCGGGTCGATCGCGCAATGCCTCGCCCCGGTGCTGCAAACCCTGGGCGCCAACGTCGTCGGCGCGGCCCGCTCGGCGGGGGAGCGCGGCGGGTTCCCCGTCGTCGACGAGGCGCATCTCGACGACGAACTCGCCCGCACGGATGTGCTCATCATGATTCTGCCCGACACCGAGCACACCACGAACGCACTGAACGCCGAGCGTTTGGCGAAGCTGCCCGAGCACGCCTACGTCGTGAATGTCGGGCGGGGGCGCACCGTCGACGAGGACGCGCTGATGCAGGCGCTGGAGGGCGGGTCGATTGCGGGCGCGGCCATCGACGTGATGTGGCACGAGCCGCTTCCGGAGGACTCGCCGCTGTGGGAGGCCCCGAACCTGCTCATCTCCCCGCACGCTGCGGGCGGCCGCCCGATTGGCGCCGACGAGCTGGTCACCCATCAGCTCCGCGCGCTCGCCACAGGCGGCGAGTTCCGCAACCTCGTCGCCCGCTGAGGCCGCCGTCGCAGGCTTCATGCCCGTCGCATACGCAATAGGTGGCAGATTAGCGCCCATTGACGGGCGCTAATCTGCCACCTAAGGGGCCGGCCAGGTCTACTCCGCAGCTAGCGCCACCACGACGGGAACCCGCGCCGCCGAGCGTGACGGTACGACGGAGGCGATGAGCCCAGCCACCACCGCGACGGCCAAGGTGCCGAGCAGCACGCGCCAGTCGAGGGCGAACACAAAGCCGTCCGCACTGCCGAGCAGGATCGTCGACCCAGCGAAGCCGGTCAGCACCCCGAGCAGGATGCCGATCACTGCCCCGGCCACCGAGATGAGCACGCCTTCTGCGGCCAGCATCCCGCGCAACTGGCTGCCCGTGACGCCGACGGAGCGCAGCATGCCGTGCTCGCGTCGCCGCTCAATCACCGACAGCGTGAGCGTGTTCGCCACGCCGACAAGGGCAATCACGACGGCCACCGCGAGCAGACCGATCATCACGGTGACCACCGCGTCGATCACTCGGTTCATGTTCTGGCGCTGCTGCAGCGGCGCCGCTACGGAGGGCGCCGAGTCGCCGCCGTGCTCGGAGACTACGCGCTGCACGTCAAGCACGACGTCGTCCACCCGCTCGTCGTCGACGTTCAGCAGGAGCATCGTCGGCTGGCCGAGCTGCACCCCGGACCGCTCGATGGTCTCGGGCTCTACCACCATCGCTACCGCGAGGTTCTTCACGGTCTGGGTGGGCAACGTGATGGGCTTCGTCTCCTCTCCCGACGGCGTCTGGATGCTGAGGGTCATCTCGTCGGGAACGCCCTGGGGGAACGGCCGCGGGTCCACCCCGACGCGCCCGGGCTGCAGCGTGTAATCCGGGGTCTTCACCGTGGCCAACACGTCGTCGCGCTTCGCGATCATCACGTTCTTGCCCTCGGTGTCGTTGGCCATCCACGCGCGGGCGACGTACTCGACGCCCTCCACGCCCTCGACGGCTTTCACCAGGTTGTTGGAGAACGCCTCGGTGCCGTTGGCTCCGACCACTATCTCGGTGGGGAAGAACTCGTCGAGCGAATTCTCGATCGTGGCTCGCCCCGAGGCCGCACCTGTCGCCATCAATGTCACGAGGCCCACGCCAATCACGAGTGCCGACGTGGTAGCCGCCGTCCGGCGAGGGTTCCGCGTGGCGTTCGCCGTGGCCAGCCGCACCGTCGCCTTCGACTTCTTCGGCACGACGAGCGCCGCCAGCCAGCCGAGCACCGCCACCATCTGCGGCACCATGTACACGGCCAGCACGAGGAACCCCGCGACGAGCAGCAGCCCTCCAGCCACACCCATGAGCAGCAGAACACCGAGCAGGTCGACAAGCCCCGTGAGGTCGCCATCGGCGCGGTAGCCGTACACCAAAGCGGTGGGGAAGCCCAGCATCAGAGCACCGAGGATGAGTAGGACCAGCCCCACGACCTTGCGCAGACCGCTCTTCGCGCGCACGGGGTCCACCGTCGTCGGGCGCAGTGCGGCGACGGGGCTCACCCGCGTGGCGGCCCGGGCCGGGCCGAGTGCTGCGAGCACGGTCACCACCAGGCCGACGATGAGGGGCACGAGGATTGCCGGGATATTCACACCCATGCTGCCGAGCTTCACGGCGCCGGAGGACTGTGTCGACACCCACCAAAGGCCGGCGTAGCCGAGCCCGTGGCCGAGCAGAATACCGACAACCGATGCGAAGACGCCCAACACCGCGGCCTCGATGAGCACCGAGCGACGGATCTGCGCCTTCGTCGCCCCACCGCAGCGCAGCAGGGCGAGTGCTTTCGTGCGTTGCGCGACGAGCACCTCGAACGTGTTGGCGATCACCATGGCAGCCACGCCCACAGCAACGGCTGCGAACGCGAGCCCCAGGAAGACGAAGAAATTCGCATTGCCGACCATGTTCTCAACCTGCTGGTCGATGACCTCCCGGGCGGTGTGCACGGGGTAGGGGATCGTCTTCGCAATGTCGGCCGCTACCTCGCTCGGGTCACGGGAACCGTCGGTGTAGGCGAGGAGCGTGTCGTTCTCGACATGTTCTTCTGCGTATGCGGCGCGAACCTGCTGCACCGTGTCCGCAGTCGTCCACGACGGCGCGGTGCTAAACAAGGACATGCTCGGCTGGGTGACCCCGACAATCTTGAATTCCCCACCCTTGTCCTCCAGCGCAGACCACTGGAGCGCGTCGCCCACCTTCACGTTCAGCGACTTGGCGAGATCATGCGCGATCAACAGCTCGCCGGGAGCCTTCGGGGTCGTGCCTTCCGCCGGTGTTGGCGCGTCGCCAGCCGTCGGCAGCGACTGCAATTGCAGGAAGTACGCCGACGTCGCGTTCCCCACGGGAACGCCCTCGTTGAGCCTGTAATCGATGGCCTTGACGCCGGGAGTGGTGCGCACTGCGGCGAGTTGTTCGTCGGTGACATTGACTTCCTTGGCGACGACGTTAGCCCCGTTCAAATCAGCCGTGGCTACGGCTTCCGCGGTCGCTTTCATGACGCTGGTGCCCAGCAGTGTTGCCGACACGAAGCCTGTGCCGAGCACGATGGCGATGCCCGCCAGCAGGAGCTTGCCGACCGACGAACGCATCTGCTTGATTGCGAAGTGCCACATCATGCCACCTCGTCGGTGCGAAGGAGATCGAGGCTGGTGGAGACCGCTTCGGGCGTCGGGTCTTGGATCTCGCCGGCGATGCGCCCGTCGGCCAGGAGAAGAACGCGGCTCGCGTGCGCGGCGGCGACCGCGTCGTGGGTGACCATGATGACGGTCTGCCCCAGCTCGCGCACGCTCGTGCGCAGGAAGGACAGCACTTGGCCGCCCGCGCGCGAGTCCAGGTTGCCCGTGGGCTCATCGGCGAAAATTACGTCTGGCTTGGTGATGAGCGCGCGTGCCACGGCGACACGCTGCTGCTGGCCTCCGGAGAGTTCCGACGGCAGGTGCTCCAGGCGGTCGCCGAGATGCAGCAGATCGACGACGGTGGTGAACCATGCGTCGTCAGGTTTGGTGCCGGCGAGCTCGAACGGCAGCAGGATGTTCTGCTTCGCGGTGTACATCGGCAGCAGGTTGAACCCCTGGAAGACGAAGCCGACGCGGTCGCGGCGCAGGAGAGTGACGTCGTTATCTTTCAGGCTGGTGATCCACTTGCCCGCCAGCCACACGAGGCCGGAGCTGGGGCGGTCGAGGCCAGCGAGCATGTGCATGAGCGTCGATTTGCCGGAGCCCGACGGCCCCATGATCGCGGCGAACTCGCCGCGTTTGAACTGCACATCGACGCCGGCCAGCGCCTCAACCTGGGTGGCGCCTTCGCCGTAGATCTTTTTCAGATCGCGTGCGGCGGCCGCGACGTCGCGCAGCTCCTCGAATGGCTCTTGCATGGTGCACTCGCTTTCCAATCTGGTTCCAATCTGGGTGACGCTACGAACGCTACGCAGCCTCCGAGTGGAAAGCGTCAGCCTGGAGGATGGTCTTGCGCGTCATCCTGGGGGCTGACGGCGTTCGCGCGACCGAGCGCACACCAGATGGCAAAAACCGCCCCCAAATGGCCAAAATTGGCATCTAGAGTGCGCCCAGTCGCGCAAGTCGTTAATGCCCGGGTGCGACCAGCCCGGTTTCATACGCCACAACAACGGCCTGCACGCGGTCGCGGGCGTTGAGCTTCATCAGGATTCGCCCGACGTGCGTTTTCACCGTGGCTTCCGCGACGTACAGCTCGGCCGCGATCTCTTGGTTACTGAGCCCGCGGGCCATCAGCACGAGCACCTCGCGCTCGCGGTCGGTGAGCACGTCGAGCGCAGCGGGGGTGGCGCGTTCCTCGTCGGGGAGCATGCCGACGAGGTGATCGAGCAGGCGTTTCGTCGACGACGGCGCCATCACCGCGTCGCCCGCGTGGACGGTGCGAATGGCGTCCAGCATGACCTCGGGTGGGGTGTCTTTCAGGAGAAACCCCGAGGCTCCCGCCTTGATGGCGCGCAGTACGTACTCGTCGAGGTCGAACGTGGTGAGGATGATGATTTTCGGTGTCGCGTCGCCTTCGGGGCGGGCAGTGAGCTGTTCGGTGGCGGTGATGCCGTCGACCCCGGGCATGCGCACATCCATGAGCACGACGTCGACGTTCGCCATCGGGATTTGCTCGACGGCCTCGGCGCCGTCGCCGCATTGCAGCACCACCTCGAGGTCGGGTTGGGAGCCGATCACCATGGCGAACCCGGCTCGGACGAGCTGTTGGTCATCGACGAGTGCGACGCGGATCATGTGGTCTCCTGAGCGTGGTCGGGGGAGAGGGGGAGGGTGAGTTTGACGCGGAACCCTCCGGTGGCTTTGGGGCCGGCGTGCAGGGTGCCGCCGAACAGGGCAGCGCGCTCGCGCATCCCGACGATCCCACTGCCCGCGCCGTCGGAGAGCGCCGCCGCGCCACGACCGTCGTCGTCCACCTGCAAAGTGACGTCGGCGTCGGTGTAGCAAAGCATGACGGCCATCTTGGCGCCCGGCCCGGCGTGTTTGAGCGCGTTGGTGAGGGCTTCCTGGCACACGCGCTGCAGGGTGACGTTCATGCCCGGCATCAGTGGCCGGGGAGTGCCCATCGTGGTGTACGCCACGTCGACACCGGTCTCCTTGACGCGTGCGATCACGTCGGCGAGGTCGTCGCTGGTGGGTTGGGGTGTGACGATGGCGACGTCGGCGTCGGCGGTGCGAAGCACGCCGAGGATGCGACGGATGTCGGCGAGCGCGTCGCGCCCGATCTCGGCGATCGTCTCCAACGATTTCGTGGCCTGTTCCGGGTTGGCCGATGCCGCGTATCGGCCGCCGTCGGCCTGGGCGATGATGACGGCCAGCGAATGAGCGACGACGTCGTGCATCTCGCGCGCGATCCGCGAGCGTTCCGCTGCGACGGCGAGTTCGGCGTCGGTGCTTTTGGCGGCTTTCAAGGCGGCGATCCGTGCCTCGTCGGTGTGCTGCTGCGTGATTCTGCTGCGCCGCGCGAGCCCGAGCGCCCACGCCACACCGACGGCGAAGAGTGTGGGCAGGAAGTAGACGAGCACGTCGCTGGGATTCCGGCCGGCGACGAGTACAGCAAATATGAAGGCGCCGATGCCGCCACCAGCGAGCCCTAGTCGGTTGGCCCAGGTGGGGCCGTGGGCGGTGACGGAGTACAGGGACAGCAGCACGACGAGGTTCATTGGGCCGGGTTCGATGCCTAGTAGCACCTGGGCGAGCGCGAGCGCGTAGATTGCGGCAGCCGACGGTGCAGGTGCGGCGCGGCGCAGGAGGATGAGGCCTGCGTAGAGCAAGATGAACAATGGCAGCCACAAGGTGTGGGAATGCGACGGCGCCCATCCCCAGGTGATGATCCCCAGCCCGAATTGGCAGAGCGCGAGTACCACGTCGACGGTACGGACACGACTCAGCATGGTGTCAGCCTACGAGGCGAGCCGCGACGCCGCATCAGTCCCCGGGCTGATCTAGGTGGGTGGGATTGTCGGTGGTTGAGTAGCCCGCGGAGCGGGCGTATCGAAACCGCGCCGCTCGTGTAGCGAAACCCAGCACGAAACTTCATAATCCGTACGCAGATTCGTTTAACCCCTCAAAATCGGAGGCTTTGGTCAATCTGCGTACGGATTTTGAAGTTTTCACTCGGTGCATCTCGATACGGCGCTTCGCGCCTACTCGACGGTCGGTGGAAGATGCGGGCTGCCTACTCGATGGTCAGGTAGCGCTGTCTCCGGTGCTTGAGTAGCCCGCGGAGCGAGTGTATCGAAACCCCGGAGAGCGTCAGGCGAGGTTGACGTGGTGGTGCTCGAAGGGTGTGCCCTTGGCGCGCTCGGTCGACTTGATGACTTCCTGCTCCGCTTCCTTGCGGCCCGTCCAGGTGGCGCCTTCGACGGACTTGCCGGGCTCCAAGTCTTTGTAGACGGAGAAGAAATGCTCAATCTCGAGCAGCATGTACTCGGGCACGGAATCGAGGTCGACGAGGTGCTTGCGGCGCGTGTCTGCCGTCGGCACACACAGCACCTTGTCGTCGCCGCCCATCTCGTCGGTCATGCGGAACATCGCGATGGCGCGGCATTCAATAAGGCAGCCGGGGAACGTCGGGTCGCCGCCCACCACCATCGCATCCAGCGGGTCGCCGTCTTCGCCCAGCGTGCCCTCCACGAAACCGTAGTCGTACGGGTACTGGGTGGAGGTGAACAAGGTGCGGTCGAGACGGATCCGGCCAGTGTTGTGGTCCATCTCGTACTTGTGCTTGGTGCCCTTGGGGATCTCCACCGTCACGTCGAACAGAACCTGATCGCCGGACTCGATGGGTTCGAGAGATGCGTGAATGTCTTGGCTCACGACCGGGGCTCCTAAGATGATCGGTGTTACTTGCAGGTCACAATACCCTGTCGGAGGTGGCAGTGCCGAAGTCTCGGACAGCGCAGTGGGTCGCCGTCGGTATCGTGCTCGTGTTGGTGCCCAGCCTCACGCTCACCGCGCTCGCTCTGCGAGGCCGCATCGCCACCGCCGTCGGCCTCGATCGCCCCGCGGCATCCCCGACGGTGCCCCCCTCGGTGTTCGCGGCTCCATCAGCAGCGCCGACACCGCCCAGCGTCGGTGACCTCCAACCACCCGCAGCCATCGCGACGCCGGGCCCCGCCCCGTCGAAACAGCAACTTGCCCAGCGTCTCGCGCACCTCGACACATCGAAGCTCACAACGCCCGACGGGAAACCTGCCACGATCTCGTGGGAGCTGCTCGACGGGGTGTCCGGGCAAGCGATCGCCTCACGCGACGCCCACCGGATGCTGACCCCCGCGTCGAATACCAAAACGCTGACCATCACGTCGGTGCTCAACGCCTTCGACGGCGAAGAGACCTTCGCCACCACCGTCACCCAACCCGGCCCGGGCACCATCGTGCTGGTGGGCGGGGGCGACCCGCTCCTGGCAAGCGAACCCGCACAACCAGGCACGTACCCCCAGCCGCCGTCGCTGCGCAGCCTCGCCCAGCAGACCGCGAAGGCGCTGCGCGCCGCGGGAACCACCAGCGTCACGCTGGGCTACGACGCGTCCTACTTCCCGGATTCCGGCTGGGCAACAACATGGCCCGCGAAATACCGCGATCAGGTGACGCCGATCAGCGCGCTGTGGGCCGATGAGGGGAAGGTCGACGGAGCACGCCAAGCTGATCCCGCTGCCGCGGCCGCCGCCGTCTTCGCTCGCCAGCTCGGCGAAGAAGGCCTCCAAGTACGCGGCGCACCTGTCGTTACCAAGGGTACGGGAGCGGAGATCGCGAGCGTCGAATCGTTGCCCGTGCATGCGCTCGCCCAGCAGGCGATGCTGCGCTCCAACAACTCATTCACCGAAGTGCTCGGCTTCCAATTGGCCAAACACACGGGCCACCCGGCCACGTTCGCGGGCTCCACCGCCGCCATCCAGCAACAACTCACCAAGCTCGGCATCTGGGAGCAAGGCGCTCATCTCGACGACGCGTCGGGGCTCTCGCGCAGCAACCGCGTATCGGCGGCGATGCTCGCCCGCGCCAACCACCACATCATCACCGACGCCCGCCTCACCGCCGTCATGGATGGTCTGCCCGTCGCGGGGGTTAGCGGGACGCTGCGCGAGCGCTTCACCGACGAGGTCAGCGCCCCCGCGCGAGGGGTCGCCCGCGCGAAAACCGGTACGTTGAGCCTAGTGTCCTCCCTCAGCGGCTACACCATCACTGCCGACGGGTCGCTCGTCGTCTTCGCCATCGTGCTCAACGGGCAAGTCGACGGGTGGGCGGCGAAGGTGCTGGAAGACCAAGTGGTCGGCACGGTCACAGGGTGCGGTTGCTGATGGACGCCGCGCCAGAACTCCACTGGGCAACCGCCCGCGCCGTCGCCAAGCTGGGCCGAGGTGACCTGCCCGCCGTCTCGCGCCCGGAGGCGCACCGCTACGTCGCGAGCATACGACGCCACGCGCGCGAGGCCGCCGAGCTAGCGGCAGCGGCAATGCAGGTTCCCGCCCGTGGCGCGTCCAACATCCGTGTCGTAGATCGCGACGGTTGGGTCGCCGCCGCCACCAACGTCGCCCAGGCAGCCATCGACTCGGTGGGGTGGCCCCGTCGTTCCCCGACACTCTGGCGCGCCCTCACCGCGCGCGTGCTGGGCGCGGGCGTGGGCGTGGGGCTAGGTATCGGATCGCGGTGGATGCTCGGCCAATACGACGCTTTCTCGGGCAGCCGCACCTTGTACCTCGTCGCCCCGAATCTGTGGCGCCTGCAGTACCGAAACGGCTTCGACGAGCGCTCGTTCTTGCTGTGGATAGCAGCGCACGAACAGGCCCACGCGCTGCAATTCGACCGCGCGCCCTGGCTCACCGGCTACCTCGGTGAGCTCGTCGGCGACGCTAGCGGCAGGGCATCGATCAACCGCATCATCGCCACCATGACCTTCCTCGAAGGGCACGCTGACTACGTCTCCGACCGCACGGGGCGTATTCGTCACGTGCAGCGCATGCGCCGGGTGCTGGAGCGCTCGCGGCCCCAGCGCGGCGGCGGGCTACTCGACAAGGGCACCCAATACGCGCAGGGGCGCCAGTTCTGCCTCAAGGTGCAGCAGATGCACGCCGACGATGGCCTCAGCCAGCCGAATCCGCTCGACGCCGCATTCGACGCGCCAGAGAACTTGCCGACGCGCGAGGAGATCGCAAACCCTGCGCTGTGGGATCGGAGGGTGTATGGCTAGGCGTGAACTCGGCCCGGCATCGCTGGAGGTGGCGCGCGCCGTCGCGCAGGTGTGGCCGGGTGGCGATGTCGTCGTGGCGTGCTCCGGGGGTGCCGATTCCCTGGCGCTCGCGCTGGGGGCCGCGTGGGCGGCGCGGCGCGACGGGGGAGCGCCGCTTGCCGTCGTCGTCGACCACCAGCTGCAACCAGATTCCGACGAGGTCGCCCACCAGGTGGAGGAGCAGCTGGCCTGCCACTCCATCGAAGCACGCACGGTGAGGGTCACCGTCGAACCCGGCGCCGACGGCCTCGAAGCGGCTGCCCGCGACGCCCGCTACGCGGCGCTGGAAGCATTCGGGCGCCCGGTGCTGCTTGGGCACACCCTCGACGACCAGGCCGAGCAGGTGTTTCTAGGCCTCGTGCGCGGATCCGGAACGCGCGCCGTCGCCGGGATGCCCGCCCGACGCGGCCCGTTCCTGCGCCCGCTGCTCGGCCTCCGCCGCGCCACGACGGAGCAGGCCTGCGCCGAGTGGGGCGTCACCCCGTGGCACGACCCGATGAACGACGACCCCTCCTTCATGCGGGTGCGCGTGCGCCGCGCGCTCGCTGGGCTGGAGGACGTCATTGGGAGGGATCTCGCGCCCAACCTCGCGCGGACAGCCTCGCTGGCCAGAGCCGATGCGGACGCCCTCGACGCGTTCGTCGACACCCCGCCTACGCCGACGCTTCCCGTCGACGATATCCGCGAGCTCCCCGACGCGCTCAGGTGGAGGTTCCTGAAAGCTTGGCTCGAAGCGCAGGGTGCGCAGCCGGCGATGGTGCACGTGTTGGCCGTCGACGCCCTCGTCACGACGTGGCGAGGGCAGGGCCCCATCGACGTCCCGGGGGGCAGCGTGCAGCGTGCCGAGAACGAGCTCAGGTTGGTAAGGTGAGGAACCGTGGATGCTGCCGATATTGCTGAAGACCTCGAGCGCGTGCTCTACACCTCCGACCAGATCGCTGAGCGCATCGCGGAGATAGCCGCCCAAATCGATGCTGACTACGAGGGGAAGGACATCCTCCTCGTTGGAGTGCTGAACGGCGCGGTCATGGTGATGTCAGACCTGCAACGCGCCATGAAGAGCCACGTCCAGATGGACTGGATGGCCGTCTCCTCCTACGGCGCAGGCACCCAGTCGAGCGGCGTGGTGCGCATTCTGAAAGACCTCTCACAGGATCTCGAAGGCCGGCACGTCATCGTCGTGGAAGACATCATCGACACCGGCCTCACGCTCAGCTACCTCATCAACTACCTCGCCTCGCGCGGCCCGGCGAGCATCGAGATCATGACGATGTTCCGCAAACCCGACGCGGCGAAGATCGACGTGCCCGTGAAGTACGTCGGCTTCGACATCCCCAACGAGTTCGTCGTCGGCTTCGGTCTGGACTTCGCCGAGAAGTACCGCAACCTGCGCGACGTCGGCACACTGAAGCCTGAGATCTACAGCTGATCAACCCATACCTAACCCAATATCCACACGGGTTTCGCTGCAGGGGTCAAATCGGCCGATTTCGGCAAACGCATGTGGATATCGGGTTAGGAACGCAGTTGGGCCCCCGCAGCTTCCGGGGATGCATCTTTGGCGAGCGCTGGTAGGCTTCGGCTTGCTGTTTTCGTCTTTATTGAGTGGTGGCACCCTTGCAGAAATTCTTCAAGTCCCCAGTGGCGTGGATCCTCATCATCGTCATTGTGCTCATGCTCGGGTGGCAGCTGTTCAGCTCCTTCACCGGCTTCGAGAACATGCCCACGAGCCAGGCAATCAAGGTGCTCGAAAGCGACGAGAAGCTGCGCGAAGTGATCCTCGTCGACGGTGAACAACAGATCCAGATCGTCGACAAAGACGGCAAGCGTACGAGGAGCACCTGGGTGGGTGAGCAGCAGGCCGCCGACATCGTGAAACTCCTCAACGAGCGTCGAGAGCAGGGCACGCTCGAGCGCTGGAACGGAGAGAACCCGAAGCCAGGGCTGTTTTCCACCTTCCTGTTCTCGTTCCTGCCCTTCCTGTTGCTGATCGGTGTGATGTTCTTCATCTACCGTTCCATGAGCCAAGGCGGCGCGGGCGGGCCGATGTCGTTCGGAAAGTCGCGCGCCAAACTCGCGAGCAAGGACACCCCGCAGACCACTTTCAGCGACGTGGCCGGCGCCGACGAGGCGGTGGAGGAGCTCGTCGAGATCAAGGAATTCCTCGAGAAGCCCGACAAGTTCGTCGAGCTCGGCGCGAAGATCCCCAAGGGCGTCCTACTCTACGGGCCGCCCGGCACCGGTAAGACGCTGCTCGCCCGCGCCGTCGCAGGCGAAGCCGGAGTGCCCTTCTTCTCCATCTCGGGTTCCGACTTCGTCGAGATGTTCGTCGGTGTTGGTGCATCCCGCGTCCGCGACCTCTTCTCCCAGGCGAAAGACAACGCGCCTGCCATCATCTTCATCGACGAGATCGACGCCGTCGGCAGGCACCGTGGTGCAGGCATGGGCGGCGGCCACGACGAGCGCGAGCAGACGCTGAACCAGCTGCTCGTCGAGATGGACGGATTTGACTCGCGCGGCGGCATCATCCTGATCGCGGCGACGAACCGTCCCGACGTGCTCGACCCAGCGCTGTTGCGCCCCGGACGCTTCGACCGGCAGATCTCCGTCGAGGCTCCCGATGCGGCCGGACGCGAAGCCATCCTCAAGGTGCATGCGAAGGGCAAGCCGCTCGCGTCGAACGTCGACCTCACCTCCATCGCGCGGCGCACGCCCGGGTTCTCCGGCGCCGACCTTGCGAACGTCCTCAATGAAGGCGCGCTCCTGGCGGCCCGTTTGGGCTACGACATGATCGGCCAGAAGGAACTCGACGAGGCCATCGACCGCGTGATCGCTGGGCCGCAGAAGAAGACGCGCCTCATGGACGAGCGCGAGCGACTCATCACCGCCTACCATGAGGGCGGGCACGCGCTCGTGGCGGCAGCCATGCCGGGCAATGATCCGGTGCAGAAGGTGACGATCCTGCCGCGCGGGCGAGCGCTCGGATACACGATGGTGCTGCCTGACCAGGACAAGTATTCGCAGACGCGCGGCGAGCTGCTCGACCAGATGGCCTACATGATGGGAGGCCGCGCCGCCGAAGAGATGGTGTTCCACGACCCGACCACCGGGGCGAGCAACGACATCCAGAAGGCGACGAAGGTGGCCCGCGCCATGGTCACCCAGTACGGCATGAGCGAGCGCATCGGTGCGGTGAAGATTGGCGGCGGCGACTCCGAGCCGTTCATGGGCATGAAGGGCACAGACTCCAGCAAGGAGTATTCCGACGAGCTGGCAGGCATCGTCGACGAAGAAGTGGCCAAGCTCATTCACGCCGCGCATCAGGAAGCCTACGACGTGCTGGAAGAAAACCGCGACGTGCTCGACGAACTCGTCCGTCAACTCTTCGAGAAGGAAACCCTGGGCAAGGCGGAAGTGGCGAAGATTTTCGAGCCGTTGCGCCGACGCGACAAGCGTCCGGCCTGGACGGGGTCGCCCAACCGCGTGCCGTCGTCGATCCCGCCGGTGACACCGCCGGAAGCCCCCGCCGACTCCGATCTCCCCGACGGTGCCTCCTCACCCAAGCCGCTGGCTGGCCCCTCGGATTGGACTCCGCCGTCCGCACCCCAGCCGGGCGTGGAGCCGCCGGCCCCGCCGCAGCCGGGCGTGGAGCCGCCGGCCCCGCCGCAGCCGGGCGGCATCCCTCCGGGTGACACCCCTGGGTGGCGCCCGCCATCGGATTGGCAGCCTCCGCAGCCGCCGAGGCCCGAATGAGCGTCGATCAACCGCGCATCGAAGCCGCGGTGCGCGAGATTCTGCTCGCCATCGGCGACGACCCTGACCGCGACGGTTTGCGCGACACCCCACAGCGCGTCGCCCGATCATACGCCGAGCTGTTCGCCGGCCTCAGCCAAGACCCGGCAGATGTGATCGGCACCACCTTCGACGTATCCCACGAGGAACTCGTGCTCGTGAAAGATATCGAGGTGGCGAGCTGCTGCGAGCATCACCTCTTGCCATTCACGGGCGTGGCCCACGTGGGGTACATCCCGCAGAAGGGCGGCCGGGTGGCGGGCCTGTCCAAAATTGCGCGCCTCGTCGACGTCTATGCCCGCCGCCCGCAAGTGCAGGAACGGCTCACCACCCAGATCGCTGAGGCCATGGTGGAGCAACTGCACGCGCGCGGGGTGATCGTCGTGGTGGAAGCGGAGCACTCCTGCATGACGCTTCGAGGCGTGCGCAAGCCGGGCTCGAAAACGGTGACGAGCGCGGTGCGCGGAGTACTGCGTGACAGCGCCACCCGAGCAGAGGCGATGGGCCTCATCCTGGGGCACTGAGCATGCAGACACTCATCATGGGGGTGCTCAACGTCACACCCGACTCCTTCTCCGACGGCGGCCGCTGGGCCAACCCGGATTCCGCCTGCGAGCACGCCCACGAACTCGTCGCCCAGGGCGCGAGCATCATCGACGTGGGCGGAGAATCCACCCGCCCAGGCGCGGCTCGCGTCGACGCCGACGAGGAACTGCGACGGGTGCTCCCCGTCGTCGAACGCCTCGCCGCAGCGGGCATCACCGTCTCGGTTGACACCATGCGCGCCACGACGGCCCGCGCGGTGGTAGACGCCGGGGCCGCCATCATCAACGATGTCTCCGGCGGGCTCGCCGACCCCGATATGTTCGCGACGGTCGCTGCCTCCGACGCCTGCTACATCTTGCAACACTGGCGCGGGCATTCCGACGTGATGAATTCCCTCGCCAACTACACTGACGTTTGCGCGGAAGTGCTCGGTGAGACGCTCGCACGTCGTGACGCCGCCGTCGCCGCCGGGATCCCCGCCTCGCGCATTATCCTCGATCCCGGGCTCGGTTTCGCGAAGTCCAGCGACGATAATTGGCAGATCCTGCGCGATCTCACCGCATGGCAGGCCACCGGGCATCGCGTCCTCGTCGGCGCCTCCCGCAAACGCTTCCTCGCCGAGGCTCAGGATCGCGACGTCGCCACCGCCGCGGTGACCACCTGGTGCGCGGCCCACAGCGTCTGGGCAGTGCGCACACATGAGGTGCCCATGCAGCGTGACGCGATCATCGTCGGAAGCCACCTTCGCCCTGACGCTGCCGAGCTTCGCCCGCTCGGGTAGTATCCACAACGTCACAGTGACCAACGAGCAAGGTGAGGAACCATCGACACCATCACGCTGACGGGGGTACGCGCCCGAGGCTTCCACGGAGTCCTTCCCGAGGAGCGAGCTAACGGGCAGGACTTCGTCGTTGACGTGGTGATGGCCGTTGCATCCTGGCCGAGTGACGATGACCTCGCGTCCACGATCGACTACTCGGAGGTTGCCGACTTGGTGGTAGCCACCGTCGAGTCCGGCCCCTACCAACTGATCGAGACGCTGGCGCAGGCAATTGCCCGGGTCATCCTGGACCGCCAGCCGCTCGCCTCGTCAGTCAGTGTTACTGTGCATAAGCCGAGCGCCCCGCTTCGCCCGGCGTTCACCGACGTGGCGGTCACCATCACTAGGAGCAGACAGACATGAGTAACGCACCGTTTGACCTCGATGTCGACACCCTCGGCAACTTGCGTCCCATCTCGAAGGTCGTGTTCAGCCTCGGCTCGAACCAGGGAGATTCCGCAGAGATCCTCCAAGAGGCCGTTGACTTCCTCGCCGATACCCCTGACCTTATGCTCGTCGAGGTGTCCCCGGTGTACGAAACGACGCCGTGGGGCGAGGTGCAAGACCAGCCGAATTTCCTGAACATGGTGGTCATCGCGGAGTCGACGCTGGAGCCACTCACGCTCCTCGACCGCGCGCATGCCATCGAGGAGAACTTCGGGCGCGAGCGCACCATTCCGGGCGGTCCCCGCACGCTCGACATTGACATCATCATGGTGGGTAAGCGCGTCTCGGAGGACGCCATCGAGCTTCCCCACCCCTACGCCCACGAGCGCGCCTTCGTGCTGGTTCCGTGGCTCGACGTCGACCCGGATGGCGAGCTCGAGGGGCATGGCCCCATCGCTGACCTCGTCGAAGATATGGATACCGACGGCGTCACCCTCCGAAGCGACATCGTTATCTCGGCGGCAACGGGCTTTTGAGTAAGGTCACGCTCACCACCCCGCGTCAGACGGTCGTCGCCGTCCTGGCGGGGGCTCTGCTGATGGGAGGTGGGCTGGCGATCTACGATCGCCTCGCCGCCTACCCACCGGTGGTGCCGTGGACGGTGCCCGTCGCGCTGGGTGTGGTGAGCATCGCAGGCATCATCTACGCGCTGTGCATTCCGAAGCGTTTAGAGGAGCGCAAGCTCGGTTCGCAGGAAGCCATGGTTGCCCTCATCACTGGGAAGGCGATGGTGCTGAGCGGCGCGGCGCTGGCCGGAGCCAACACGGTGTACGTGATGAAATTCGTGTCAGCTATCGAGGCTGAAACACCGCTGCAGCGTGTGATACACGGGGGCGGGACGCTCGCCGCGAGCATCTTGTTGGCGGTGGCAGGCTCCATGATTGAACACCGCTTGCGCATCCAGCAACCCCCGGACGAAAAAGATGCGCGCCACGCCGACGCAACCGTCGCATAAGGAAATTGCAGCAGTTAGCATGCAGCCATGTCTGGTCGTCATTTCGCATCGTCTAAGAACGAACGAAACACCGCGCTGCTCATCCTCGGTATTGGCGCACTCGCAGCAGTAGCGTCGATGTTCGGCAATATCTGGGTGGTGCGCGCAGGTGTTGTGGTTGCCATTGTGATGGCAATGATTGCTCTCTACGTGTCTTTCCTAGAAGTCAAGCGCATTCGCGAGGAGCACAGCGAGGCGCTGCGTCGCGAAACTGAAATTCGGATGGCGCTTTCCGACAAGCATCACGCCGATTCAGTGGCGATGATCGATCGCTTCAACGCGCGCGCTGAGAACCTCAACGCCATCATCGCGAAGCTGCGTTCCCAGCTTGGGGCTGCAAAGAAGGAGCTGAGCTCCATGCGCGGCAACGCGGCGTGGCTGCGTGCTGAGGTGGCCGAGCGCCAGGCGCGCATCGAAGAGCTCACCGCCCGTATCGCCGAGCTCGAATCGCAGCGCGACGAGGCCGAACAGGAAAGCTCAATCGTCGAACTCCCCGAAGCTTCGTCTCTCTTTCCGCAGGTGGGCGACATCTGGGGCGAAGATGAGCATCCGACGATCATCAACCTCGCGAAGCTCCACCTCGACGAAGTGCTTGGCGAAGACCTCCGCAAGCACGCCTGAGCAGCGAATTACTTGTCAGCATCGCCGACGCTGTAGCCCACGGTGGCCACGGCGTCGGCGACCTGCGTTTCTGGGGTGGCTTCCAGCGCCTGCCCGAGCGCCGAGAGATTAGCGAACGAGGGCGTGCGCAGCGCTAGCCGCCAAGGCGTTGCGCCGCCGCGCGATACGAGCAGGCTCCCGGCGATACCCCACGGGGCTTCGACTTCGGCCCAGTGCTCTCCCTCAGGAACTTTGAGGCGCCGCGCGAGCCGCACCGTCACCTCGCCTGGGTGGTCAGCCACTCCCGCGAGCAGCGCATCTGCCATGGCAGCCGAGGTGCGCAGCTCGTCGACGAGCACCGCGAGGCGGGCGTGCCCGTCGCCGGCCGTGCGCGTGGGTGCGGGTTGGAAGACGTCCGAGTAGGCGAGGTAGCCGCGTGCCCGGCGGTCGAGGTCGAGGCCAGCGGCCCGCCCGACGGGGCCCGACAGCCCATATGCCTGGCAGGCATTGGCGTCGAGTGTCGCAAGGCCGCGGTAGCGCTCGGTGGCACTGAGCGCTTGCTCGCACAGGTCTGCGATGCGGAGCACATCGTCGAGGGGGAGTTGCCAGCCGCCGGGTATGTCCGCCGCGAGCCCGCCCACGCGGTTCAGCATGGGGTGGATGCGGTTGCCTGACCACGCGAGCACGGCGTCGCGGACTGCATCGACGGTGGTCCACAGCTGCGCTGCGACGTCGTCGTCGAGGAGCACGGATAGGAACGAGAGGTGGCTGTGGATGCGCGCGGTTTCGGCGAGGAGCGTGCGCAGCCAGGTGGCGCGGGGCGGTGCGACGAGCCGCATGGCTTGCTCAATGGCGAGGGTTGCGCACAGCTCGCCGGAGAATGCTGAGAGCCAATCGTGGCGGTCTGCCAACATGATTCCCGCTCGCCAATCCCGTACCTCAAAGAGTTTCTCCGCGCCACGATGGCCGTAGCCAGGCTGGATCACGACGTTGCGCCATAGCCCGTCAACAACATCAGTTTCCACTGCGATAAATCCCGTGTTTGTGGGGTGGCGATAGCCGAGGGAAATATGTGCATGCCCCGGCAGCGACATCGCTCCGATGCAATAGTGCTGGCGACGTATCACAACGCCCCTTTCTGGTATTGAGCTCGTGTACCCTGGGAACTGAATTATTCAAATCTGAAAGGATGACAATGGCTCGTAAGGTTGAAGTAACGCTCGTCGACGATATCGACGGAGGCGTGGCAACGGCTACTGTGCAATTCGCATTCGACGGTGTGCAGTACGAGATTGACCTCAACGACGACAATACCGCGAAGTTTGAGAAGGCCCTCGCTCCCTACATCGAGCACGGCCGCAAGGTGTCGGCAACCCGTCGTCGCGGGCGCAAGGCCGCCGCCGCTGGCGGCGCGAAGGTGGCGCCGGGTGAAGTACGTGCCTGGGCGGCCGCCAACGGCATGGAGGTGTCGTCGCGCGGGCGCATTCCGGCTGACGTGATGGAGGCGTACCTCGCAACGAATTGATCGCTGCTGGCCCGCTTGGGGCCGTGTTCGCGATGAGAGAATCCAGGTTCGGTGCATCCATGGGTAAGCTGGGGTGCACTCAACATGGAGGGACGGATGTTCGAACGCTTTACTGATCGCGCGAGGCGCGTGATCGTGCTCGCTCAAGATGAGGCGAAGCTGCTCAACCACAGCTACATCGGCACGGAGCACATCCTGCTGGGGCTCATCCACGAGGGCGAAGGCGTCGCGGCCAAGGCATTGGAATCCTTGGGAATCTCATTGGAACAGGTTCGCGAGCAGGTCGAAGAAATCATCGGCGTTGGCCAGCAGCCCCCGACGGGGCATGTGCCGTTCACACCGAGAGCCAAGAAGGTGCTCGAGCTCTCGCTGCGTGAAGCGCTGCAGATGAATCACAACTACATCGGCACGGAGCACATGCTGCTCGGCCTGATCCGCGAGGGTGAGGGCGTAGCAGCATCCGTGCTGATTAAGTTGGGTGCAGACCTCAACCGCGTCCGCACCACAGTGCTGCAGCTGCTATCGGGGTACCAGGGCCGCGAAGCGTCGATGGCTGGTGCCCCGGAGGCCGGGCCTGAGAAAACGAGCTCGCAGATTCTTGACCAATTTGGCCGAAATCTCACGCAGGCCGCCCGAGATAATCAGCTCGATCCAGTGATTGGCCGCACGCACGAAATTGAGCGTGTCATGACGGTGCTCAGCCGACGCACGAAGAATAACCCGGTACTGATCGGGGAGCCGGGCGTCGGTAAAACCGCCGTGGTGGAAGGCCTGAGCCAGGCAATTGTGCGCGGCGATGTTCCTGAGACGCTGCGCGATAAGCAGATCTACACCCTCGATCTGGGTGCGCTTGTCGCGGGTTCACGCTATCGCGGTGATTTCGAGGAGCGTCTGAAGAAGGTGCTGAAAGAAATTAAAACCCGCGGTGACATCATGCTCTTTATCGACGAGATCCACACACTCGTCGGTGCCGGAGCAGCCGAAGGTGCCATCGACGCGGCGTCAATCTTGAAGCCCATGCTCGCCCGGGGTGAGCTGCAGACCATCGGCGCCACCACACTCGACGAGTACCGCAAGCACATCGAGAAGGACGCTGCGCTGGAGCGTCGCTTCCAGCCCATCCAGGTGGCGGAGCCGTCGGTCGGGCTCACCGTCGACATCCTCAAGGGCCTTCGCGACCGCTACGAGGCGCACCACCGCATCACCATCACCGACGAAGCGCTCTCGGCGGCGGCCACGCTCGCCGACCGCTACATTCAAGACCGCTTCCTGCCCGATAAGGCCATCGACCTGATCGACGAGGCCGGCGCGCGGCTGCGCATCCAGCGCATGACGGCGCCACCGGACCTCCGCGAGTTCGACGACGCCTTGGCGCAGAACAAGGTCGAGAAAGATGCCGCGATCGACGCGCAAGACTTCGAGAAGGCTGCACGGCTGCGCGACGAGGAGCAGAAACTTCGCTCTCAGCGCGCGGAGAAGGAAGAGGCCTGGAAGCAGGGCGATTCCGACATCCCCGCGGTAGTCGGCGAGGAAGAGATCGCCGTCGTGCTCTCGGGCACTACGGGCATTCCGGTGTTCAAGCTCACCGAGGAAGAGTCGCAGCGTCTGCTGCGTATGGAAGAGGAGATCGGCAAGCGCTACATCGGTCAGGAGGACGCCGTGAAGGCGCTCTCGCGCTCGATCCGCCGCACTCGCGCCGGATTGAAGGACCCGAAGCGCCCGTCCGGTTCGTTCATCTTCGCGGGTCCGTCCGGCGTCGGTAAGACCGAGCTCACGAAGGCGCTCACCGAGTTCCTGTTCGGCGACGAGGACGCGCTCATCACGCTCGACATGTCGGAGTACTCCGAGAAGCACACCGCGTCGCGGATGTTCGGATCGCCCCCCGGCTACGTCGGCTACGAGGAGGGTGGCCAGCTCACTGAGAAGGTGCGGCGCAAGCCGTTCTCGGTGGTGTTGTTCGACGAGATCGAGAAGGCGCACCCCGACATCTTCAACTCGCTGCTGCAGATTCTCGACGAGGGGCGTCTCACCGACGCGCAGGGTCGCGTGGTGGACTTCAAGAACACCGTCATCGTCATGACCACGAACCTCGGCTCCCGTGACATCTCGCGCGGCGCGTCGCTCGGCTTCAGCCGCGTGGGCGACGAAGAGTCGAGTTACGAGCGCATGAAGTCGAAGGTGTCTGAAGAGCTGAAGACGCACTTCCGCCCCGAGTTCCTGAACCGCGTCGACGAGATCGTCGTGTTCCACCAGCTGTCGCAAACCGACATCGAGCGCATCGTCGACCTCATGGTGGGCGAGATCGAAGGTCGTCTCGGCGACAAGGACATGGGTATCGAACTCACGCAGGCAGCGAAGGAACTCATCGCTAAGCGCGGCTTCGATCCGGTGCTGGGTGCGCGTCCGCTGCGTCGCGCCATCCAGCGTGACATCGAGGACGTGCTCGCTGAGAAGATCCTCTTCGGCGAGCTGAGCGCGGGTGAGATCGTCCAGGTCGATGTCGCTGAAGAAGGCGCCGAGCTGCCGTTTACCTTCACCGGCGTCCCGAAGGCTGACGTGAAGCAGCTCGAATCCGCGCCTTCGGGTGGGGAACCCATGGAAGGCTGAGCCCACGGACGACGGTGGCCCCGCACCCTCGAGGGTGCGGGGCCACCTTAGTTGCAGAGGAGGGTGGGCAACGGCGCCGAAGCCAACTATGCTGCGTAGTAAGCGAAGTGGCAGGAGGAGAGTGGCGTGACTCGAAGCAACACGCCGGAGAACCGCGAGGGCGGAGATTCGACGAGGCTTGGTTCGCTCGAGCTGCAGGTCATGGAGCTGCTCTGGGCCCGGGGTGAAGCGACGGTGGAGCAACTGCGCGCTTCCCTGCCCGGCGCCCCTGCCTACACCACGGTCGCCACGGTGCTTACTAACCTGCGCCGCAAGCGGCTCGTCACGCGCCGCAAGGACGGCCACGCCAGCCTCCACTCGGCCACGATGTCGCACGAGGAATACACCGCTCACGTGGTGGACCGTGCGCTGGACGCCAGCGGCAACCGGGAAGCCGTCATGCTGCACTTCGTCAACCGGATGGGCGACGAGGACGTCGCCCTCCTGCAGGAGTTCCTCCGCGCCAGGGGGACGGGATCGGAGGCGCCATGACCCCGCTGCTGTGGTTGGTGATGCTCTCGAGTGTGCTGCTCGTCGCCGCACTGGTCGGGCCGCGGCTCATCGAGCGTTCCGCACCCGTGCTGGCCAGTGTGCCGAGGCTCGCCGCCGCAGCGCTCACCGTCGGGGCGTTGGTGTGGATCACGGGCCTCGTGTTCCTGGGGCCACTCGTGGCCTGGATCGGGGTGGGGCCCGAATGGCTGCCCGCCAAGGCCACAGAACTGTGTCAGCGCTGCCTGGCCGCGTCCTCGCCCTTCGGTAAGAGCAGCATCACCTACGCCATCCCGGCGTTCATCCCGCTGTCCGTTCCCTTCCTGGGCGCGGTGCTGATCGTTGCCGGCGCGGTGCGAGAGGTGCGGCGTACCCTGGCTGCTAGCAGGGAGGTGCGTGAGGCCGTCGCTGCTAGTGGTCGCCCGGAGCGAATCTACGGTCATCGGGTTTGGGTCTCCGACGCTCCCCAGCCCGAGGCCTTCGCGTTGCCGGCCAAGCGGGGTGGCATCGTCGTCTCCCGCGGTACGCTCGGCCTCCTCACCGACGAGGAGCTGGCTAGTGTGCTGGCCCACGAGCAGGCGCATTTGGACCAGCGTCACCACGCGTGGCTTGCCGCACTCCTCGGCGCCACTCACTATTTCCGCTGGATCCCCTGCATCGCCTCCATCCGCAGCAGCGTCGCCTCCCTGCTTGAAATCGCCGCGGACCAGGCGGCCGGGCGGGCCACCGCGCCCACCGGAGTCGCCGCCGCGCTGCTCAAGCTCGGCCAGCTCGAAGCGAACCTCACCCACGCCAGGCTCCTGCCTGCACCCCCGGCTGTCATGAATGCCGTGGGGTCGGAGCGCGTCCGCTCGCTCGTCGGCGTCGCGCACCCGAAGGGCAGCCGTGCCCTGCTCGCCACACTGCTTGCCTGCGGCTGCATGCTCGCCCTCGCCGTCGGCGTGGTGCACTGGCCGTACGTACTGGCCCTGCTCACCGGATGCTGAGGAGCCCCATGCAACCGACCGATGATGTCCTGCGCTCCATGGCTGCCGCCGCGACGGGTCGGGCCACGATGTGGCACCTCTGCGGAGAAGTTGCGAGCCGCCCGACTGAGGACTTCGTGCGTCGGCTGCGCGACGGTGATGTGGCCACGACGATCCAGCAGTCCACCGCGTGGCTGGGGGAGTCGTCGCCGTTCGACGAGCTGGTGGCCGCGCTCGGCGCCTACCGCGCCCGTTCGGCCCGCTTCACTCTCGAGCAAGATCTGGGGGAGCTCGAGGAGGAATGGGGCAGGCTAGTGCTTGGCCGCGACGTCGCCCGCGTCTGTGCGCAGTGCGAGGCGAGGGCCACCGCGGAGTCCGAGGCCTGGGCGACGGGTGACCATGAGGCCGCCAAAGCACAGCGCAAGGAGCAGTTCGAGTCTGCCTCGGGGTGGCTGGAGGCCCTGTCGCGCTGGTGCGCTCGTGCCGACGCTGAAACCCAGGTGCTCGTGATGCGCGTCCTCATCCGGGTGGTGGCCGCCCACGTCTCCACCGAGAGCGGGCGTGACCTTCTCGGCACACTGGAACACACGGGACGCACCGCGTTCTTCCGCTTCTGAGCGATTGGTGCTGAGGCTCCCCGAATCAATCGACTATGCAGGGTAGTAATTGCCGTAGATGCTTGGTAAGCTCGACTTACTACATCGGATAGTAATGTCGCCCCCGCGCCGTCGAGGGGGTCGGACCCCTGAGGAGAAGCCTGTGACAACCTCCGAGAACGAAGCACAGCCCCGGTGGGGCATGGTGATCGACCTCCAGAAGTGCGTGGGATGTGATTCGTGCACGATCGCCTGCAAAGTGGAGAACCGAACGCCACCCGGCGTGAGCTACAACGTCGTTGTCGAGCAGGAGGTCGGCTCGTTTCCCAACGTGCGTCGGGTGAACATCCCGCGGCCCTGCATGCAGTGTGACACCCCACCGTGCGTTACGGTCTGCCCCGTGAACGCCACCTACAAGGGTGACGACGGTGTCGTCGTCATCGACGCGGACCGCTGCATTGGCTGCCGCTACTGCATCACGGCCTGCCCTTATGGCGCGCGGTCGTTCGACTTCGGCGAGTCCTACCGCGACGAGATGCAGGGCGCCGATGAGGTGCAGGCGCCCGAGTGGGGCATCGACCGAGGCAAGCGTGGCGGCATCTGGACAGCCCCCGTGGGCACGGTCCGCAAATGCACGTTCTGCTCGCACCGCACCCCGCGCGGCGAGGAGCCAGCCTGCGTTGAGACGTGCATCGGCGACGCCCGCTACTTCGGCGACCTCAACGACCCAACGTCGGTCGTCTCGAAGCTGGCCCACGACCCGCGTGCCTTCCGTCTCAAAGAAGAGGTCGGCACTGAACCCAACGTCTACTACCTGAAGTGAGTGCCATGACGTCGATCACCATGGATTCGGCCCCGAAGGCCGAGCGCGGCGGGTTGATCCGTCGCTTCACGAATGAGGGCAAGGGGCGCGAGGGCTTCCTGACACCACGTAACCGGGTGCTCTGGTACGGCCTGCTGGCTGTGTCACTCGTCGCTGGTGCCTACGGCATGTGGGAACGCCTCACCAAGGGGCTCGCCATGACCGACCTCACGTCGCAGATGCCCTGGGGCGCGTGGGTTGCGTTCTACATCTTCTTCGTCGGTCTCTCCGCGGGCGCATTCCTGCTGTCGAGCCTCGTGTACGTGTTCGGCATGTACCAGTTCGAGCGCATCGGCCGCTCGGCGCTGCTGTCAGCGATCGTGTCGATGTTCGTCGCTCTCGCCTTCATCGGCATGGACCTCGGGCGCTTCGACCGCGCGTTGCTCGTCTTCCCGCACTTCCATTTCACGTCGCCACTGTCGTGGGAGGTGCGGTTCTACGTCATCTACATCACACTGCTCATCGCGGAGCTCGTGCTGGCGCTTCGGCTCCACCACGGCATCGCGAAGAGCGTGGAACGCACGAAACTGTGGCTCAGAATCCTTGGCACCATCGGCGTGCCGCTGGCCATCATCGGCGTGCATGGCGGCACTGGCACGATCTTCGCAGTCGTGAAGGCACGCGCGATGTGGTTCGGTGGTCTGTTCCCGATTATCTTCGTCGTCTCCGCCATGGTCTCGGGCACCGCGTTACTCCTGGCTGTCAACTACTGGCAGTCGCGTGGCATCGGGCGCAAACCCGACGAGAAACTCCTGAAAGGCCTCGGTAACGTCCTGCTCGCTGCGGTGATCTTCGACCTGTTGCTGACGTTCTACGAGTTCATCGTTCCGTTGCTGGCCTATGAGCGTCACGACACGGACATCGTCGGCATCCAGGCCACCGGTCCCTACGCGTGGACCTTCTGGGGCTTGCAACTGGGGCTTGGCATGGTGATCCCGTCGATCATCCTGCTCAGCCCACTGAAGAAGAAGCTCGGTTGGGTTGTCGCCGCGGCGATGATGGTCGTTGTCGGTATCGTCGGCGTGCGTTTCAACATTGTTGTGCCTCCGCTGATCCCGCCCGTCATCGATGGCTACCCCGAGAACTACTACTTCCCGACGCTCGCCGAGTGGCTGGTGTGTGTCTTCTTTATCGCCGGCGGGGCGCTGCTGTACAGCCTCGTCTCCGAATGGCAGCCCATTCACGAGCCCGAGCACGACCATGAGGAGCACGTCGCATGAGTCAGACCGAACACAAGCCCTCGCGCCGTAACGTCGTCATCGGCACGACGGCAGGCGTCGCCGGGGCGGCCGCCATCGGGTGGACGTTCAAGGACGGATTCGAGGACCCAATCAGAGAACCCACGCAGCACGGGCGGGGCGATGTCGTCGACACCTACGACGAGACCGACGTCATCCACTCCATGTGCATGCAGTGCAACACCTTCTGCACCATCAAGGTCCGCCTCGTCGACGCCGCAGACACTGGCGCGACGGCGCTCGTCGGGAAGATCGCGGGCAACCCCTACTCGCCGCTGACGACACAGCCCGTTGGGCCGATCCCGTACGACACGACACTGGCGGATGCGGTGAAGGGGATCGGGGTGATGCGCAAGGATTCGCGTTCGCGTTCCGGCGGCATCGCGTGCCTTAAGGGGCAGGCTGGCCCGCAGATCGTGCACGACCTGAAGCGCATCAAGCAGCCCATGCGTCGCGTAGGTGCGCGCGGCGAGGGCAAATGGGAGACCATCACGTGGGAGGAAGCGCTGCAGGGCATCCTCGAAGGTGACGACAAGCTCGGCACCCCGGGGCTCAAATCCTGGTACAAGTTCGCGCCGAAGAAGAAGGTCATGGCGGACTGGGACAAGGTGCAGGCGGGCACCATGAGCGCCGAGGCCTTCGAGCAGCAGTGGGGCGATGCACTCATCGACGCGAAACGCCCCGAGCTCGGCCCGAAGGCCAACCTGTTGGCGATGATGGGCGGCGACCGCATGGCGCTGCTCGGCGAGCGCTGGATGCTGCAGTCGTTCGGCTCGATCAACCAGTTCAACCACGGCGGCACATGCGGCGTCACGGGCGTCGTCGCCAACGCACACATGCACCCCAAGACCAACTTCAAGCGCATGTACGCCGACATCGACTACTGCCGCTACCTGATCGTCTGGGGCTCCGAGCCGCTCACCGCACAGAAGGGTCCGACGTGGCTCGCCCCCCGCATCGGGCGCGCCCGTGAGCTGGGCATGAAGATGGTCGTCGTCGATCCCCGCATGTCCAAGACAGGCGAGAAAGCTGATCGATGGCTGCCGGTCAAGCCGGGCCACGACGCCGAGCTCGCCTGGGCGATGGTTCGGTGGATCATCGAGCAGGGCCGCTACGACGAGCAGCACCTGCGGGCGCCGAACGAGCAGGTGGCCAAATCCGTCGGCGAGCCATGCTGGACGGATGCGACCACGCTCGTGAATCTCGACGACAAGCGTCGCCAAAAGCTGGACGTTGTGATGATGGGCCTTGGTGAGGCGCCGGAAGCCGAGGAGGGCGCGCCACCGCCGGAGGCCGAGTCGTGCTGCATGGTCGATGGCAAGGTGACGCCCGTCACGCAGGCCACCGGCCCCGCCGATCTCGAGGTAGACCAGATGGTCACGTTGGCCGACGGGACGCAGGCGCGGGTGAAGTCGGTGTTCACGCTCCTGAAGGAGCGGGCGCTCGAGAAATCGATGGAGGAATACGCCGAGGCCTGCGGTATCGACGTCGACACCATCGTCCAAGTGGCGCGCGAGTTCACGTCGCACGGCAAGCAAGCTGCGGTGATGAGCTACCGGGGTGCAGCCATGCACACCAACGGCTTCGACGCCATCCGCGCCATCGGCTACCTCAACCTCCTCATCGGCAACCACGACTGGAAGGGCGGCCACATCGGTGCCCAGAAGGGTTTCAGCCCTCGCGCCGGGCGCTACGACCTTGAGACCGTCGAGGAGCCACGCAAGGCATGGGGCATCCCGGTCACCCGTGAAAAGACGAACTACTTCAAGACGTCGTTCGCTAAGGAGGAAGGTGGCAAGCCGAAGCGGCGCTGGTATCAGTTCCCCGGCAACCTGTGTCACGAGGTCATCCCGTCGGCCGTCGCCGAGTACCCGTACGGCCTCAATGCGCTGTTCATCCATCGGCACTCGCCGATCAACAGCTCGCCTGACGGGTTGCAGATCGCTGAACAGCTGAAGCAGACAGACAAGATCAAACTGCTGGTGTGCTTCGACACGCAGATGGGCGATACCTCGCGCTACGCCGACTACCTGCTGCCCGACACGACCTACCTCGAGCGGTTCACGCAGGAATCGATCTACCCGTCGCAGCAGTATGCGGTGACGCAGCTCGGCCAGCCGACGACGCGGGCCTTCGATGGTCCGCGCCCGGTGGAGGCCACGTATCTCGAAATCGGCAAGGCTCTCGGGCTGCCGGGCGTTGGGGACAATGCCTTCGGCCCCGGCGCGCACTGGAACTCCGTCGAGGACTACTACCTCAAGATGGCGGCCAACGTCGCCTTCGCTGGCAAGAAGCCCGTCGCCGATGCTGACGCGCATGAGCTCGAGGTGTTCACCAAGACACGCGAGAAGCACCTCAAGGATGCGTTCGACGAGGCGGCCTGGAAAGCGTGCGTCACCGCGGAGGAGTGGCCCAAGGTGGTCACGGTGCTCAACCGCGGCGGCCGCTTCGAGGACCACGGCGACGAGCACGCCAACGGCTACGAGGGCGACTGGCTGAAGTACCGCTACGAGGGCCTCCTCACGTTCTACTCGCAGAAGGTGGCAGGGGCGAAGGATCCGGTGACGGGCGAGTTCTTCGACGGGATCGCCGCCATCCGCGAGGTGACGATGGCCGACGGCACCCCCGTGCCGAAAGACCAGTACCCGCTGCACTTCATCAACTGGAAGGCGCGCCAGCAAGGCACGCACCGCACCGCCAACTCCGCGTGGCTGCGTGAGATCCGGCCGGCCAACTACCTGACGATGAACCCCGTCGACGCGCGCTCACGAGGGATCAACAACGGCGACGAGCTGCTCCTGACGAGCCCCAACGGCGCCGAGGCCCGTGCCGTCGCATGGTTGACCGAGGCGATCCGCCCGGGAGTCGTCGGCGCAGACGCCACGTTTGGGCACACGGACTACGGTGGCCGCTCCTACGTACTCGACGGCAAGACCGTGGAGCCACCGAAGCCGTACGGGCACGAGGAATCAGCACGGAAGATCACGCCGATGAACGAGGAGACTGGCTACGCCGGCCCCCGCACGGCGGGCTTTGGCGTCAACCACCTCCTCGTGCGGGAATCGTTCGAGGGCGGTGGCGGCATGACCGACCCAATCGGCGGCGGCGCATCCCAGCTCGACACCTGGATCGAGGTGAGGAAGGCCTGAAAGATCTGCTGGGGGCGCTGAGCGCGTTCGAGCGACTGCGCCCCACCCCGACGATCCAGGACGCGGCGTGCACCCGTCGGCATGACTCCGGGTGCACACGGTGCGTCGATGCATGCCCGAATGCCGCGCTCACGGCAGGCGACCATGACGTGTCGCTGGACGCCGCGGCCTGCGTCGGCTGCGGGCTGTGTGTGCCTGCGTGCCCTGTGGGTGCCATTGACGGCGTGGGCCAGGTGCCGCAAGCCGTCGCGTCGCGGGTGGCAGGCGGGGCCGAGCTGCGCTGTGATGTGGCCCGGATCGTCGCTCCAGAAGAGGGCGAGTTCGCCGACGTGCCATGCATCGCTGCGGTCGATCCGGAGGCGCTCGCGGCGGGGGCGATCGTCGCGGGTAATGCTTCGGCAGTCGTCCGTGCGGACTGCGAAGTGTGCCCCGTCGGTGCGGCCTCCCGCGTGCGCGAAACCCTAGCCCGCGCCTCCGAGGCGCTGACCGCCAGTGGATCCCCGGCCTTGACCGAGCGGGTTGTGGCACCGGACTTGGCCGGGGCACCTGCTCGTGCGGCCCGGCCGACGCGCCCGGCGCCCGCGGTCAGCAGGCGGTCGTTGTTCGACCTACGAGCAGCCTCAACACCCGCGCCTGCACCGTCGGCCAACCCCCTGGACGCCCTGCCCGCGAAGGCGTCCGCCCGCGAGGTGTGGCTGGCAGTCGGCGAGAATGCAGCGCTGCCGGGGGTCGTCGTCGAGGACGGCTGCACCTCCTGCGGCGGATGTGCACGGGTCTGCCCGACGCAAGCCCTCACCCTGAGCGGTGGTCAGCTCACGTTGGCGCCCGACCGCTGCGTCGACTGCGGTGAGTGCGTGCGCGTGTGCCCGGAGAGCGTGGTCCGGCGGGTGCCGAGGCAACCGGGCTATCAGGCGCGAGTACTCGTCCGGGCCGAGACCACCCATTGCGACCGCTGCGCCCGACCGCTTGGCCCAGGCGAGCACGGCACGTGCCACGGCTGCGCTACCAAGGCATCGTTCGCCGACGGCATCTGGGGCCTGCTGGGGGACAGCCGCTGAGACGCTCTCGTTGTAACATCGACACATGCAGGACCCTCAGTTGCCCCAGGACCCGATCCAAGCCCCTGGCTACGTCTTCCCCACGTACACGCGGGAAACGAGCCAGCCCATGGGGCTCCTGCCGCTGTCGTTGATCGCCGGGGGTTGCATCCTGCTCGGGCTGGCGCTGGGGCTGCTGGTCGCCCTCCTCCCGCCGAGCCTCGGCGTGATTGGCGCCGTTTCCTCAGTGAGCTCGCTGTTCACGTTGATCGGCGAGATCGCCGCAGGCATGGCTATCTACGAATCGTTTCGCCGCTCGCCTGGCAGCCTAGTCATCTTCGGCGGGGTTGCCGCGCTCGTCGGAGTCGTGATCCGGTCGTTCGCGTTCTCGGTGCTCGACATTGAATCCCTCACGCTCCTGGGCGTGAGCAACTTCGTCAGCGGCCTGCTGACGACGGCCGGCGTCACGACAGCGCTGCTGGGCCTCTGGCGCCCGCGCGGCTGACGAGCCCCGCGGAGTCAGCCCCGACGGCCGCACTCAGGCCGGCGTGATCGCCCCGGAGCGCAGGCGTACGCGCACCTGCTCGTCAGTGATGCGCTGGGGAGCCTCGACGGTGGCGCGTTGCCCGTCGGGAAGCTGCACGGTGACGACGAAGTGGTCGATGGTCATGGATTGATCGACGACGGGCAGCGTGACGCCGTGGTCGTCGAGGCCGAGACTGCGGGGGCCGATGCCTAGCACGTAGCCGTCGTCGAGGGTGCCGCTCCAGCCGAGGGCCTGCGCCGTCGGAGCATCCACGAACGTGTGGAACCCGAGGAAGCCCGCAACTTGCTTGCTGGCCGGTCTGGACCACAGGACTTCGGGCTCGGCGCGCTGGAGCACCTCGCCCTCGTCCATCACTGCCACAGTGTCCGCGACGGTGAATGCCTCCTCTTGGTCGTGGGTGACGTAGATGGCGGTGGTGTGGGTTTGCGTGAAGATGCGCCGCAGTTCGTCGGCGAGGCGGCGTCGCAGGCCGGTATCCAGGGCGGAGAGGGGCTCGTCGAGGAGCAGCATGCGCGGGCTTGGCGCGAGGGAGCGGGCCAGTGCCACGCGCTGTGCCTGTCCGCCAGACAGCTCGTTGGGTTTGCGGTCGCCGTAGCCGGGGAGCCCGACGAGGTCGAGCAGCTCCTCGACTCGTCGGCGTTTCGCCAGCTTGTCGAAGGCGCTCAGGCCGTAGGCGACGTTCTTGGCGATGGTCATCGTCGGAAACAGCTGACCGTCTTGAAACACCAGGCCGAACTTGCGCTTATGCACCTTCACATTGGCGAGATCTTCGTCATCCCACATGATGCGCCCGGCAGATAACGGCTCGAGCCCGATCACCGCCCGCAGCAGCGACGACTTCCCGCACCCCGACGGACCCAGCAGCGCTAGCACATGGCCGGGCCCAACCTCGAACGAGGCGTCGTCGACGGCGAGCGTGTCGCCGTATCGCACGGACACGTTCTCGACGCGTAGACCGTTGCTCACCAGGAATCGACCTCCTTCGGCCGTGCGCGCTCTGCGACGACCATCACCGTTGCCGTCAATACTGCCAGCACCACCGACGCCGCCATTGCCATGACGTAGTTGCCGCCGGTCGGCCGGCTGAACAGCCGGAAAATCAGCACGGGCAGGGTGGGTTCGGTGGGGCGGACGAGGAAGCTCGTCGCACCGAACTCTCCCAGGCTGGTGGCGAGCGCGAACCCGACGGCGAGACCGAGCCCTCGCCCAAGCGCCGGCAGCTCGATCGTCGTCAGCACCCTGAGCGGCGACGCGCCGAGTACCTGCGCTGCATGCAGCTGGCGCGGGTCGATGGCCCGCAGCGTGGGTAGGAGGGTGCGCACCACCATCGGCAGCGCGACGACGGCCTGCGCGATGGGTATGAGCACAAGCGACGAGCGCAGATCGAGCGGGGGGCGGTTGAGCGTAATCAGATAACCGAACCCGACGGTGACCGCCGATACCCCGAGCGGGAGCATGAAGACATTCTCGGTGGCGCCGAGCCACCAACGCCCGGACACAGACCGCGGGCGACGGGAGACCACCAGCGCGACGAGCACACCCAGCACCAGCGCGATGGTGGCTGCCGCGACGGCGGTCATCAGGGTCGCGCGAATCGCCGACCCGAGCTGCCCGTCGAACAAGCCCCGATACCCGGCGAGGCTCCACGCGCCATCTACCCGCAGCGAGCGCACCACGAGCCCCGCGAGCGGCACCACCAGCAGCAACAGGCACACCCCGCCCGTGAACAGGAGCGCGGGCCAGTCGCGGCGCCAGGTGAGCGCGTCGCTGCTCGTGCTCTCCGGCAGGAGGCGCAGGGCAGCTTGGGCTCGTCGCTGCCAGGCGCTCGTGATCCACAAGCAGATCGTCACGACGACCACCTGCGCGATAGAGAGCGCGGCGGCAGCGGAGAGGTTGAACACCTGGGTGGTTTGGAACCAGATCTCCGTCTCGATGGTCTGGTACTTGCCGCGCCCGAGGGTCATGACGATGCCGAACCCGGACGCGCAAAACAGGAACACCAACGACGCTGCAGAGACGATGGCGGGCACGAGCGCGGGGAGCGTCACGGTGAGGCTCGCGTGCAGCGGCGACGCGCCGAGCGCCTGCGCGGCTTGCGCCTGGCGTGGGTCAATGCGAGCCCACAGCGCCCCGACGGTGCGCACCACCACCGAGTAGTTGAAGAACACCATCGCGAGCACAATCCCCACCACCGGCGGCGGGCCACTGAACGCAATGCCCACCACCACCGTCGGGAGTACGAACGGGACGGTCACGAGCCCGCGCAGCAACTGCTGGCCGGGGAAACGCAACCGATACAGCACATACGCACCGACGATGCCTGCCCCGACGCACAGCAACGTCGCGAGTGACGCCGTGCCGAGGGTGAACCACAAGGCTCGCCAGGTGCGCTGCGACGTCGCCACCTTGACGAATCCGTCGAGCGTCCAGCCCGTCTCGTCGTGGAAACCTCGCGCTACCAGCGTCGCCGCTGGCCAGGCGAAGAAGAGGGTCAGGAATACAGCTGGCACCGCCGCGACGATGATCCACGCGACGGTGCCAGCTCGAGGAAGGTGCCTCGTCACTGACCGATGGCCTCGGTCCACTCGTTCAGCCAATCTTCGCGGCCTTCATTGATCTTCTCCGGCGACAGCTCGATGGGTTTCACAGCCAGCGGCGCGAACTTCGCCCAATTCTCAGGCAGCTTCGTGTCGCCCAGCGCCGGGTACATGTACATGTTGTCCGGGATGGAGGCCTGCACCTCGGGGGAGAGCAGGAAGTCGACGAACTGCTTGGCGCCCTCCGGGTTGGCTGCGCCCTTCAGCACGGCCGCGTATTCCACCTGGCGGAAGCAGGTGTCGGGGAGGTTCACCGTCGTGGATTCGCCGTCGTCGCCAATCGTCCACGCAGGGGAGGAGGCGTAGCTGAGCACGAGCGGGCGATCACCCTTGCCTTCGCCCTGCGAGAACTCGACGTTGTAGGCCTCGGTCCAGCCGGCAACCACGCTCATGCCGTTGGCGTCGAGCTGCTTCCAGTAGTCGAGCCAGCCTTCGCCCTTGGCGCCGATGGTGGCGAACATGAACGCCAGGCCAGGCGACGATGACGCCGGGCTGGAGACGACGAGGAGGTCCTTGTACTCGGGCTTGGTGAGGTCGTCGAGTGTCCCCGGGATCTCGAGCTTCTTCTCCTCGAACCACTGGCGGTCAGCGTTGATGCACACATCGCCGAAGTCGATGGAGGACATCTGCTCGGTGGCCATGGCCTTGGCCTGCTCGTCGAGTTTGTCGGAGAGGTACGGGTCGATGACGCCCTCGGATTCCGCGCGGGAAGCGAAGGTGTTGTCGATGCCGAAGACGACGTCGCCGAGCGGGGAATCCTTGGTGAGCAGCAGCTGGTTCACCATCGCGCCCGCATCATCCATGGGGGAGTAGGTAACTTCGAGGCCTGATTCCTTCTCGAACTTCGCCTTCAGCTCGTCGGGAAGATTGAACGACGCGTGGGAGACGACCGTCAGCTTCTTCGTTTCTGTGGCGGGCGCTGATTCGTTCGTCGATTCGGTACCCGATCCGCATGCGGCGACGGCAAGGGCAGCGAGCCCGACGGCGAGAACACGGAATTTCATTATTCCTCCTGGTCTGTTGGGCTTGGCCAAAGCCAAGGAGAATTACTCACTCCCTACGCCGGTACGAACCGGATCAGGTTGAGGGTCTGCAGCTCCTGCACTCTCAGCGCCCTTGTGGCGCTCCCCTGTGGTGTTCAGAACCTTATCAGGACGGATCAGAGCGGGCGAATGCGGATTCGCCGATGCGCAAGAGCGCGTCGCGGATGAGTCGGGCACGCTGCTCGCCAACGCCGTCGATCTCCATGAGCTGGGCCCTGCTGGCGGTGAGGAGCTCCTGCAGCGAGTGTTGCGGTAGCAGAAGGTCGACGATGCCCGCGGGCAGACGGCCGATCGTCGTCAATGCGCGGTAGCCGTATGTGGTGAGGTGCTGCTCCAAGTGGACGGCGTGGCCGAAGCCCATGCGTTCCGCGATGAGGTGGTGCCCGAGGAGCTCTTCGGGGGTGAAGTTTTGCAGACTGTCGAGTTGGAACTCAGACGGGGTCTCGAGGTTGTGGGCGTAGTCCTTCGTGAGCAGCTCGGCGAGATCGTTGAGCGGGGCGGCGAGCTCCGCGTGCTGCATGGCGAGCAGGCGTCCTTCGGCGCCCAGGATGGTGATGTTGAAGTCCATCTCGGCTGAGAGGCGTCGGGCCAGCTCGTAACGGTGCGCGACGGCGGTGAGGTCGCGGACGGTCACCTGGTTCGCCACTTCGAGGGCGGTGAGCTGGTCGACGGTTTCCCCCAGCCGCTGCACGACGCTGTTCAGGGCGCCGAGGGTCTGCGTGCCTCGGCTGATGACGTCGCCGGCCTTTTCGACGACGTGTCGGCGCCCGTTGATGAACAGCGAGACGGTGCCCATCGACGCGGAGACGCTGATCACGGGAACGCCGGCGGCCTGCGCTGTGCGGTCGGCGGAGCGGTGGCGGGTGCCGGTTTCGGCGGTGGGGAGATCGCCAGGCGGCACCATGTGTACGCCTGCTGCGACGATGCGGGTGAGGTCGTTGCTGAGGATGATGGCGCCGTCGAGCTTGGCGAGCTCGCGCAGCGCCTGGGCGGAGAAGTCGACGTCGATTGTGAAGCCGCCCGACGACACCTTCTGCACCTGCCGGTTGTTGCCCATCACGATGAGCGCGCCGGTGCGGCCATGGAGAATACGGTCAATACCTTCGCGCAGCGGTGTGCCCGGAGCGAGTTGCTTCAGGTAGCGCTGCAACATGGATCGAGACACGGGCCCCTCCTCGTGGGATACACACCAGGATACTGAACGCTCCTCATGTGCCTGCAGCGAACGCACCGGGATTTCGCAGTGGTGGCCCATACGATGGCATTAGGTACGTGTGAAAGGACAGCCATGACAGACCCCATCACCGCCCTGCGGGAAGGTGAGACGGTGACCGCGCGTCGGCACGCCGCGCTCGAGCTCGGAACCATCCACACCGATGGGGTGGTGGACGTGTTGATCGAGCGGCTGCGTGTGGAGCCCGACGGACACGTGCGCGAAGACATCACCTGGGCGCTCGTGCAGCATGCCGACGAGGCCGAGGCGCAGCTGCTGGAACTGCTCGTCAGCGACGCCCCGCACGACCGCTTCTCCGGAGCGCACGTGCTCAGCAAAATTGGTAACCCGGCGCACTTCGAGAAGGTAGCCCCGCTGGTGCTCGACGAGCATGCCGACGTGGCGATCAAGGCCTACCGGGCTGCGGCGAACACCGGCGGCGCTAGGGCCGCGTCGGTGCTGGCTGAACGGCTGGGCGATGGCGACGGGTGGCAGCGCGACGCCTTGTCGGACGCGTTCCGGAAGCTCGGTGAGGCTGGTGTTCCGGTGCTTGTTCAGGCGCTCGGCAGTGACGATGCCGACGTGCGCGACCACGCCGTCGAGGCGCTCGGATACCTCGGTGAGCGCGCTGCCGGGGCGACGGATGCCGTCGAGGAACGCGTGGCCGATGAGCACGAGCCCGTGCGGTTGACGGCCGTGTCGACATTGGGGCAGCTGGGCGAGGCGGCCGTGCCGGCGCTGGAACGCGTCGCGGCCGGTGGCGATGCCGTGTTGGCGGCGTTGGCGAAGCGGTTCCTCGCGGCGCTGCAGGGGTGAGCTGAGGCGCGCCGCGCGCGGGGACTACTCGCGCGTGGCACGGCGCAGGTCGAGCACGCCGCATGAGGCGAGTATCATCGACCCGTGCATCAGAGATACCGGATCGTCGGTGGCTGACCACCAGATCCAGCGTTGGGCGTCGTCAAAAGCCGAGGAGCTTCCGGCGACGACGCTCACTCATCCCTTCGGCCCGTCCTGGGACGTCTGGAAGGTGCGCGGCAAGGTGTTCGTGCTGCTCAGTGAGCACGACGGCGAACCCATCGTGAACCTCAAAGCGAGCCCCGACGACGTCCTCGCGCTCGTCGCAGAGTACGAGCAGATCACGGTGGGCTACCACATGAACAAGCGCCACTGGATCAGCCTGCGCCCGGACGACCAGCTCGACGAGCGACACGTGCACGAACTCGTCGTCGAGTCCTACCTGCTCGTCGTCGAAGGCCTACCGCGTAAGGATCGCCCGGTGGACATCGAACGATTTGCGCCGTTCAAGCGCACCTGAGTGCTCAACAGTGGGTGCTCGCGCATGGTCAACGTGAAGAGTGGAGCCATCTCGTCGTCACCCAGTGGAAGGCGAGCAGACATCCGAAGCCTGGTGCGACAGCAGCCTTCATGCCGCTCGGTCGATACCTAGCGGATTCTCCTGAGCAGTGGGAACAGCAAGTCCTGGAGACGCTTGAAGGCCGAGCGTCCGCGCGGAAGCCGCCCTCTGCGAAGGCAGGGGCTTTGCCGTATCATTTTTTCCTACGTCGACTTTGGGAGGCACGCATGAAGAACTGGGCTATCGGCTTCCTCGCCACGTTGCACATCGATAGCAACCGCAGTCTTCGGTGTGAGCCGAAGGTGACGTTGTTCACCGGCATTACCTCGGGCGCGGGCCTAGAGGCGAAGCTCGATATCGAGTTCCGCCGCAGCCAGGGGTGACGGGGGTTGTTGTCGTTCTCGATGCGTTTGTGCGCTGTGTCGTTCGTCTTTCTCGCCGTGCTCCAGTTCGCGACGGCGGTCGATGATGGGCTGTGGCAGTACTGGATCAGCGGCGCAGGGTGTCTGCTCACTGTTTGGGGATGTTGGCGTTTGGGCGGAGCTTTGCGGCACGTGAAGATCACCGAGCCCCCTCCCACGCGAGCCGCGTTGCGCACCCCGGAAGCAGTGAGGTGGGCCCTTGTCGCGTTGGCGGGTATCGCCGCTGTCACGATCGCGATGTGGGCGGTGGGCTGAGCGCGTCCGCGCCGCCACGAGGATCGACGCACGGCCAGCCGACCGGCCCGGCGAGCGACCGCTTCAGCGCTCGAAGGCCTGCAAGGCTTGGCGGACGGCTTCGCCCGTCGCGCCCGAGGAGGTCAGTCGCTCGTGCATCTGGCGTGCTCGAGTATTGAGCTCCTCCCGCTCCTCCTCGCTCATCGCCCCCCGCGCCGACGCTACGCGATCTTCAGTGCGTTCTGCCCCGGTGTTGAACTCCTCGCGAAAGGCACGGTGCTCCAGGAGTTCTGCGAACCCCAGCCGTCCTTCGCGCGCCAGTTCGATGCGTTCGGCAAGCTGGGGGTCCTTCGCCTGTCCCGCCAGGGTACTCAGCGCCAGGTCCATCGCTGCCATCAGGCTCCGGTCGTGCCCGACGAACTGGGCGAAGGAATGATCGTCACCCAGCCCGGGGCGGCTGCCTTCGCTCGGCGTGTGCTGTGGTTCATTCGCCATTGGGCATCTCCAACTGTTCGATCGAGCCGATGCGTGAGCATGCACCGGCGATGACGCCCGCGAAGAGCAGTGCCGCGCCCACGGTTGCTCCTTGGACAGTGAGCACGGTTTGCCACACCCCTAGCACGGCATCGAGCATTATCATCAGGGACGAGGTCATCGCAGCCGCTGCAGGCGCACCGACTCCGCTGGCGGTTGCCACGGCAATAGCCGCGGCAAGGATCGCGGCACCGGCGACGAGGTCTCCAATGACGACGAGCAGACTGCCGATGCCCTTGGCGCTCAGATGCATGCCCTGGGCCAAGGTGCTGTATTGTCTGCCGATCTCCGTTAGGCCCGGCTCCTGTTCGGTGTGCGCCTCGGCCAGCCTGCGGAACCAGGACTCGGCGGAGCGGGCCGCGTCGCCCTCCCAACCGCGCATCAGCACCGCGCAATCATCGGTGGTTACGGTGCCCATCTGGGCCCAGTAGGCGCCCGTGTGCGTGAAGGCGTTTCCTGCCTTCGCAACCTCGTCCCAATCACCCATGAATTGGGCAATTGCCCAGTCCAGGGGGTTCGTCCCGATGGTCCACTCGAGGATCTTCATCGCCCAATACGTGGGGGAGACGAAGGAACCGCCGAATTCCATCACCATGATCGCCCAGTCGGGAATGCCGTCGAAGTTTTCGGCCGGCGGGATCTCGTGCGCGGGGAGAGAAGTGCCATAGTCGGCGGCGCTGCCGTGGTCAGCCAACGGCTCGCTGCTGGATGCGCCGCCGATGTTGGCGAAGAGGTCTGCCACACCGACGAGGTGGTCCTCCTCAGTCGAGTCATATCGGTCCTGCACAGCGTCCAAGGCGTCACGGGCTGCCTCGAGGAGCTGTTTGCCGCGCTGGATGTTGCGTTCCGTGTGTTCCACGAAGTCCTGATGGCCGCCCAAAGCTAGCATCCAGATTCGCCCGTCGGCTTGCTTTAGCGTTCCTGGACCTGATTCTACGTATCCGAGTGCGTGGTTCGTCGATGTCGCAAGATCCTCAAACCGGCGTGCTGCAGCGCCGACATGGGTTGTTGGCTCGAGGCGGAAGTCCGTCATCGTTGCACCCTTTCGTGTGAGTGCACAGGACTGTAGTGCAGCGTAGGGTCACCGACTCCTGTCGAGCACAGCACCATTGCCCCGGGTAGGGCTACTCGCGCGCAGCACGGCGCAGGTCGAGCACGCTGAGCGCGTCGTGAAGAGTGGGTACTTCCACGACCTTGAGGTTGCCGAGCTTGGGCACGCGGGCGGTGACATCGCGGGAGCCTTTCGGGACGAGCGCGAGTTCGAAACCCAGCCGGGCTGCTTCGGCGAGCCGCCGCTCGGTGCCAGGAACTCGTCGGAGATCTCCTGCCAGGCCCACCTCGCCGAGCGCAATAACGCGTCGCGGGTGCTGGCGGTCGAGTGCTGCGGAGGCGACGGCGATGGCGACGGCGAGGTCGACGGATGGGTCGGTGACGCGGGCGCCGCCCACCGTCGAGACGTACACGTCGTTGCCGAACAGCGGCAATCGGGCCTTGCGTTCGAGTACGGCGAGCACCATCGCCATGCGGGAGCCGTCGAGCCCGTGCGTGGTGCGGCGCGGATTCTTCTCGTTGGTGGATTGCGCGACGAGGGCCTGTACCTCTGCGAGCAGCGGGCGGCGGCCCTCCATCGTGACCGTCACGCACGTGCCGGGCGTGGGTTCCTCGTGGCGGGTGGTGAACAAGCCTGACGGGTCTGGCACCTCGACGATGCCTGACTCATCCATTTCGAAGCAGCCGACCTCGTCGGCGGGCCCAAACCGGTTCTTCGTGGCCCGAACCATGCGGAACCCGGAGTGGCGGTCGCCTTCGAACGACAACACCACGTCGACGAGGTGCTCCATGGTGCGCGGGCCGGCGATGGACCCGTCTTTGGTGACGTGCCCGACGATGATGACTGCGATGTTCTCACGTTTGGCGACGCGCGCGAGGGCGCCGGTAACCTCGCGAACCTGCGACGGGCCGCCGGGCACGCCGTCGGCTTCGGCGGTGGTGATGGTTTGCACCGAGTCGACGACGACGAGGCTGGGGGAGACCTCTTCAATGTGGCCGAGCACGGTGCCGAGGTCGGATTCGGAGGCGAGGTACAGATCGTCGACGACGGTTCCCGTGCGCTCGGCGCGCAGCTTCACCTGCGAGGCCGACTCTTCACCGGAGATATACAACGTGGTGCGCTGAGCCGACGCCCACTTGGCCGCGACATCGAGCAGTAGCGTCGATTTTCCGACGCCTGGCTCGCCGGCGAGCAAGATGACAGCGCCTGGGACGAGCCCGTCGCCCAGCACGCGGTCGAGCTCGCCGATCATCGTCGGGTAGCGCTTGGCCGACTCCATAGGCACCTGCGAGATGGGCAGCGCCTTCGCCGCGGGAGTGTGCGCGGCCACCTCGCGCAGCTTCGGCGCACCCCGTTCCACGACGGACCCCCAGGCTTGGCATTCGCCGCACCGGCCGACCCATCGCGTCGACGTCCAACCGCACTCTGTGCACTGGTAGCTGTCTTGCTTCTTCGCCATGCCAGCAACCTACCCGCAACCTCTGACACAACCCGCCGACGCCGTCGTCGCCCCGGTGTCCTCCCCGCCCCGGTGTCCCCCCGCAGGGCAGGGGTAACCTGTGCGGCTTAGTTCCGGAACATGTGTCACTTGCTTCGGTGGGGCGCGTCGTCGTCGGGAGGCAGGTGACACATGATCCGCTCTGTTGCCGCACAGGTTGCACCTGCCTGGGCGGGGGAGCCGACGACCGGGCGGGGAGCCGACGTCGACGCAACCCGGCCGAGCGGGCCCACGCCAGGCCGCGGCGGTGGGCTAGCCGTGGTAACATTGAGCACGCAGACCCCCTCCGCACCTGCGGTGTTCGGGGGTCTTGCTGTTTCTAGAGCGCGACGATCCGTGGCCGGCGTGCGGGATCCCGGACCTCGAGGTACTGGGCCCACCACTCCTGGGCTTCGAGGAGCTTCGGCGGAGGGTCTGCATGGGCATTGGCTGTCCATGCAACCAAGTCAGCCATTTGCATCAGTTGCGAGGTTTTCGAGTCCTGATGGATGGGGTCTTCGACGATTCGACGCGTCCGTCGCGGGAGCGAGCGGTGGACGTCGCGATATAAGGTGTCTCGCCCATCGCCGTCGACGAAGACAAGGCCGAGCGCATCCCGTTCGGCTAACGCTTCCTCAAACGATGTCAATAGCGCCGCATAGAGGTCGCGCTTCGTGTGAGCGAGGTTCCCTGGTCCCTGCGTCGCGATGATCGCGCCAATGCGCAGCCCTTGAACAGAAGACAGCGTCTGCAAACATGCAATGGCTACCTGTTTGCCCAAGTCGCGCCAGAGTGTCTGCCCGTTTCGTTGGAATGCTTCTGGCGGGTTCGTCGAGATTCGGCCGCGCCCATTCACATATTCGGTGGTGTGGAGCTCCTGCGTGACTGGAACACGGAACTGACGCCATAAGGACGCTCGCAGATCGAGCCACGCGCCCAGGACGTCGCGCCACTGCCACGGCTCGAAACTGATCCATCCGTACACCACACGTCCGGCACTTGGGCGCCCTGAATCGTCGATGTAGAACAGGCGGTCGAGCTGGCTGGGCATGGCCTCATCCTATGGCCGACCCAGCGCGATGAGTGAGGTCTTCGTCGCCCCGGTGTCCCCCCGCAGGGCAGGGGTAACCTGTGCGGCTTAGTTCCGGAACAGGTGTCACTTGCTTCGGTGGGGCGCGTCGTCGTCGGGAGGCAGGTGACACTTGATCCGCTCTGTTGCCGCACAGGTTGCACCTGCCTGGGCGGGGGCGGGGGAGCCGACGACCGGGCGAGGGAGCCGACGTCGACGCAACCCGGCGGGCCCGCGCAGGGCAGTGGCGGTGGGTCAGCCGCGGATGATGAAGTCGGCGCGGTCGAGGGGGCGCTCGTCGCGGAAGTACCTCTGCTCCGACGGCCACCACGCATCTACCCACCGCTCCGCGAGGCCGTCGCCGTCGCGGGCCGAGATGCGGCGTCGGCGCTCCTCCTCGGTGACATCAAGCCACAGCGACAGATCCCACCAACGCCCGACGCGCTCCACTACCGCGAGCGCCAACGCCGACACGCCTTCGACGATCACCAGACCCTCAGGCGCGACGACGCCAGAGCCCACAGGCATTGCCGCATCGTGGGGCCACCGTTGATACGAGGCTTCGCGCCCCTCGCGCAGCGGGCGGAGCACCTCATCGATGAAACGCTCATGTTCCCAAGTAGGGGTGCCGGGGCGCGCGAAATCGTCGAGAGTCACCACCTGGCCCGCGCACTGCCGCGCCAACTGCCTAGCCAGCGACGACTTCCCGCTCGCCCCGAAGCCGTCGACCGCGACGATGAAGGTCAGAGAATGACCTCGCCCTTGGCGCCCGATTCGAACCGCACGCGGCTGATGCCGGGCATCGCATTCGGCGCAACGAGATGGAACTCGACGCCGTCGAGGTTGTCCGAAATCTCGTGCTGCAGCCACTCGCTCAAGCGCTCGGCCGAACCGGAGACCTCGAAGCCTTTGAGCTTCACCTCGCCGTGCAGGGCGCTGGGGCGCACGTCGGCGTCGGACTTCCACTGGATGAAAAAGGGCAGCTGTGGGTCGGCGATCAGCCCGCGCACACCGATCTGCAGCCACTCGAGGCGACGACCGTCGGGGAACACGCGCGAACCCTCGACGGCCTTGCGGCCCAAGTGCTCCTCAATGGGGGCGATGTCGTCGACGCTCACCACCCAAGCCATCCAGCCGCCGCCCATGTTGGAACGCGACCGCACGGCCTGCCCAAACGGTGCCTTTTCAGCTGCAGGGTGGTCGAGTACCTCCACTACTTCGATGTAGCGAGCCTCAGCGAGGGGAATGATGTGGTTGCGGGTGCCGAACCGGGGATGAACCCCGCCGTCCTTGTACTCCGCGCCCAGTTGCTCAGCAAGACGAGCGGCATCGGCCTCGAGACCATCGGGTCCTGCCGCGAAGATCAAGTGGTCCACGTGCATCATGCCCCCATTCAACACGACGGGGCACCGTTCCTCCGAATCGGGGTGCCGCAGTGCCCCTCCGCTTGGGCCCTCGCGGTCGCCGCCAGCACGGCGACCCTTGTAATGTGGGAGCCGTGACTAGTCCAACCGTCACGCTGTCAACCACGACGGTGTACCCAGAGAGTTCTGCGAGCGCATTCGAGCTCGCGTCGCAGCTTGGCTACGACGGTGTGGAGCTCATGGTGGGCATCGACCCGCTGAGCACGGACGTCGACGCCATCGCCAAGCTCAGCAAGTACCACAAGGTTCCGGTGCTGTCGATACATGCCCCGACGCTGATCATCACCCCGCAGGTGTGGGGGAGTGATCCGTGGGCGAAACTCGAGAAGTCAGCCGAGGCGGCCAAGCAACTGGGGGCTGATGTCGTCGTCGTGCACCCGCCGTTTCGCTGGCAGCGCGCATACGGCGCGAAGTTTGAGGCGGGCATTCGCCGGCTCAACCAAACCTCGGGGGTGACGTTCGCCGTCGAAAACATGTTCCCCTGGCGCTCACCTGCAGGCAAGCTGCCCATGTACCTCCCGACGTGGAACCCCACCGACCGCGACTACGACCACCTCACCCTCGATTTCTCACACGCATCGACGGCCCAGCTGCAAGCCATGGATCTCCTCCACGCATGGGGGAGCAGGCTGAAGCACGTGCACCTCACCGACGGGTGCGGCTCGTTCAAAGATGAGCACTTGCTGCCTGGCGAGGGCGACCAGAACGCGTGGGACGTCGTCGAAGAGCTCGGCCGCACGGGCTACCAGGGCCACGTTGTGGTGGAGGTGTCCACCCGTCGCGCCCGCTCGCGCCACGAGCGTGCGACGATGCTCGCCGACGTGCTCGCCAACACCCGCAAGCACCTCGAGATTGGCAAGGAGCGTCGATGATTCACGGCATGCTGCGTCGCGTGATCCGCTCGAAGCGCGTGCAACGCACGGCACTCGCATCCGGGGCGCTGGAAGAGATCGCCCGCCCCTACGTCGCCGGCGTCGTGCCGACCACCGCCGTCGAAACCGGTCTCGACCTGCGCTCCAAAGGCCTCGAGCTTGGCTACACCTACCTCCCCACGAGCGAATCGGAAGCGGAATCGCCGGCCGCGCTCGAAGAGCTGCTCGCGAACCTCGGCGATGATGCCCGCGGCGTGGAACTGTCGGTGAAGCCATCGCAGCTCGGGATCCGCACATCGATGGCCGAAGCGAGAGCCACGCTCCGCACACTTGCCGACGATGCTGCCGCCGTCGGTGCTCTCGTCACGCTGGAAATGCAGGGGGCCGCCCAGTACAGCGACACCCTCCGGCTCTGGCGCGAGGTGCACGCCGACCACCCCGACCTCGGGCTCACCTTGCCCGTCGACATCCGCCGCGCCGAGCGCGACGTCCAGGCCCTCCTCGACGATTCCCCGCGGCTCAGACTGTGCATCGGCTCGTACCCCGTGCCTCGTGCGCTCGGCTACAACAATGAGCACCTCAAATCGAAAACCCTCGTGCGCTGTCTGCGCCTCGCGATGGAAGGTGGCGCGCGCACGATGCTCGCCTCCCACGACCCTCGCATCATCGCCATCGCCCAAGAGCTCAGCCGACGCAACCCCGTCGCGGATATCGAGTTCCAGATGTTCTACGGTGTGCGCCCGCTCGAACAGCGCCGCCTAGCCGACATTGGTCAGCGTTCGCGCGTGATCTTGCCGTATGGTCCTGGCTGGTACGAGTACCTGCTCACCCGCGTCGCCCGTCGGCCGCAGACCGCCTGGGGCTACCTCCGGGCGGTGTTCGACAAACGATGACGAACACCGACGTTGCCCCGCGCGACGTGCGGCGTCGCCTCGGGGTGGAGATCGCCGTCGTATTGCTGCTCTCGCTCGGCCAGTCCGCCGTGTACGCGGGGCTATCGATCTGGGACAAGCTCACCCGCGAGGTGGCGCTCAACCAGCAGGTGACAACGATGAACACCTCGCGCACACCGGACAGGCCGTGGCTCGACTTCGCCTACCAGCTGGCCGGCACGCTGTTCCCGCTCATGCCGGTGGCCTTGGTGCTGTATCTGCTGTGGGTGTATTTCCCTCCCGACGGTGGCCCCTGCAAGGCGATGGGGTTCGACCTGCGCAAACCAGGACGCGACCTGGCGCAAGGCTTCGGTATCTTCGCCGTGATCGGCGTGGCTGGGCTCGCCTTCTACCTTTTCGCCGTCCGGGCCGGCATCAACACGCAGGTCAGCCCGGCGAACCTCACGGCACAGTGGTGGACGGTGCCGATCCTCGTCGGCCGGGCGTTGATGAACGGCATCCTCGAGGAAGTCGTGATGATCGGTTACCTCTTCACACGCTGGGCACAGCGCGGCGGGCGGATGTGGGTGATCGTCGTCATCTCGGCGCTGATTCGCGGCGGCTATCACCTCTATCAAGGCTTCGGCGGGTTCCTCGGCAATCTGGTGATGGGCCTCGCCTTCGGTTGGCTGTTCCTCAAGTTGAAGCGCGTGATGCCGCTCGTCATCGTCCATGTGCTGCTCGACCTGTTCGCATTTCTCGGTGCCGGGCTGCTCGTGTACCTCCCGTTCGCGTGAGCCAGCACGCGCTTCGGACGCCGCCGTCGACGCGGCGTCAGTCTGCGTAGACTGGCCGACATGCGTGTTGGAGTATTTGGAGCCACAGGCCAGGTAGGCAGCGTCATGCTGCGCGTGCTCGCCGAACGAGGTTTTCCCGTCGACGAGCTGCGCGCTTTCGCCTCACACCGATCCGCCGGTAAGACGGTGCAGTACGACGGTGCCGACGTTGTCGTGGAAGATGTCGCTCAGGCTGATTTCGGCGGCCTCGACGTCGCACTGTTCTCCGCGGGCGGAGGCACGTCGAAGCAATGGGCGCCGAAGGTCGCCGCGGCCGGTGCGACCGTCGTCGACAATTCCTCGGCGTGGCGACTCGACGACCGCGTGCCGCTCGTCGTCTCCGAAGTGAACCCCGACGACGTGCACCGCGCGGAGATCGGCATCATCGCCAATCCCAACTGCACGACGATGGCGGCCATGCCCGTGATGAAGCCCCTCCACGACGCGGCCGGGCTCGTGGCAATGCAGGTCACCACATTCCAGGCGGTCTCCGGCTCGGGGCTCGCCGGCGTCGACACCCTCGCACAGCAGGTAGGCATCGTCGACGACATTCGCGGCCTCACCCATGACGGCTCGCTCATGCAGCCTGGCGACCTCGGCCCGTACGTCGCGCCGATCGCGTTCAACGTGGTACCCATCGCAGGCAGCATCGTTGACGACGGGCTCGGCGAGACGGACGAGGAGAAGAAGCTGCGCAACGAGTCGCGCAAGATTCTGCACATCCCCGAACTCGCCGTCGCAGGCACGTGCGTGCGCATCCCCGTCTTCACCGGGCACTCGCTCGTGGTGCACGCACGCTTCTCCCGCGCAGTATCACCCGACGAGGCCCGCTCGGCGCTGCGCGACGCACCCGGCGTGCAGTTGGTTGACGTGCCCACTCCGCTCGCTGCGGCAGGTGGCGACGACACCCTCGTCGGGCGTATCCGTCAAGACCAGTCGCTGCCCGACGGCACCGGGCTGGTGCTGTTCCTCTCCGGCGACAACCTGCGCAAGGGTGCGGCACTCAACACGGTGCAGATCGCGGAGCTGCTGGCATGACGCTCGCGTTGATCGGCGCCGGCAACATGGGCGGCGCCTTGCTCTCAGGCTGGCTGGCGGCGGGCTGGAGCGCCAACGACATCGTCGTGGTGCAACGCTCCGAAGCTCGCACCGCAGAGGTTGAGCAGCAATTCGGCGTGCGCTGTGTGAGCCTCGACGAGGCAGCCGGCGCCGACATCATCGTTCTGGCCGTCAAGCCGTACCAATTCGACGAAGTCCTCGCGGCGCTGCGCCCGAAACCGAGTGCGCTGGTGGTCTCCGTCGCGGCTGGCGTCACGCTCGAGCAACTGCAGGCCCAACTCCCAACGGGCACCGCGTGTGTGCGCGTGATGCCAAACACCGGCGCACTGGTGGGTCAGGGCATGAGCGGCATCGTTCCAGGTGAACACTCCACCGACGAGCACGTGCAGCGCACCCAGGAGCTCTTCGGCGCGGTGGGAAAGACCATCATCACCGACGAACAGCGCCTCGACGCGCTCACCGCGCTCTCCGGTTCCGGGCCCGCCTACCTGTTCTACATCGCCGACGCGATGATCGAGGCCGGCGTACATCAAGGCCTCACCCGCGACGAGGCGACGACGCTCACCACGCAGACGTTCCTCGGCGCCGCCCAGCTGCTCGAGGAATCCGGCCGTACCGCCGTCGAACTACGGGAACAGGTGACCTCGCCCGGCGGCACTACGGCTGCCGCGCTGCGCGTGCTCGACGACCATGGCGTGCGCGCAGCCATGCTCGACGCGGTCGAGGCGTGCGCGGCCAAAGCGGCCGAGCTGGCCGAGCGGTAAAGCGCCTACCGGTCGTAGTAGATGGACGCCGTTATTAGGCTGATGCACTCTCCGCGCGTTACCATGGGGAGTCCTGTCGCGTAACCGCGGCCCGAACAAGCTGTCCAGAAAGGCTGAACGTGGGTTCTGTCATTAAGAAGCGCCGCAAGCGCATGGCCAAGAAAAAGCACCGCAAGCTGCTCAAGCGCACTCGTATCCAGCGTCGCCGCGCAGGCAAGTAACGCCGGTGGCTCCCGCAGCGCGGGTTCGGCTGCTCACCCGCTCCGGCTGTCACCTGTGTGAAGACGCCGAGCGCATTGTGCAGCGCACGTGCCGCGCGCGCGGAGCTACGTATGCACTGGTGGATGTGGATTCCGACGACGCCCTGAGGGCGGAGTTTTCGGACCACGTCCCAGTACTCATCATCGACGACGTGGTGCGCAGCTACTGGTTCGTGGATGAAGCTGCGCTCGCGAACTGGCTATAGGAGAAGGCAGTGAGTGAAGTAGGTCTAGGGTCTGTCACCTTCGTCGGATCCGGTCCGGGTGAGTTCGCTCTACTCACCTTGTTGGGGGCACGCACCCTCCACTTCGCCGACCTCGTGGTGGTCGATGCCGACGTCGACGTCGAGGAAGTGCGCCGACTCGGCGTCGGGCATGCGAGAGTCGAGCACGTTGCCGACGACGAGACGTCGCAGCTCCTGAACGCAGCCCGCGAAGGGCTGAAGGTGGTGCGCCTCGAGCGCGCCGATCACTTCTTCGACGCCAACCCGTCGAGCGCGATGTCCGACGTGGAAGCCGCCGGGGTGCGCATCAACATCATTCCCGGCATCAACCATTGGACGACGATGCTCAACTACGGCGCCATCCCCATCGATGGTAGCGCCGCGTTCCTCGATTCCACCGTGCAGGCGCCCGCCGCCGACGAGTGGCCGTCGGCGAAGACCGTCGCCGTCCACACGTCGCGCGAGCTGGTGCAGTCGGTTACCGACATCGCGCTCGAGCATTTCGACGCCTCCGACGCGGTATGCATCCTGGAAGGCGTTGGCACGACGGGGCAGCGCAGCAAGGTGGTGACGTGGGGCTCCATGCCCGACGTCGACTCCGACTACTGCTATCTCGTGACTGGCCCTTCCATCGACTCCCAGCGCGATCGTCGCACGGGATGGTTCGAGGAGAAGCCGCTGCTCGACTGGCGCGTCCTGAGCCCTCGCACGAAGGACTCGCTCGACGACCTCGGCGAGGAGCTCGCCCAGTACGGCGCCGTGTTTGAAACCATCCCGACGATGTCCATCGAGCCGCCGCGCACCGAGCAGGGCATGGAGCGCGCCATGCGTGGCCTCGTCGACGGACGATTCCTGTGGTGTGTGTTCACCTCGCCGCACGCCGTCGTCGCAGTGTGGGAACGCCTGGAAGAGTATGGCCTCGATTCACGCGCGATGTCCGGTATCTCCATCGCGGCGGTGGGGCGCGGCACGAAGGAGGCACTCCGCCGACGCGGCGTCACCGCAGATCTCACCCCCGAGGGCTCGAACACCGTCGCCGGGCTGTCCGCCGAGTTCCCCGCCTACGACGAGCTGATGGACCCGATCAACCGCGTGCTCGTGCCGAGCGCCGACGTCGCCATCGACCCGCTCGTCGAGGGCCTGACCCACCTGGGTTGGGAGGTCGAGGGCGTCACCGCCTACCGCACGGTTCGGGCGGCGCCCCCGCCGGCTGAGATCCGCGACGACATCAAGACGGGTATGTTCGACGCTGTCGTCTTCACCACCGCGTCGTCGGTGCGCAACATGATTGGCATCGCGGGTAAGCCGCACGCGGCATCCGTGATCGTCGCCGCAGGCGAGGCCACCGCTGCCGCCTGCGAGGAGCACGGTCTGCGCGTGGACGTGATCGCAGAATCGCCTACCGTCGTCGCCATCGCCGACGGGTTGGCGCGGTTTGCCGAACGCCGACGCGACAACCAGATCGCCCAGGGCGAGCCGCTGAAGAAACCGTCCGAACGCAAACGCCGTCGTCGTCGGAAGACGGTTGCATCCAAGTCATAGTCTGAGGTCATGACGAACTCGACGACGGTGCACGTGATGCGCCATGGCCAGGTGTTCAACCCCGATGGTCTGCTCTATGGGCGTTTGCCGGGCTTCGGCCTGTCGGAGCTGGGGCATCGCATGGCGAGCCGCATGGCCGAGCACTTCGCCGACGAGCCCCTCACGCACCTGCGTTGTTCCCCGCTGCAGCGCGCGAGAGAGACCATCGCGCCGTCGGCGGCGCAGCACCCCGACCTTGAGATCGTCATCGACGACCGGCTCATGGAAGCGGAGAACAAGTTCGAGGGGAGGGTGTTCGGCGACAACAACCGTGCACTGTTCGACCCGCGCATGTTCTGGCATGTGCGCAACCCGCTTCGCCCCAGCTGGGGTGAGCCCTACGTCGACATCGCTGAGCGGATGCTCGCTGCGCTGAGCGACGCGGCTCGTGCCGCCGGCGACGGTGGCACTGCGCTCGTCGTCTCGCACCAACTTCCGATTTACATCGCCCGACGCGCGGTGGAAGGCCGACCCTTCGTGCACGACCCGAGGCGCCGACGCACGACGCTGTGCTCCGTCACGACGTTCACCTTCCGCGACGAGCGCCCCGTGCGCGTCGACTACGCCGAGCACATTCCAGATCTGCTGCCGAAGAGCTCCTCGACCTCGAAGTTCCGGGTGGGCACATGAGGCGCGCAATCGCATCCGGCGTCGCTGTGCTGTTGCTGGCCGCCTGCTCATCTGCGCAGTCAGGCGAGACGCCCGGCGACGGCACCGCAGGGTTCGCCATCGGTGATGGCACCGTCACCATCTTGGAGCGAGACCAGCGCCCGGACGCACCCACGCTCGAGGGGCCGTCGCTCACGGAGGACGGCGAACGCATCTCCACCGACGACTTTGCTGGCAAGGTCGTGGTGGTGAACGTGTGGGGTTCCTGGTGCGCGCCCTGCAGGCACGAAGCACCCGAGCTCGTCGAGGCGTACGAGCGGGTAGGAGACGACGTCGAGTTCCTCGGCCTCAACACGCGCGACCTCACGACGGCGTCCGCGCAGGCGTTCGTGCGCAGCGCCGGCATCACGTACCCCAATATTTTTGATCCCGACGGCACCCTATTGCTGGGATTCGGGCAGCTACCCCCCAAAGCGATTCCATCCACCATCGTGATCGATGCCGACGGCAAGGTGGCTGCCCGGGTGATCGGCGAAGTAGACGCTAACACCCTGGTGGCCTTGGTGGGTGATGTGCAGTGATCCCGCTGGAGGGATGGGTAGCCTCGGCGCTCACCTCGTCGATGGTGCTGGCGATCCCAGTGGCGCTGCTCGCCGGGCTGGTGAGTTTCGCGTCCCCCTGCGTGCTGCCGCTCCTGCCAGGGTACTTGTCGTACGCCTCGGGCATCGCCCCTAGCCAAATCCAGAATGGTGAAGGGAAACGCCAACCCCTGGTGCTCGGCACCATCGGGTTCATCCTCGGCTTCTCCGTCGTATTTGTTGCGACGGGCACCCTCGCCGGCGGCATCGGGTCCGCGCTGATCGAACATCAGCGGACGGTGACGATCATCGTCGGTGCGCTCATCGTCGCGCTGGGTGTGGCGTTCATGGGCATCCTGCCGCTACCGAACCTGTGGCGGCCGTCGTACACGCCGACGCTGGGTGTGGCGGCCAGCCCCATCCTCGGCCTGGTGTTCGGGCTCACCTTCACACCCTGCATCGGGCCGGCGCTGTCCGTCGTCCTGACGCTCGCCTTCAACGAGGCCTCGGCCCTGCGCGGCGGCGTGCTGGCATTCGTCTACGCGCTCGGGCTCGGACTGCCGTTCCTGGTGTTCGCGCTCGCCTTCACGAAGCTCGCGCCCAGGCTGCAGTGGTTGCAGCGCCACCAGGTGCTCGTGCAGCGCATCGGCGGCGCGCTGATGGTTGCGGTGGGCCTCGCGATGCTCGTCGGATGGTGGGATGCGCTCATGGCAGGCGTGCGTCAGTGGGCTGCGAACTTCGGGACGGTGTTGTGATGCTGCAGTGGATGCGGTGGATGTGGAATCAGCTCACGAGCATGCGCACCGCGCTGATGCTGCTGTTCCTGTTGGCGCTGGCGGCCATCCCCGGCTCGATCATCCCGCAACGCCCCAGTTCGCCCATCAAGGTGCTGGAGTACCAGCGCGCCCACCCCACCTTGGACAAGGTGTGGGAGGCGCTGCACATGTACGACGTGTACTCGTCGCCGTGGTTCTCCGCCATCTACCTGCTCCTGTTCATCTCACTCATCGGTTGCATCGTCCCGCGCATCGCGAAATACGCGCGAGATCTGCGCAAACCGCCACCCAAGCTGCCCCAGCACTTGCACAAGATGCCGGTGCACGCCGTCGTCGAATCAGTGCCCGACGAGGGAATCCTCGACGAGGCGGAGCGCTGGCTGAAATCGCACCGCTATCGCGTGCGCCGCACCGACGAGGGGTTGAGCGCGGAGCGCGGGTACCTGCGTGAGTTCGGCAACCTCACGTTCCACCTGTCCCTGATCGGGGTGCTCCTCGGTCTGGCTTGGTCAAACCTCGGAGGCTTCCAAGGCAGCGTCGTCGTGGTCGAGGGACGCGGGTTCGCCAACGTCATCACGCAGTACGACGATTTCACCGCCGGCGCGTGGGTGAACACCGATGACTTGGAAGAATTCAGCCTCACCGTCGACAGCTTCCAGGCAAAGTTTGAGACGGGGCGGGTGCAGCGCGGTGCTGCGCGCGTGTTCGACGCCCACGTCACGGTGAACGAGGGCGGGCAGACCCACGAAGAGCTAATGACAGTGAACACGCCCTACCACACCAAGGGCGGCTCGCAGATCAATCTGCTCGGCCACGGGTACGCCGCCCACATGACGGTCACCGACGGTGACGGCAACGTCGCGTTCTCTGGTCCGCAGGTGTTCCTGCCGCAGGACGGCAATTTCTCCTCCGTCGGCGTCGTGAAAGCGCCCGACGCACGCCCCAAGCGCCTCGCGTTCGAAGCGATCTTCCTGCCGACGGCGGTGCTCGACGAGACGGGCCCGCACTCGGTGTTCCCCGACGCACTCGACCCCGAGATCTGGATCAATGCCTGGTACGGCGAGCCCGCGACGGAGACGGGCGTGCCCGAGTCGGTGTACACCCTCAACACGGCCGGCCTAGAGCCGGTGCTTGGTGACAACGACGAACGCCTGCGCGCCCGGATGAAGCCGGGCTCCGGGTTCACGCTCCCGGACAACTTGGGCACCGTGCAATTCGACGGCTACTCTCGGTGGGTGAAGCTGCAGATCAGCCAGACGCCGGGCAACCCCCTCGCGCTCGCGTCGGTGCTGATCGGCATCGGAGGGCTCACCCTCAGCCTGTTCGTGAAGCCCAGGCGCATGTTCGTGCGGTTGCGCGACGACGACGTCACCGTCGGTGGCCTCGACCGGAGCAACACCGCCACGGGCCTTGAGGATGAGGTCTCCGAGCTCGCCGCAGCCCTGAACGGGGGGAAGGAATAAGGTGTCGCGATACTCTGACTTGGCGATGGTGGCCGCCGCCGTTGCATACGTCGTCGCATTCTTCCTGCACACGGCTGAGTGGGTGTTTGCCCGTGGGCTCACCAGCGAACGAGCGGTGGATGGTTCGGAAGACTCCAAGCGCCTCAACGTCGACTTGTACGGACGCCTCGCAGTGGCTGCGACGGTGGTGGGCTGGCTGCTGAACACGGTGGGCGTGGTGCTACGCGGAGTCGCGGCGTCGCGAGCTCCTTGGGGCAACATGTACGAGTTCGTCACCTCCGCGATCGCCATTTTGGGTTTGCTGTACCTCCTGTCGCTGTGGCGCTGGGGCACCCGCTGGCTCGGTATCGGTGTGACATTCATCGCTGCACTCATGCTGGGGCTGGCGGTCACCGTGTTCTACGTCGACGTCGCGCCCCTCGTGCCGGCGCTCCACTCGGTGTGGTTCATCATTCACATCGTCGCGGCCGTCATCGCTGCCGCTGGATTCAACATCGCCGCCGTCGCGAGCGCGCTATTCCTGGTGCGGCACTCCGCCGAAGCCCGCGCCCAAAGAAACGGCACCGAGCTCACCGGCTACCTGGCGCGGATCCCGTCGTTGAAGAAGCTCGAAACGTTCGCCCACCGCATGACGGCATTCTCGTTTCCCATCTGGACGTTTACTATCGTCGCCGGGTCCATCTGGGCGCAGTATGCCTGGTCGCGGTTTTGGAATTGGGATCCGAAGGAAACCTGGAGCTTCATCACCTGGGTGGTCTACGCCGGCTACCTCCACGCCTCGCTCACCGCTGGCTGGCGTGGTCGCCCTGCTGCGGTGCTGTGCCTGATCGGTGTGGCCACCTTCTGGTTCAACTTTGTGGGCGTGAATCTGCTGTTCAGCGGCATGCATTCCTACGCCGGGATTTGATCGATGGCGGTCCATAATGAGCGGATCGACGATCTGATCCAGCTCTACGAAGAGCAGCGCCCCCGCCTCTACCGGTTGGCACAGTTGCTCGGAGCGGGCACCGAGGCGGGCTCCATCGTGCGTGCCGCATTCCGCTCGCTGCACCGTCGTAGCAAGCGCCTCATCGACCCGCAGGAGCGTGTGGAGTACCTCACCGAACAGGTGATACACCTCGCACGCACCGCATCTGGGGAGGGCGTCGATATTCCTGATCCCGACGACGGCCGCTACCTACCGCTCATCGAGCGCCTGCGTAGGCAGAGCGCTGCGTCGGCCGAGATCCTCGTGGTGAGCCACTTCATGACCATGTTCGGTCCGGAGCTCTCACGCGTCATGCGGCTCACAGTGCACCGCAGCAACCAGCGGCTCGAGAGTGCGCTCGAGGAGCTCGCGAGTGAGGAGGGCGAGCAGATCAACGCGCTGTCTGCCGATCTCACTGCAGCGCTGCGCTCCATCGCGAGCCAGATCAAGGTTCCTCCCGCCAAGCCTCTCGCGCCGACGCTGCAGGAGGCGACGTCGCCTGAGCGTGGTAGCGTGCGCGGTCAGTTGGTGGCCGTCGCGAGCATCGTGGCGCTCGCTCTGGGTTCGATTGTGGCGGTCGGCACCCAACGGGAGCCGGCGGCAGTCCCTGACCCTGTGGTGTCGTCGCCCGTCGAGAGCCTGACGCCCACCACGCAGGCGGCCGTGCAAGCCGTCGTGCGCAGCGCACCGATCTACTACGTGGGGCGCACCGACGGCAAGCTCTACCGGGAGTATCGCGACTTGCCGTCGACGTCGAGCCTGTCGCGAACCGGTATCGAATCGCTCACCACGCTCGTGCCACTCGACCCCGACTATGTGTCGTTGTGGACGGGCAAGTACCAAGGATCGAAACTGCACAACGGTGTGCTGACCGTCGATCTCAGCGCCGACGCGTACTCGAGCATCGAGCCCGCCAAACAGGAGGCTGCGATCGAGCAAATGGTGTACACCATGTCGGAGCTGTTGGAACGGCCCGGCCTCGTCGTGCAGTTCCAAGCCGACGGATCTCCCGCCCCCGCACCGTTCAACAAGCCGCAAGGCTACCGTCGCCATGGGCTTGGCCCGATGCCGGGGTTGTGGATCACCTCGCCCAGGAACCAGGACGTGACGCCCGCAGGCACGCTCTCCATCCAGGGCACGGTGAGGCCCGAATATGGTGCTCCGACGGTGACGCTCGTCCACACCGAGACGCAAGAGGTCGTTTCCAGCAGCATCGCGCAAACGGGCCTCGCGAAAAACGACGAGGGCTGGCTCATCTGGTCGGTGATGCTGTCGATCAGCGAACCCGGCACCTATGAAGTGAGGGCCGCGGCCACCGCGCGTGGCATCAATGTGGCGGGGCAGCCCAACAGCGTGTCTGAAACAAAGCTGGTGCGGGTCTCTGAATAGCGCACTCGCCGGTGCGCTATGTGGCTCATCGTATTTGAGGGTGTAATCGGGGTCTGAATCCGCCGGTTTCGAGGAGG